>JAPLRP010000008.1 GCA_026399095.1 Methylococcales bacterium | reverse complement strand
TATTTACTTTTTGTAAGACAATGCCGGCCAGGTTGTTATGGCCGTCTTTATTTAAAATATGTAAGGCACTGGCGACTACTTTTTTGGGTGTTGCATCCCAGTTTAAGACAAACAGGGTTTTGTCGGCCAAGCCGGCTAATATGCGGGTATCCGGTACGGCCATGATGGGGGCTGAGTCCAAAATAACCAGATCAAAGTGTTGCCGTAAATGTTCAATTAACCTTTTCATGCGCTGCGAGGCAAATAAATCGCTGGGGTTAATATAGGCTGAATGGCCCCGGGTTAAAATTTTCATACCGGTTCTGGGGTCTGTCACCAACAGATTATCCACTACCAAGTCGTGGTTCATTAAGTAATCGGTCAGGCCCAGAGTATCTTTTTCAAGATTAAATATTTTTGAAATAGTCGGGCGGCGTAAATCACAATCCACTAGGACTACTTTTTTTCCGGCAGAGGCCGAGTGTCTGGCCAATGTGCTGCACAACGTTGATTTGCCTTCGCCAGGGACTGAGGAGGTGACTACGATGGTTTTGGTCTCAGAATCCGGGTTAAGTAACGATAACGATATCCGCAGGGTGTTCATCGCTTCTGCTAATGCCGACTGAGGCTTTTCCAGCAGGTATTCATGAGGCGGTATTTTTATGTCCATAAGTTTAGGCACGATACCTAGCGTGGTCATGTTAAAAAGAGCCTGAATTTGTTCGGGTGATCGCACGCCCGGGCTAAGCATTTCAAGTACAAACACCAAAAATACCGCAAAAAACAGTGCGCCCATGATGCTGACAGTCAGCATCAGGTTTTTCTTGGGGAAAGAAGCAATTAAAGGAATCTCTGCAAAAGAGATGACTCGTGCATCGGCTTGAGCAATACCTTGAGTTGACGCGGTTTCTTTAAAGCGCCCCAAAAAGGTTTCAAACAGGGCTTTGTTGGCGGTTGCTTCACGCTCTAAGGCATGTAGCTCTACTTCTGCTTCACTGTTGCCGGTTGTTTTGGATTCCATTTGTTTTAAACTGCCCGCTAAAGAACTTTCGCGAGCGCGGTCAACATCAAGGCTATGTCGTAAGCCGGCGGCTATTTTTTTTACTTCCAAGCCTATTTTGCCTTTAATGTCAGCTAGTTCGGCTTGCATTTGAATCATGTTGGGATGGCGAGCGCCATATTCAACCAGCATTTCCGAGTAATTACGTTGCACTTCGGCTTCTTGTCCACGCAATGAAGAAATCAGGGCAGAATTTAAAACTTCCGAAACGCTATCGATATCTTGACCACTTCTGGCGATTGCTTCTACTTGTTGGTATTTGGCTTCGGCTTCGGCACGTTGTGCGCGGGCGATGATTAATTGGCTGTTAACTTCTGATAGTTGTTGTTGGCTCAGACCCGTGCCATCACTCACTTCGAGTAAGGCATGGGTTTTTTTGTATTCTTCTACGGCGCGTTCTGAGGATTCGAGTTTTAGTTTTAAATCGCCGAGTTGATCATTGAGCCAATCGGTGGCTTTTTTGGTGGCATCAAATTTGGCTTGTAACTGACCTACGATGTAGTTATCAGCGATTTCATTAGCAATTTTGGCGGCTAAGGCAGGGTCTTCTGATTCAAAAGCGACATTGATGACTTGTGAGCGTTTAACTTGTGAAACCGTTAACTTACTAAGAAAGGTATTGGTTAAATTGGTGAGTCGGGCTTCTTCTTTTTCTTCTTCGGTACGGGCGTCAATTTCAGTCATGCCCATCGCTTCTATCCAACTTTCCGGTAGCCAAGTTTTTGGAC
This sequence comes from Methylococcales bacterium, assembly GCA_026399095.1. GTDB lineage: Bacteria > Pseudomonadota > Gammaproteobacteria > Methylococcales > Methylomonadaceae > Methylobacter_C. The sequence continues at coordinate 33,904 of JAPLRP010000008.1, read as the reverse complement.
CGAACTCGGCAAAAAAGCCGGGTTTTTTAAGGGCCGGGTTATATTCTTCGTATTGATCTAAATGTAAAAGGTTGATGATTTTACGAGCTAATTCACGCGATTTAATGACTTCCATTTCACCGATAACGGCAGAGTCACCGTTTAAACTGCCGCTCATGACTTCTTGAATATCAACCACTTTAGCCGAGTTGATGCCAATCAAAAGTTGCGTGGCGGCTGTGTAACGCGGGATTAACTGAAAAATAGCCAAAACCGCTAATAAACTAATAAAAAAAGTAACACTGATGAGGATGCGTTTTCTTAACCAGAGGGTGTTGATAATATTGCTTAAAGAAATCTCGGTATTGTCGATTTGCAGCGAGTCTTCAGTTTGCTGATTTTTGTCTCTTGATTCGTACACGGTGTTCTCGATTTTTTTTATTGAGTTAATGGGCTGGCGATTTTATCGGGATCGGTTAGTGGTGCTAAAAAAACCGTTCTTCAACGTGGATTACATCACCCGGCATTACTTTTTCATCCATATTGAGTTTTAGCTCGCGTTTTTGGGGGTCTTTCATTCTGATGACCATCACATAATCTTCTTTGGCGCGATAACTATAGCCGCCTGCGATGGCTACGGCGTTAAGATAGGTCATGCCGTCGACATAAGGATAAGATTGAGGCTCTTTCACTTCGCCCAGGATATAAAAGGGCCGGTAGTTTAAAACTTGTACGTTAACTTTTGGGTTAAGTAAGTAATCAGGTTTTAATTTATTGGCGATGCCTTCTTCGACTTGTTTTACGGTCAAGTCTTTTGTTTTTACATCGCCAATTAAGGGAAGGGCAATCAGGCCGGCTCCGTTAATCATGTATTCGCCGGATAATTCTTTTTGATTAAAGACGGTGATTTTTATTAAATCCCCGGAACCCAGTTTATATTCTTCATCTTCAATAGTATTGACGGGAAAATTATCGGGTATTGCGTCGTCTGCAAGCAGTGGCGAACAAAAAAACACACTCAACACGAGTGGTGAAATAACGGTTAAACATGATTTAGTCATTTTTTATTGATAAGATGTCTGTGGTTATAGGTGGTCAATATTAAGTCATCTTAATATTGACCTCTAAAGTTAATCATGATTTGATTAACTTCAAAGTCGGCGTTTTGGTAATTACTGCTACGTGCTTGGTAGGTGTAAGAAAGATCGGTTGAGACGTTTCTGTTTAATAGATATTTGGAGCCAATATTGCCGCCATAGTAGCTATCGTTACGATTTTGGGTGCTCGGAAAGGTAAAGCCTTCGTAGATGCCATCGCTGTATTGAGCACTGGTATACAAAATAATATTTCGTTTTAATTCATGTTCAACTGTTAAGCCTAAACCCGTTGTAAAAACGCCAGATACACCGGCTTGAGTGGTTTCATTAATGGTACGACTAATCGCGCTGGTAACGGTGGTCAGTTTGGTGGGGCGCCATTTTAAATTGACAAAGCCGTTAACGCCGGCAATTTCTGGCAAAGCCGGGTCTACGTATGTGCGCTGTAAATAACCTAAAGAGGCATCGGCTGTGATTAAGCCGGTTAAGTCTAAAGCGATACCCATTAAAGCGTTGTAGCCCGATGAATTACGATCATAGGCGGGATTGTTGATTTGGCCATTTGCACCCACGCTGGGCGCTACACCATTGGTGTAAACCAAGGTGTCATAACTGGCTTCAAGATATTGAAATCTTACAAAGGCTTCATATTCTGGTTGTATTAAATACCCCACTCTAAGTTCGGGAGCATAAAGCCAATGATTACGAGTGGTCATTTGTAAGGTGGTATCTAAAGAGGTTTGCACATCTTGGTAATTGTAACTAATGGCGTTTAAACCTAATCGGGCATTGACACGATTAAAGGTTTGGGTAAAAAACCCATCGATGACTTTGGTGTCATAAATAGTGGGGGCTATACCGCTGATTTGGTCAGGAGAGCCTCTGTTTTCGGTGAGGTAGTTGTAACCAAATCCGGCGTCAAAATGACTGTCTCTTAACACATCAAGACGGCCATCTAACTCGGTCATGACGTGATTAAAATCATTGTTGTCTGGTTGCGTGGCATACTGCGCCAAGTCAGTATCCAACATAAAATTAAGTGAATGTTGGCTCCAGTTCGAGTTGGCGGTTAAGCCGGGTTTGAAATGGGCAATATAACTATCGTTGGTGCCTAGTGATTTATCACGATAATAAATATTGGAATTGTATTCGTTGGTAAAATCTAATTTTGGTAATACTGTAAATGCACCTGCGTGTACGCCTTGGGGAATATAATCTGCTTTTCGGCGATCTTTTGTTATCCCACTGTCATCGTTACTATCATAAGCAACAGCATTGCCGCAGCTAATTAAGCCAATCATTAAAGCTTTTATTTGATTTTTTGTGCAAAAAGGCATGTTAATTAACTGATTTTTTGATGGAGGGTTAGTTTGGACTAACTTCTTTTTTAATGTCTTCGTCTATTAGCGTTGTGTTGCTACTTGATTCTGCGACTAATTTATACACATTTTTGATGCAGGCTTGATTGTTGCCGCAGGCATCTAGGGTGTTTACAACAACAGCAACTGACATGCCGATCGAATTGACTGTTGATTCCGAGGTCGTAGTGGAGAGGATGTTTTTCCCTTGCGAAGTAAGTAAAGCAGTTACTGCGGCTGTTTTAATCGCCGATGCCTGTCCCGGTACTGCCAGGTTAGCAGCGGCTGCAATGGCTGCCGCTTGACTGGGCGCTACTGCAACAGCAGCAGTAGTAATAATAATCGCCATACTAGGGTTAACGCCAATAGCCGCTGCAGTAATGGCAGCTACTTGATCGGGGTTGGCCACTATGGCGGCTGATACTATCGCGGCCGTTAAACTAGCAGCCTGGTCGGGATTGGCTGCTAGGGCCGTTTTAATATCAGCCGCTGTGTTAGCGACAGCCTGATCGTTTTTTGGGGCACTATCAAGTGCCTCAAAAGCATTAACTCTTAGGGGGTTTAATAAATAAAAAAGCAATAAAAAAAGCTTAATAAGCATATTTATTAACGGGTTATGAATATTTTAACAACTTAATTAATTTGGGCTGACGGGTTTTGGCTTGGGGTATTTGTCTTCAATTTCTTTTTCTTTTTTAAGATCTTTATTTTTCTCGCGATCTAATTTGGCAACGTCTTGTTTGGTTTTTTCTATTAAAATTGATGATTTTTTATCCAATGCCTTGATAGCGATATTTATTTTAGCGATTTCTTTTTTGGATGGTTTCTTGGGCGCATCTAAGCGTTTTCTTAGTATGCCAATGTCATTTGTAATTTTAGCCTGCTCTGTAGCGGCTTTTTTATTGACAATGGCTTGTTTTTTATTAATTTCAACGATATCTTTTTGTATACGAATTAATTCCTTTTTGTCTTTTGCGGATATTGCTGACGCTGTTATTGGCATGACAACAACCAGTGTCAGTAGCAATAAAACTAATTTTGACAATGTCTTATTAATTTTCATAATTAATCTCTTGATGGGTTTTTTGAATAGGTCGGTTAAAATTACAAAAATTGTAATAAGTTGTTTAATATTTCGAGCTTTAAAAAAGGCTATTGAGCTGTCTATCGACATTGCTGCAGTTTTATTATATAGAAAGTGGTAATTTTTTCTAGCAACAAAATGCTACAAATTGCATCAAATTGCCTCAAAAAGCGACCAAAAGCCACCAATAAGCGTTTTTAGTTGCTTATTTTAGTTTTGCTAATTACATTATCAAAACTAAAAATATGTCAATAGGGATGCAATGTCAGTTTTTTTTATAAGTAACAATAAAGAAAGGTTGCGCGCAAGAGTTAATGGCATCACTAAATTAGGTGTTGCATTGCAGGGCTTTTCGGAAGGTATTACCTTGTTTAAGAAGATTCTTGGCACTCAAGTAAGCGTTTTAATCATTGATTTGGAATTTTCATCTGAAAATGAGGAAAATATTGAGCGATATTTGGCTATCAATCCTAATTTACTTATCATCATTTTGATGGGTCCTGAGACGAATGTGGAAAGGGAGTGTTCTTTTCTTAATGTGGGATCGAACAGGATTTTATCGGATGATGTTGACAATGAAACGTTACTAGCCAATATTAAGGCGTTGCTTAGAAATAAAGATAAAGATAAAGATAAAAATGATGATAATGATCAAATTATCGATGAAGCGGTTTCAAAAAGAAGAAAAAAATCGGCATGGAAATTGAAGTCCTTTGGCTGGTTGCTTATTTCCCCAAGTGGATATTCAATTGAATTAACGGCTCGTGAGTATCAATTAATCTATCTATTATGCTTAAAACAGGGAGAGATAGTTAATAAGCATTTCTTAGCTGAAACACTTTTGGGTAAATTTAACCAAAATGGCAGCCGTAGAATGAATTTATTAGTAGGACGATTAAGAAATAAATGTTTAACCCATTTGGGAATGGAATTGCCGATAAAAACTGTCCATGCAATTGGATATTCGTTTATTTCTCCTATCGTTATTGAAAAATAACTCAATCAAGGTTCTCAGGTAACATTAGATCAGTCATTGATATTTAATTGACTGGGTTAATTTTGTTGCGGCCTACCACTCAAAAAAATAAACCATCAGACACGCTTAAGTGATGCAGGTAATGTGTTATTATAAGTGCCTGTTATTTGTTGTCGGTATATCTTAAAATTTAGCCAATTAAAAATCTATATCTCAATACATAAAAGGGCGACGTTGTATAGTAGCTCTAGTTCGCTAAAACAGTTAGCGATCATGAGCCTGCGTTAACCATACCTTCATATATCCCGTCATTATTAATAAACGCCAACAACCTTGACCTTGTGATTTTAGATTGCTTAGGTTCGTGAGGTTCTTTTGGCAAGAAATTCATTTTTATAAAGTGCTGCAAGTCTTATTTAAGCGCGGCCATTACAGAGAACCATCACATGCCATTTTCCAAACTCGGTTTATCAGATCCACTGTTACGTGCTATTGCTGAAGCCGGTTATACCACGCCCTCGCCAATACAATTGCAGGCCATTCCTGCGGTTTTAAACGGCCATGATCTTTTGGCGGCTGCGCAAACCGGCACCGGTAAAACAGCGGGCTTTGCTTTACCTATTTTGCATCGCTTGTCGCAACATGCTTCCGGTGCCAATCGACCTGTCAGAGTGTTGATATTAACGCCAACCCGTGAGCTTGCTGCACAAGTCGGTGAGTCGGTTAGTAAATACGGTGAACATTTACATCCCCGCTTAAAAACCGAGGTGGTCTTTGGTGGGGTAAAAATCAATCCCCAAATGATGCGTTTAAGAGGTGGCGTCGATATTTTGGTGGCAACGCCGGGGCGTTTACTGGATTTAGTGAGTCAAAACGCAGTCAAGTTGGATAAAGTTGAAACATTGGTGCTGGACGAAGCCGATCGAATGCTGGATATGGGTTTTATACGTGATATTCGCAAGCTCATTGCCTTGTTACCTAAAAAACGTCAAAACTTGTTGTTTTCTGCGACTTTTTCTGAAGATATACGCAAACTCACCACCGGTTTATTGGTTAATCCTATTAAAATCGAAGTGGCAGCCCGCAATACGGCCGCTGAAACGGTTGAGCAAATTGCTTATCTTTGCAATAAAGCCAATAAAGCGGAGTTGCTTTGCCATTTGATTAAAACCAATGATTGGCAACAAGTGTTGGTATTTACCAGTACCAAGCATGGTGCTAACCGGCTAACGGAAAAGCTTAACAAGATTGCTATCAAGGCCGCTGCGATTCATGGCAATAAAAGCCAGGGTGCCAGAACCAGTGCTTTGTCGGGGTTTAAAGCCGGAGACATAAGAGTGTTGGTTGCCACCGATGTGGCCGCCCGAGGTATTGATATTGCTTTGCTGCCGCATGTGGTTAATTATGAATTACCTCGTTCACCAGCGGATTATGTGCATAGAATTGGCCGTACCGGTAGAGCAGGGGAAGAGGGACAAGCCATTTCTTTGGTATCGCATGATGAGGTTGGGGCCTTACGATTGGTTGAAAAGCTGATTGGTGCGCCGATCAAACGCGAACAAATTGTCGGTTTTGAAGCCGCTGATGTAGCGCCGCCTATGCCACCCGAGCCGCCTCGTGCACCACGTCCGCCTAGAAACTCAAGTCAGGCGCGTCGTCCATCCGGTAATTCAAATAATAAACCTCGTCCAGCAAGAGGCAATGTTTAATTACTGGTTGCCTAGCAGCGGCTTTAGCCGCGATTATCGTTTGCTATCGGTAGCCCTCGATAATAACCCTACATGAACGAGATTAGCGCTCAAGACATGGCTCAACTTGCTTTCCTGATTAAACAGTGGGGGCAGGTGTTGGGCTTTCAGCAGGTCGGTATTACCGATACCGATTTATCGGCTGCAGAAGGTCATCTGGAAAATTGGTTGGCTAATAACTACCAAGGTGAAATGGATTACATGCAGCGTCATGGCGTAAAGCGAAGCCGGCCTGCCTTGTTGCATGAGGGGACTGTGAGAGTCATTTCGGTAAGAATGGACTATCAGACAGAGTCAGCAGCGAGTATGAATCAGGTGTTGGATGATCCTACTTCGGTTTATATTTCGCGCTATGCTTTGGGGCGTGATTATCATAAGTTAATGCGTAAGCGTTTGCAAAAGTTGGCGGATAAGATTCAGGCTGAGGCCTCTTTGATTTCTGGGCTTCCAGCGTTTAAGGTCGGTATGCGGGCTTTTGTTGACAGTGCACCTGTTTTGGAAAAAGCGCTGGCTGAAAAAGCCGGTTTAGGCTGGATTGGTAAGCATTCTAATTTAATTAATCGCAAGGCCGGTTCGTGGTTTTTTTTAGGCGAGATTTATATTGATCTACCCCTGCCGGTCGATCATTTAACGACGGCGCATTGCGGTGATTGCGTCGCTTGTCTAACGGTTTGTCCAACTCAGGCCATTGTCGCGCCTTATCAGGTTGATGCGCGACGTTGTGTGTCTTATTTAACCATCGAACTACAGGGGTCTATTCCAGAACCCTTTAGAAAGTTAATTGGTAATCGGATTTATGGTTGTGATGATTGTCAGCTTATCTGTCCGTGGAATCGCTTTGCCAAGCTAACGGCGGAAGCCGATTTTAATCCCCGTCAGCAACTTAATACGCAACAATTACTGGCTGTTTTAGCTTGGAGTGAAGCGGACTTTTTGGTAAAAACCGAAGGTTCTGCGATACGTCGCATTGGTTATGAGCGTTGGTTGAGAAACAGTGCGGTCGCTTTGGGTAATGCACCAACGTCTCCTGATGTTATTGAGGCGTTAAAATCGAAGCTTATGCATTCATCTGAACTGGTCAGAGAACATGTGCAATGGGCGCTGGCGCAACATAATCATCCGACGACTGCATGACGCAAAAGCTTATGCACGCTACATTAAGTTTTTATAACTCTTTGCAGTAAATTTCCGGCTTTTTCAAATTCAAATTTTTTGAGGAGTCGCGAGAAGGATTCAAAAGATGCGCCTAGTGCGGGTTTAAGTGCGGCGGCATGGGTTTCATAGTATAAAATGGCGGCCGCATCATTTTGTGCCAATAATTCATCCAGTTTTTTTAGCACTGAACGAAGTTTACCATGGCTTAGGTGACTATCAGTTTGTAAAGTAACTTCAGGCATGTCTAGCAACATAGCTGCAAGAGCAGCTAGCTCAAGGGTAATACTCTTTATGGCGCTGTCAATCACATCGCCTGATGTTGTTGTGTAGTGATGGTCATCTAATAGATTTTCTAAATCTTTAGCCATTTCGGCTAGTTTATCCAAACCCAAGGTGCTTGAGGTGCCTTTAAGTGTATGTATCAAATGTTTGGATAAGGCATAATCCTTTTCTGTCAGGCTTGACCTTAGTTCAGTCATATCATTGACGTGCGCTTCAAGAAAAATGTTCATTAGCTCAAGGTATTTATCGGCACTGCCGCCTAATAATGATTGACAATAGGCCATATTTAACCCTGGTATTTTTGCCATCCGCTCTTTAGCATCTGTGCAGGCGATTTTTTCTTTAATCATCGTGGTTATTTCAGTTGTCGAGCGGCTATTTTTATCGGCTTTAAGGGTAGCCATTATAGCAGGGTAGTAAAAAGTAAGTTCGGCTCTTGTGTTGGCGTAATGGCTGTAACGGTATAGGGTGCATCCGTTTTTTTAGGAGGTTTTTCTGTAATGATAGGTGTGTTTTTGTGATCAGCAATTACAGTATCCTGTTTAAATTAACTATGTTATTTGTGTCTTCTCTGGCAACTTGTTCCGTGTCTTGGTAGTGTTTCGCGATAGCCACGAAATCGTCAAAGCCGTCAAGGAACGCATCAATCATATCTGGATCAAAGTGTTTACCTCGTTCCGCCGCTAGCATGTCGCGGGCTTGGTCGAAAGGTATTGCCGGTTTGTAGGCGCGTTTTGAGATAAGAGCATCAAATACATCAGCGACTGCCATTAAGCGGGCGGAAACAGGTATGGCATCTTTTGCCAAGCCGTCCGGATAGCCGCTACCATCCCATTTTTCGTGGTGCCAGCGTGCGATTTCCTTGGCTGCAGAAAAAAATGCTGGGTGCATATCAATATCTCTTTCAGCTTGTTCAATAGCGTCGCTGCCCAGTTTTGCATGTGTTTTCATAATGGCCCATTCTTCTTGACTATGTTTACCGGGCTTTAGGAGAATGTGATCAGGGATGCCAACCTTGCCAATATCATGCAGGGGTGCTGACTCAGTTAACAGGTCAATATAGCGATCATTAAGAATGGTAGCAAAACGCGGGTGTTGGTTTAAACGGGTGGCTAGTCGATGCATATAGCCTTGAGTACGTAAAATGTGGTTGCCTGTTTCCATGTCACGCATTTCTGCCAAATGCGCCAAGGCTCTAATGCTGACCCGTTGGATAAGGTTGTTTTCGAGCATTCGTTTTTTTACTTCTGCCTCAAGGATGGTATTTTGATTCTTCATCCAGTCACGAGCGTGCTTTGCTTCAATTTGAGTACGAACTCTGGCAAGCACTAATGAGGGCGTGATAGGTTTGGTGATGTAATCAGCCGCGCCTAGTTTTAGTCCGCTTTCTTCATTGGCTGCCGTGGTTAATGCGGTGAGAAAAATAACCGGAATATCTCTTGTTAGCGGATTTTGATGCAACTTAAAAAGTACTTCGTAACCATCCATGCCGGGCATTATTACATCAAGCAGAATTAGATCAGGTTTTGGGTTACTACCTGCAATTTTTAAACAGGCAGCTCCAGAGGTGGTAGCAAGCACCCGATATTTTGGTTGAAGAATGTCAACCAGTATGCTCAGATTTTCAGCAGTATCATCTACTATCAGTATGGTGCTATTAGTTTGGTTGGTCATTCATGATCACTTTGTAAATACTTACAGTAGTATAGTTAAATTAAATCCCTTGGTTTTTTATTTAAATTATTGGGTTTAACTAAGTATTGCCAAGTCGGTTGTGAATGGTGGCTAAAAGTTTAGTCATTAACTTTTAAAGGCGTATTTTCACAATTTTCATAGTTTTGAACGGTAAAAAAGTTTTTAAAATAGGGCATAAAACTGATGGTGGTTGGTATTGAATAAAAACAATAAATCGCCGCTGCTTCACCAGTCGATACGCCCAATACCCATTGCGGCATAAACAGTGTCATGAGCGCCATAAAGCAATGGTAACTGGCAATTTTCCAATTGTTTTTCCAAAGAAAGCCGCTAAGTGCCAAGGCAAACAGAGAGCCGTGGGTTACAAAAGTACCAAACGCGCTGGAGATGTGGTAGCCAATATGATATTGACCCATAAACAAACAGGACACCATATTGCCAATAAAGTTGGGCGTGGTGTTTAAAAGTTGCCAGGTATTAGGAAGAAAAGAGCAGAGCAAAAATAAAAAGCTTAACGATGCGCCAATAATGGTTGCATGTTTAAGGGCAGATTTATCTGATGAGTAGGTGGCCAGTGCCGGCATGATGGCAAAAGCTTGTAAGGCAATGTGGTAAGTCGACATTTCACTTAAATAAGCGTTAAGTCCATAACCACATTGGTCTGCAACCGGATAGGCGAAGTATTGAATGAGCTCCATAAGAGAAAAATGGAAGATTGCATAGGCTCTTGCAAACCGTACCCAGAAAGTTTCGGTTTTATCCAGAAAAGTGACGCAGGAAGCTGCCATCCCTATGGCACCCAGTCCCATCGACATATCAGCACTAAAGCACATAATTTCTACCTAAAAATTGAATAGTATAATAAAAAAAACCATTAAAACAATGGTTAAATGAACTGGCGCGCCTAAATGATGACTCGTTTTAAGTAATCGTCATGCACCATAATTCGGTTTAGTTATTCGGATTGCCCAAGTTTTGCATTTGTCGAAGTATCCAGTTTTGTCTTTTAATAACATAATTTGAAGGTCGAGCTGCTCGGAGTCGAAGCGGGTTGGGTAGTGTGGCTGCAAGCATGGCGGCTTGTGAGCGAGTTAGGTTTTTGGCCGGGATGCCAAAATAGTGTTGGCTGGCAGCCTCTATCCCGAATAAGTGATCGCCAAATTCTGCAATATTGAGGTATACCGCTAATATTCGTTGTTTACTCCACATTATTTCAATTAAAAGTGTAAACCACACTTCCAGGCCTTTTCGGATGAAACTTTTCGATGGCGTTAGAAAAATGTTTTTGGCAACTTGCTGGGTAATTGTACTGGCACCTCGTAAGCGTCTTCCGCCATTCAAGTAGGCAGTAATTGATGAGCGTATGGACTGTAAATCAAAGCCAAAATGGTTATAAAATTGTTGGTCTTCTGAAGCAATAACGGCAGTGGACGCATGAGAAGAAATGTTTTTTGCACTGATCCAATGGTATTCAATTGACTTGAATGTTTGGTCTTCCATTAAATCTTCATAATGCCGATAAAGCATGAAAGCGGTTGTGGGTACCGGCAAAAAACGAAGTGTGGCTACTATTAAGACGGATGAGGCAACAAAAAAAAGCAGGCTGTTTCGCAGTAGTGTCGCTATTGATATTGGCTTGATTTTACTGGTTGTTTGGTAGCGAGATCTTTTTGTCAAATGGTTACTGCTTTTGAAGGTTAATATAGATGAGGCTCTTTGTGTTTTTCAAAGAACCTTTGTTGTATATGATAAAGCTTTTGTACAAGCTTGAACACCCGGCAATTATTCATCGGAAGTTCTTTTTTAGCTGTCGGGTTGTTTGAAACGTATTTATTTAATTTTATTAGTATAAATGCCTTCCAGCCACATGCCTTTCTCGGGTTTCATTTCAACGGCTTCACTCACGCTGGCTTCGGTTTCCCAGCCGCCACCTAAGGCTTTGTAGAGTGCGACCAGATCAGTTGAAAGCTCAGCTTTGCTGTCGACCAAGTTGCGTTGGGTTTGGAAAAGAGCTTCTTGCGCTTGGAGTACATCCAGAAACATGGTTAATCCATTGCTATAACGTTCATTTGCCATTTCTACGGCGAGTTGGCTTGCGGAAACGGCTTCTGTAAGCGATTTTTGTCGTTGCAGTTCATTCATATAGGCAACGAGTGCATTTTCTACTTCTTTAAATGCAGTTAAAACAGTGGATTGATAGGACAGAAAAGCCAGTTCATGTTGTGCTTGTTTGCTTTTGATATTAGCGTTAATTTTTCCCCAATTAAAAATGGGTAAGGTTAATGATGATGCCGTAGACCAAGATTTACCGATGGGGGTAAAGTCTGTGATGCGCGTATTTTGCAGGCCGAGAAATGCTGACAGGTTGACTCTTGGGTAAAGTTCGGCAGTTGCTACGCCAACGTTAGCGTTGGCTTCGGCAATTTTTCGTTCGGCCTGACGAATATCAGGTCTGCGCAATAACAGTTCCGAGGGTAGCTCTGATAATACTATTGTGGGCATAGCCGGAATTGCTTCAGGTTTATCAAGTCGAATAGCGAGTGCGTCCGGATGCCTGCCAAGCAATACGCCAAGTGAATGGATTGATTGTTGAACGACAGTTTTATAGGTAGGCAAGAATGATTCCGTCGTAGCGGCCTGAGATTGAGCTTGAGCAACTTCCAGCATGCTGGCGAAGCCGGCCAGCTTGCGGATTTCTGTCAGCCGTGCTGTTTCCTGTTGAGAATCCAGGTTTTCTTGCGTAATGGTAATGAGTTGTTGGTTGGCGCGTAACTGAATGTAGTTGCTGGCGACTTCCCCTAATAGGGTAGTTAATACGTTTCGACTGTTTTCTACTTCACTGTCGACATTGGCATCTGCGGCTTCTATGCCACGCCGGATGCCACCAAAGAAATCCATTTCCCACTGTGCATCAAAGCCCATTTGGAAGATATTAACAACTTGATCGCCAAAACCAAAGCCGCCGCCACCGGGTGAGGATGTGCCACCAGCTTGTGTGCTTGATGAATAATTATTTAAGCGTCTACTGGCTGTGCTCTTACCCGTGATAGTGGGTAAGCCGGCAGTTATAGTTATCCAGCGTTGTGCGCGTGCTTCTTTAACTCTGACTAATGCTTGCTTTAAATCCAGATTGGCTGCTATGGCGTCATTAATCAGTCGGTCAAGGACAGGATCATTAAAAGATTTCCACCATTGATCTTGTTGCGCTTGCGGTATCGCTGCTCGATTGATTGTTGGGTCATCAGTCCATTGCTTGGGAACGGAAACAATGGGTGGTTTGAAGTCAGGTCCTACTGTACATCCAGAAACCAGTAAGGTTAAAAAAAGTAGGATGCGATTGCGGATCATAATGCGCCTTTAGAGTCTTGAGCATTTTCTGATTCCTTGTGGGTAGAGTAATCTTGCGCTTCAATGAAGACGTCCATTTGTTGGCCTACATAAATAGGTAGTTGTTTACGATCGAATCTATAAAGCGCTTGTAATACGCGCGTATCAACCCGCTCATTACTATCGCCTGTCAGTGATTTTTTGGGTACAACATAAGGTTCAACATAGGCGAGGCTTAGGTCAACCTTGAAGTCTCGATTACCGCGCAAAAAGGCGACCGCCTTGCTGTTTTTATCGAAGCGCCAGGCATCGTTTTCATCTATATCGACTCGAACATGGACTTGCTCGAGGTCGCCTAATACCATTAGGGGTGTATTAAGAACACCCGCTTGTGCAAATTCACCGGGTCGAATATTGACTTGTAATACGTGGCTCTCTACAGGGGCTATAATAATCAGTCGCTTTAAAGTCGTTTTAGCATCATCAATATTGGCCTCTGCTTGTTGTACTAACGCATCGGCGCTTTCCAGTCTCGCTTTGGCTATCATCATAAAGTTGTGTCGTTTAAGCAGTTCTTCTGTACTGATCGCTCGTCTGTCGGTTACTGCTTCTGCTAAATCGTTTAATGATTTAGCATCACTCAGGTTGGCTTTTGCGACGGCAACTTCAGCTTTTGCTTTAACCAGGTCTGCTGTTTTAATGGCGAGCGTTGAAAGTGCGTCACGGTCGTCGATATAGAAGAGCGGCGTGTTTTTCTTGACGTGGTCTCCCACTTTGACGGTTACGGTTTTTACAATACCAGGCAAGGGCGTGCCGATAGCGATATTTTGACTTTGTGCTTCGACAATGCCGGCACCGGCTATATAAGATTTAAAGGGGCCTGCAGCTGGTTCAGTAACCGCTGATGCAATGGGTGTGGGTTGATTGCTGTTGATTACCGAGAAAGCGGCAAATGCAATTCCGGCAATCGCTAGTATTGGTAATGTGTATTTGATTTGCATAGTTATGTTTCTAGGTAAAAAATAAAAGTTTTAAGGGCAATAGGAAAGAAAAGCGTGTTTTTAGTTTTTTACCCTTCGCCTTTAACATTAATAATTTGTCCGTCATCCATTTCTGCAACGCGGTCAGCAAAGTTAAAAATACGTGAATCATGGGTGACAATGACTAAAGTGCGGTCTTTATGCATGGCAACATCTTTAAGCATGGACATTACGTTTTGTCCGGTTTCATGATCCAGTGCGCTTGTTGGTTCGTCGCAGACTATCAGTCTTGGGTTATGAACCAAAGCTCGGGCAATTGCTACTCGCTGTTGTTGTCCGCCGGAAAGTTGTGAGGGTAAAAATTTCCAGCGCTCTCCCAAGCCCACTTGTTCTAAGATGGTTACGGCTTTTCGTTCTGCTTCAATTCGTTTCATGCCATTGATAATGAGTGGAATGGATACGTTTTCTGCAGCATTTAGAGATGGCAGGAGGTTAAAGGCCTGAAACACGAAGCCAATATTGCGAGCCCTGAAATTTAATTTATCTTTGCCGGACAGATTGCGCAAGTTTTCACCGAACAATTCGCAGGTGCCTTCATCTTGATCGAGAATGCCGGCAATGACAGAAATCAAAGTAGTCTTTCCACAGCCCGAAGGCCCGACCAGCATCATGAGTTCACCTATGTTGATGTCAAGGTCGATACGATTAAGCGCGGTCACTTTTTGTCCGCCAGTATCATAAATTTTGGTTACGTTTTTACAGTGTACGGCTAAGCTCATGGGTTAGCCTTTAAAAACAATAGCGGGTTCTAATCGAATTACTTTCAGTATGCTAATCATTGCGGCAAAGATACAGATTAAACTGACTCCTGCGCCACTGAATAGCAATAGTTGCCAAGGAAACTTAAAGGCCAGAATAGTATGGCGCATGGCGTAGCCGAATAAAGCCGTTAAACCCACGCCTAGTCCATAGCCTATACTGCCTACTAGAACGGCCTGTAACAAAATCATGCGGAGTAATGTCAGGTTACTGGTGCCCATGGCTTTAAGAACGCCGAACTGGCGCAGGTTTTCCAAGGTAAAATTGTAAAAAGTCTGGCCTGCTATAGCCGCACCTACGATAAAACCCAGCAGTACTGAAATGCCAAAATTAATGGGGATGCCGGTATTATGCATAAAGTATTCATAAGTTAGCTCTTTAAATTCAGCTTGTGTATAAGCCGCCAGTCCGGTTGCCTCATGAATGCGGTGGCTCAGATCGGTAAGGTTTTCTCCTTTTTTTGCTTTTACCAAAACAAAAGATAACAGCTTCCTTTCCCTAGGTGCGTAACTTTTAGCTCTTGAATACGTGGTATAGACTACAGGTTGAGATTGAAAAGTGCGCGTGACTTTGGCAATGCCAACGACTATCGCACGGCGATCATTCAGTTCTAAAGTGTCTCCTATTTTGAGTGGTATCGGTTTACCACCAGGTATGGATGAGGGTTTGCCCAATTTATCACGGGCGCCGTCTATATCGACTATCACGCTATCGCTTCGACGTAAATCTGCAATTTTCCCCTCCAGCATGACGGGTGGGCCACCAATTAAAGTGGCATCGTCCAAGCCAACGACGATACAGGTTTGAAAAGTACCATCAGTCAGACGCGCTTTGAGTAAACCTTTGTACATGGGCGTTGCCCATTCCACGCCTGAAATACCCCTTACTCGATAAAGTTCGGTGTCTTGTAAGGGTTTGATGTCATCAACAAATTGGACTTTTGAATCCATCACCCAGATATCGGGCAGGCCAACGTCGGATATAAAGCTGTATGACCTTGACATGAGTCCAACAAAAATAGCGGGCTGTTGGGTCATGATTAATGAAGCAAACGTAAGCCCCATTATGATGCCCATATATTTTCCTTTATCACCCATGAGCATTTTTAAGGCTACGTGATTCATGATGTTGATTTCTCTTGTTGGTGGGCAATTTGGGTTAGGGCGGCTATTGAGAACTGTGCGATATGTTCAGCACAAGTTTCTATGGCAGAATGATCGGCAATTAATTCAGGATACAGGCGGTCAATAATTGATCGAGAGTGTTTAAACATGAGGCATTGACCATAAATTCCCAGAAGGCATCGTTGGATGGTCAATTTATCAGCTTTTATGCCAATAATGGGTTGTATTATTTCTTCGAGTAAGTTTATTTGAGGAACAATTTCGACTTTTAAAATATCATCTAACGCCTTGGTAGGATCAGCTATTTCACGGGTAATGAGCTTACTATGTAGCCCTAAGTGACTGTCATCCATTAGTTTATTAAGGAAGTTTCTAATGAATAATGTGAGTCGTTGTTCAGAGGGGATATTTTTTTCGAGAAACGCATCTTGAGGATAGAGTCGATTAGCTTCCCGAAAAGAAAAAGCGAGTACTTGTGTATAAAGGCTTTCTTTACTACGGAAATAGTAATTGACGGAAGCGACGTTGACGTTGGCTCTGGAGCATATATCACGCACGGTGGCGTCGCGAAAACCGTATTCGGCAAAAACTTCCACGGCAGCATGAAGCAGTCGGTCAGAAACAGGTTCGATAGCATTTGAATGTTTCATTTAAACGATCGTATTAAACAGTTGTTTTAATCGATTATAGGGGTATTTTTTTCAATAGCAATAAATTCTTATTGCCTGGTTTTGTAGTGTTTTAGATTTTTTTTGGTTTTATTAAGTTTAAAAACAGCAATTAAAATTTATTGTTTAAATTTTAATTTTAAAGTCAATTATGATTTTTTTGTCTTATTTTACGGCACTGACTTAGTGGTTTTTTTAGGTTTAAAATATTAAAATTAAAAAGTCACAACCCCGTAGAATAGGGGTATCAGAAAAATTATTTCAAAGTAGAGTTATGATGTCAAAGTTAACAACAACTAATCATTGTTCTGATGTTGTTGGGTTAAAGTATGTTTATCCTGTCATTTCGAGGCGTATGGGCGGTTTATCTATTGGCATCAATTTTAACCCCAATAACGCTTGCAATTGGCGCTGCATCTACTGCCAGATTGAAAACCTAAAAATAGGTGCCGCACCAGTGATGGACTTTACGTTATTGGAAGATGAATTAAGGTTTTTTCTTGATGACGTATTAACGGGTGATTTTTACGAGCGTTTTCATGTCGATGTAGATAAGCGAGTGATTAAGGATATTGCAATTGCCGGAAATGGTGAGCCGACCAGTTTAAAAGAATTTGCACGTGCGGTGGAGTTGATAGGCAAAGTGGCCACTGAAAAAGGGGTATTTCCATACTGTCATTATGTTTTGATCACTAATGGTAGTTTGGTGCATTTGCCAAAGGTTCAGGATGGTTTAAAGATTTTAAGTGCTTATGGCGGAGAAGTCTGGTTTAAAGTGGATAGTGCTACTGAAGAAGGCAGGTCTTTAATTAATAATACTGCCCAAAGCTGCAAGGCTAGCCTGAAAAATCTAATGCTTTCGGTCAGTTTGTGCCAAACCAAGCTTCAATCGTGTTTCTTGGATTATGATAATCGAGGTCTGACCGATAGGGAAAAAGATTCATATCTGGATTTGTTAAGGGATATCAAGAATGCCGGGTGCAAATTACAGCAAATTATGCTGTATACCATAGCCAGGCCTTCACAGCAGCCAGAGGCTAGGCTTTTAAAGCCTTTGTCAGTTGAAATATTAAATGCATTTGCCAATGAGATTAAGCTTTTGGGCTTTGATGTGTCGGTGAATATTTAATTCTGTCGTGGTTTGTGAATATTAGCTTGTTATATAAGGCACTACTCACTATAATAGCTCGTTCATTAAAGTGCGAATGTGGCGGAACTGGTAGACGCGCTGGATTTAGGTTCCAGTAGGTTATCCTGTGAGAGTTCGAGTCTCTCCATTCGCACCACCCCATTCTAAAATAATAGAGCAATATCTTGCTCTATCTTCAGCAGTATTTAGTCCGTCCATCGGTATTCATAATAAATTCTTAATAAACGTGTGAGGTAAAGAAATGCAAGTTTCTGTCGAAAAGACATCAGAATTAAGCAGAAAAATGACTGTTAGCGTGCCTGAAGCCGTTGTTCAGGAAAAAATGGCCGAGCGTTTGAAGTCGTTGGCGCGTGAAGTTAAAGTTGATGGCTTTCGTCCCGGAAAAGTGCCGCATCAAGTTGTTAAGAAGATGTTTGGCGATCGCGTTCGTGGTGAGATAGCCAATGATTTGATCAAAGACACTTATTATGATGCCTTGGAGGGTCAGGATTTAAAACCTGCCGGTCATCCTTACATCGAACCTTTGGATGAAACGGACGGCTTTAAGTATACCGCTGTGTTTGAAGTTTATCCTGAGATCTCATTAGATGGCATTGATAAGTTAGAAGTTATTCGTCCTGTTGCAACTGTTAAAGATGCTGATGTTGAGGATATGATTGAGAAGTTAAGAGCTCAAAAACAAACTTGGCAACTGGTTGAGCGTCCTGCTCAACAGAATGATAATGTCACTATAAGCTTTTCAGGTACTTCTGAAGGTGAAAATTTTACCGATGGTAAAGTGGACGATTTTCAAGTTATTCTAGGCTTGAAAAAAATGATTGCAGGGTTCGAAGATAATTTGACGGGTCTTGTTGCTGGCGCCAATAAAGCGTTTAGTTTAGTTTTTCCAGATGATTACGGTAATGAAAAGTTGGCTGGTAAAGTTGCTGAATTTGACGTGGATGTTGTTAAGGTTGAAGAACCTGTGCTTGCAGAAATTGATGAAGAATTCGTTAAAGCTTACGGTATTGAAGATGGTTCGGTTGAATCATTTCGAGCTGACGTTAGAAACAACATGGAAAGAGAGTTGGAGCAAGCGTTGCGTGGCAAGCTGAAAACATCGGTTATGGATGCTTTGTGTGAGAAAATTCAATTGACAGTACCCAATACGCTGGTTGATGCTGAAGTCGAATTGTTGATGAAGCCTTACATTGAAACAGCTAAAAGACAGAAAATGAAGCTGGAAGACTTAAAGTTGCCTAGAGACGTATTCGAAGGGCAGGCAAAACGTCGGGTATCATTAGGGTTGATTTTAGGCGAAATTATTCAAAATAAAGCGATAGAATTAGATGGTACTAAAGTACGGTCTACTATTGAAGAGATGGCGAAAAGTTATGAGCGACCTGAAGATGTAGTAGCATGGTACTATTCTGATGAAACTCGTTTAAATGAAGTTCAGCAAATGGTTTTGGAAGATCAAGTAGTCGAGTGGTTAGTCGCGCAAGCTAAAGTAACTGATGAGACTGTTAATTTTACTGATGTGATGGATAAGCAGCAACGATAAGGTTTTAAAATGTATAGACAGCATGTAATGAATCAAGCGAAGGCTTTGGAAGCAGCGGGTGGGTTAGTACCTATCGTTATAGAGCAAACTGCCAGAGGTGAGCGGTCTTTTGATATCTATTCAAGGCTTTTAAAAGAGCGAGTCATTTTTTTGGTTGGCCAAGTTGAAGATTATATGGCTAACTTGGTTGTTGCTCAGTTGCTTTTTCTTGAGTCGGAAAATCCTGATAAAGATATCCATCTCTATATCAATTCTCCAGGTGGTTCTGTAACTGCAGGTATGTCAATCTACGACACCATGCAATTTATCAAGCCCGATGTAAGTACTTTATGTATAGGTCAGGCAGCCAGCATGGGAGCGTTGCTGTTAACAGGTGGCGCTAAAGACAAGCGTTATTGTTTGCCGCATTCTAGAATGATGATTCATCAGCCATTAGGTGGTTTTCAGGGTCAGGCTTCTGACTTTGATATTCATGCCAGAGAAATACTCTTGATTAAAGATAAGCTAAATAGAATTTTGGCTCATCATACCGGGCAGCCTTTTGAAAAAGTTCAGCAAGATACGGATAGAGATAATTTTTTAAGTTCTGATGACGCCGTAAGTTACGGACTGATTGATAAAGTATTAACGACTAGATCAACTGGTTCTGATCTATAAAAGCTTGGTATTTTTTAGGTATTTAGATATGCTTGGTTTTATAGAAAGTAAAAATGTGATTTTGATGTTTGCAGGAGCTGATTTATGAGTAATGATAAAAACGGCAAAGACAGTGAAAAATTACTTTATTGTTCTTTTTGTGGTAAAAGCCAGCATGAGGTAAGAAAACTTATTGCCGGGCCCTCAGTATATGTATGTGACGAATGCGTAGAGCTTTGTAACGACATAATTAAAGACGAGTTGCAAGAGGAAGAATCGTCTTTTGGTAGTAACAAACTACCTAAGCCAAAAGAAATAAAAGAAGAGCTTGATGGTTATGTTATTGGCCAAGAAAGAGCAAAAAAAATATTGGCAGTAGCTGTTTACAATCACTATAAGCGTCTACGTAGTAAGTCTAAAAAAGATTCTGTTGAGTTGGCAAAAAGTAATATTTTACTGATTGGACCAACCGGTTCGGGCAAGACGCTACTGGCTGAAACTTTAGCGCGTTTGTTGGATGTTCCGTTTACAATTGCTGACGCTACCACGCTTACTGAAGCGGGTTATGTGGGCGAAGATGTAGAAAACATTATTCAGAAAATTTTACAAAAATGTGATTACGATGTCGAAAAAGCTGAAACAGGCATTGTTTATATTGATGAAATTGATAAGATTTCCAGAAAATCTGATAACCCCTCCATCACTCGTGATGTTTCAGGTGAGGGCGTTCAACAAGCGCTATTGAAGCTAATTGAAGGAACAATTGCCTCAGTGCCGCCGCAAGGTGGTCGTAAGCATCCTCAGGGTGAGTTTTTGCAGGTAAATACAGCGAATATTCTGTTTATAGTCGGTGGTGCTTTCGCCGGTCTGGATCGCGTCATTAAGGCGCGGTCTGAAAAAGGTGGTATTGGATTTTCAGCTGACGTAAAAACAAAAGACGAGTCTAAAAATATAGGCCAATTATTTGCAGAGGTTGAATCTGAAGACCTTATAAAATATGGTTTGATTCCTGAGTTTGTTGGTCGTTTACCGATTATTGCTACCTTGGAAGAGTTGGATGAAGCGGCATTAGTTCAGATTTTGACTGAGCCAAAAAATGCACTAACCAAGCAATATAAGCATTTGTTTGAGATGGAAGGTGCAGAGCTTGAATTTAGAGAAGATTCTTTAATTGCAATTGCTCGTAAAGCTATGGAAAGAAAAACCGGTGCGCGAGGATTAAGAACTATAGTCGAAAATGTCTTGTTAAACACTATGTATGAATTACCATCAGCAGATAATATTAGCAAAGTAGTAATTGAAGAAAGTGTTATTTTAGGCCAATCTGAACCAATATTGGTTTATGAAACAGAAAAGAAAAAGGCTGTTGTAGAGTCTTAATGCCTCAGTTATGAATCCTGCCAGGCGAGTCTGGTGGGGTTTATGCCCCATGTTTTTATTCAATAGCGCTAACCGCGTTTTCAGTATATTTTTTCCAAAATTAAACTATCGCTAATTTAAATTGATAGTGTCAAATTACGTGTCATTTCTGTCAATATTTTGTGATCCACTTCGCTCCCGTTTTATTAGCAAGAAAGACTAATGGGTCATTTTTTACCCAAACAGACAGTGGATTTGGTTGGTATTCGTGCAAGCCATTTGGGTCATTACAGAGCTTTGGTGAGAAATTGTCGTAATTTACTATGTTTTTTTTAGATAAGTGATAAATTGTAACTTATTTCCTTGCTATTTAAATTAGCGCCCCCATTATCCTTTAATCCAAAAAGTTAAAGGTTCCGTTTATGGAAACGCACAAAATGAAAGTATTAGAGCAAAAAGACAACTTGATCCCTGTGTTGCCACTTAGAGATGTCGTGGTGTATCCACATATGGTTATCCCCTTGTTTGTTGGACGGGAGCGCTCTATTGATGCTCTTGATGCCGCTATGAAGGATAACAAGCAGGTATTATTAGTTGCACAAAAAGAGGCTGAAGTTGATGAGCCTGAATTTACGGATCTTTATGAAATTGGAACGTTAGCTAACATCTTACAGTTACTAAAATTACCTGATGGTACTGTTAAAGTGCTCGTTGAAGGGAGTCAGCGTAGTAAAGTTCTGCGATATCAAGAAACAGGCAGCTTTTTTTCAGCGGTGGTTGAAAAAGTTGATGATATTTTCAATTTATCTGCAAAAAGTCAGGATGTATTGCAAAGGACAGTGATAAATTCATTTGACCAATACGTTAAATTAAACAGCAAGATTCCTCCGGAAGTGTTGAACGCTTTATCGGGTATAGAAGATCCTAGTCGACTGGCAGACACAATGGCTGCTCATATGTCTTTAAAGGTTAGTGATAAGCAGGCTGTTCTTGAAACTGCAGATATTGAAAAGCGGTTGGAAGATTTAATGACGCTAATGGAAGGTGAGGTCGATCTTTTGGAGATGGAGAAAAAAATCCGTGTCCGCGTAAAGCAGCAGATGGAAAAGAATCAAAGAGAATACTATCTGAACGAACAGATGAAGGCGATTCAAAAGGAATTGGGTGACATGGAAGATGTGCCGAATGAAATTGAAGAATTGGAAAAGAAAATTATCAATGCCGGGATGTCAAAGGAAGCCAAAAAAAAAGCAGATACTGAACTCAATAAGCTCAAGCTAATGCCGGCAATGTCTGCTGAAGCAACTGTCGTTCGTAATTATATTGACTGGATGATTAATGTACCCTGGAAGAAAAAAACTAAAGTACGGCACGATCTAAAAATTGCCGAGCAGGTCTTGGAAGCAGAGCATTATGGCTTGGATAAGGTAAAAGAACGCATTTTAGAGTACCTTGCTGTGCAACAACGGGTTAAGCAGTTGAAAGGTCCTATTTTATGTCTTGTTGGGCCTCCAGGCGTCGGTAAGACCTCTTTGGGAGAATCTATCGCTAGGGCAACGAATCGTATATTTGTGCGTATGGCTTTAGGTGGTGTTAGGGACGAGGCTGAAATTCGAGGTCACAGGCGAACATACATCGGTTCTATGCCGGGTAAGATTTTGCAGAATTTGGCTAAGGTCAAAACACGAAATCCTATGTTTCTTCTTGATGAAATAGATAAAATGGCGGCCGATTTTCGTGGAGATCCGGCTTCGGCCTTGTTGGAAGTATTAGATCCAGAGCAAAATCACGCTTTTTCAGATCATTACCTCGAAGTTGATTTTGATTTATCTGATGTGATGTTTGTAGCGACTGCTAACACCATGAACATTCCACCGGCATTGTTGGATAGAATGGAGGTGATTCGTCTCGCTGGATACACTGAAGACGAAAAGATAAATATTGCCATT
The DNA here is from genome assembly GCA_026399095.1 of Methylococcales bacterium. Classification (GTDB taxonomy): domain Bacteria; phylum Pseudomonadota; class Gammaproteobacteria; order Methylococcales; family Methylomonadaceae; genus Methylobacter_C. The sequence continues at coordinate 10,975 of JAPLRP010000008.1, read as the reverse complement.
CGTTATTTAATACCTAAGCAGGTAAAAAATAATGGCCTTGCAGCGCACGAAATTGAAATTTCAGAAGTCGCGGTCAGGGACATGATACGCTATTATTCACGCGAGGCGGGCGTTCGGAATCTTGAGCGGGATATTTCCAAGATTTGTCGTAAGGTTGTTAAGGCGCTCTTGTTAAAGTCAGCTAATAACAAAATTATCATTAATCCAGAGAATCTGGATACATACTTGGGTGTAAAGCGTTTCAGTTACGGTCTTGCTGAAGAGAAAGATCAGGTAGGTCAGGTAACAGGGTTGGCTTGGACAGAGGTGGGTGGCGAATTATTAACCATTGAGACTGCAGTCATTCCAGGAAAAGGAAAGCATTCGGCTACGGGTAAGCTGGGTGACGTTATGAAGGAATCAATTGAAGCGGCAATGACCGTGGTCAGAAGTCGGTCTGAGTTATTGGGCATAGACAATGAATTATTTCAAAAAAATGATATTCATATTCATGTTCCCGAAGGGGCTACGCCCAAAGACGGTCCAAGTGCCGGTATTGGGATGTGTACGGCTATTATTTCGGCATTAACTAAAATACCGGTGCGTGCCAATGTGGCCATGACTGGAGAGATCACCTTGCGAGGTGAGGTTTTGCCTATTGGCGGGTTAAAAGAAAAGTTATTGGCAGCCCATCGTGGGGGCATAACAATAGTTTTAATTCCTGCAGATAATGAGAAAGATTTAGTTGAGATACCAGAAAATATAAAGCAGAATCTGGACATCAGGCCAGTCCACTGGATAGATGAGGTCTTGGCGGTTGCTTTGCAATATATGCCAATTCCTGTAGAAAAGAAGGTCGGGGATGAGCAGGTAAAAACTGAAGCTGAGGGCGGGAAATTAACACAGCAGGGGTTGATGGCCCACTAGGGAAATGTGTCTTTTTTATGGCACTAAGGTGCAATACCCAAAAAACATGGGCTCTAGGGGTTTTAAAGCTTGACACTACGTGACAGCAATTGATATAAATAGCGGTGTTTCTTGTGTTGCTATGTAGGATATGAGAATAGACATAGGTGTTTTTCATAATGTGTATAATTTAACTTCCTCAGGGGGAATAATGAATAAATCGGAACTTATTGATGCTATTGCAGAGTCGGCTGGTTTAACTAAGGCAGATGCTGGACGTGCTTTAGATGGTTTTCTTGGTGCCGTGACAGGTGCTTTAAGTAAAGGTGATTCAGTTGCTTTAGTGGGCTTTGGTACTTATTCTGTTAAGGAAAGAGCAGAGCGTAAAGGCCGTAATCCACAGTCTGGAGAAGAAATTACTATTAAAGCTGCAAAAATTCCTTCATTTAAAGCTGGTAAGACTTTAAAAGATGCTGTAAACTAGATCTTCTTTGTTGAGTTGTTTCAATTCAACACTAAAGAAAAGCCCAATAAAAATATATATTTTTATTTAAAAATAATATATAATGGGCAAGTCGGGTGCTTAGCTCAGCTGGGAGAGCATCGCCCTTACAAGGCGAGGGTCGGGGGTTCGATCCCCTCAGCACCCACCAGACTTTGGAGTGGTAGTTCAGTTGGTTAGAATACCGGCCTGTCACGCCGGTGGTCGCGGGTTCGAGTCCCGTCCACTCCGCCAAATTTAAAAACCCCGAACCCTCAGGTTCGGGGTTTTTTTTTGCTTTGTAAATTGATTCTTTAGGACACTTCGTATGTTGACAAAAATTAGAGAAAAATCACAAGGCACCCTTGCATGGGTTATCTTGGTATTAATATGTGTACCCTTTGCTTTATGGGGGATTAATAATTATTTGGACGCAGGTGGAGAGGCTCCGGTTGCATCAGTGGGTGATAAGGATTTTTATCAGCGCGATGTTAATAAAGCTTACGAGCAATATAGTCAAAATTTACAGGGCATGGGTATTGATGAGCAAGTCTTAAAAGCGCAGGCATTACAAAAGCTGATAAAAGATGAAGTCTTATTGCAATATGTTCACGCTGAAGGGTTAGTAACAACGGATAATGAAGCGCGCGACTTTATCAAATCTTTACCTTATTTTCAGGTAGATGGTAAATTTAGTGACAAGCAATATAAAACATTACTCAGTTCACAAAAAATCTCATCAGGCGAGTTTGTTAACAGAATAAAGAATGCCCTGACTATGGAGCAGTTTCAGCACAGCATTGTCGATAGCAGTTTTGCTACGCAATATGATGTTGAAAGTTATTTTAAGATCCAAAACCAAGAGCGTGATGTTGATTATATAACCGTTGCGATTCAGTCTTTAACAGGTCAGCCAACCGCAGAAGAAATTTCAGCCTATTACCAACAGCATCAAGATTTATATGCAACACCAGAACAAGTATCTGTTGAATATGTTGAGCTATCACTCGATGATGTCGCAAAGAAAGTAGTTGTTAATGACGAAAAGTTAAAAGCTTTTTACGAAGAGCAAAAAGATCAATACACTACACCAGAGCGCAGAAAAATCAGCCATATCTTGTTTTTAATTAATGATAAGGTGACTGAAAAAATGGCCTTGGATAAAGCGTTAAAAGCGAAACAAGACTTGGCTGGCAAAGACTTTGCTTCATTAGCGTCAGAGGTTTCAGAGGATAAGTTGACTGCAAAAAAAGGCGGAGATCTTGGTTTGTTTAACTTGGGTGTTATGGAAAAAGCCTTTGAAGAAGCAGCGAGTTCATTAAAGCTTGGAGAAGTATCAAAGCCTGTAAAATCAGCTTTTGGCTATCACTTAATAACAGTTACTGAGCTTGTGCCGGGTAACGTTAAAACATTTGATAGCGTTAAAGGTGATGTTACTAAGGCTTACCAAAAAGCACAGGCAGAAAATGCGTTTATTGAGGCGGGTGAAAAGCTAACTGAAATGAGTTACGAGCATCCTGATAATCTGCAAACAGTAGCTGATGGTTTAGGTATTGCTGTTAAGAAATCAGCTTTGTTTACTAAGGAAAAGGGTGAGGGTGTAGCCTCAGATGAAAAAATTCGTAGTGCTGCATTTTCGGAAGAAATATTGCAAGGCAACAATAGCGCTCCTATAGAACAAGGGGTTGATCGTTTAGTGGTGGTAAGACTGTTAGAGCATAAATCAGCGGCCAAGCGTGAGTTAAATGAAGTTAGTAAGGATGTCACAGCAGTTTTAGTAAAAGAAAAAACTCAGCAACTGGCCGTTCAAAAAGCAAACGAAATAAAAAATCGCTTGGCATCAGGTGAATCTATTAGTGATGAGGCTGCCGGTAACAAGTTAGAAATTAAAACCTTTAAAGGGCTTGTTCGTGGCAAAAATAAATTACCTGAGCAGTTGAATGAGGCAATATTTAAAGCTGCTAAGCCCGTTGGTGGTAAGCCAAGTGTTTTTATTACCGCTTTGCCATCTGGCGAGCAAGTTGTAGTCAGTTTGTCAAAAGTTACACCGGGTATTATGAGTGAGGACGACAAAAAACAACTGGAATTGGCTAAGAAAAATATTGCGAATGCCTTTGGTCAAACTGAATTTAATCAGGTATTAAACAGTTTGCAAGCCGAAGCTGATGTTGTGATAAACAAAAAGCCTCAAGTACAATAAGTTGGCCACAAAAAAGGGAGCTTAAGGCTCCCTTTTTTGTATGCAGGGTAAAGTGTTACGATGCGGCTAAACCGGCAATATTGTAGCCACAATCGACATAAGTAATTTCGCCTGTGATGCCTGAGGCTAAATCTGAGCACATAAATGCTGCGGCGTTGCCTACTTCTTCAATCGTGATGTTTCTCTTTAAGGGTGAAGTATCCTGAGCTTTATTTAACATGGCTTTAAAGTCATTGATGCCTGATGCCGCCAGGGTTCTGATAGGTCCTGCTGAAATAGCATTAACCCGAGTACCTTCTGCGCCTAAGGCAACTGCCATATAACGAACATTAGCTTCCAGACTTGCTTTGGCGACTCCCATGACATTGTAATTAGGAATGGCCCGTTCTGCGCCCAAATAAGTTAAGGTAAGTAAAGAGCCATTACGACCCTGCATCATTGCTCGCCCGGCTTTTGCTAGAGCAGTAAAACTGTATGAACTAACGTCATGAGCAATTTTAAAGTTTTCGCGTGTGGTGACGTCAACATAATCTCCATTCAGCGCGTCTCGTGGTGCAAAAGCGACCGAATGAACAATACAATCCAAACCATCCCAGTGCTCGCCAAGTTTGGCAAATACAGAATCGATATGTTCATCGATGCTCACATCGCATTCAAGAGTAATATTAGATGCACACTGATTAGCCATGTCTTCCACGCGGCTTTGTAGTTTTTCATTTTGAAATGTAAAAGCTAATTCAGCACCTTCACGGTGCATGGCTTGAGCAATACCCCATGCAATAGAGCGGTTACTCGCTAAACCTACAATTAAGACTCGTTTGCCCTGCATAAAACCCATTATCATCTCCCCGTATTTTTGTATTTGTTGTTACAATGGAACTAAAAGTATTGTTCCATTCTGATTTTGATCTACACCCATTCACATTTAATGAGTGATCTTCCAAGTATCTACGACCCGATAATCTATGTCCAGTTTTTTGTCTATGAAGATGCAATCCTACATAATTCAAATGTTATTCTTGTTATTAACGGCTTGCGGCGATTCGCAACTCAATAATCCTTATGCAGATGATGAAGGCAAGCTTTCAGTCTTATATCAATCATTTTCAGAGCGACCCAAGCATCTGGATCCTGCCGTTGCCTATAGCGAAAATGAATATGCTTTTCTCGCACAAATATATGAGCCACCGTTTCAATATCATTATTTGAAAAGACCATATCAACTAACACCTTTGACGGCAAATAAAATGCCTGAAATTAATTATTTGAATAAAAGTGCTGAAAAATTAGGAAAAGACGCAAAGGATAGCGATATTGCCTATACAGACTATATCATTGATATTAAGCCAGATATTAACTTCCAGCCGCATCCGGCATTGGCTAAAAATGCACAAGGACAATTTAGCTATCTCAGTATCACTGAGGCTGAACTGCAGTCAGTTAATACCCTAAGCGATTTTAAAAATACGGGCACGCGTGAACTTACCGCTGAAGATTATGTATATCAAATTAAGCGATTGGCTCATCCTAAAATACAATCGCCGATTGCGGAAATCATGAAAAACTACATCGTTGGTTTTGAAGATTTTTCCAAGCAAGTCAGTGATAAGAAAAAAACGGATTTAAAAAATTTAACAATAGCGGGTGTAGAGGCTATAAGTCGATATCAATATCGTATTCGTATCAAAGGAAAATACCCACAATTTATATTCTGGCTGGCGATGCCTTTTTTTTCGCCAATGCCTTGGGAAGCAGATGTTTTTTATGATCAACCAGGATTGTCTGATAAAAATATTACCTTGGATTGGTTTCCAATTGGAACAGGTCCCTATCTGTTGTCGGAAAATAATCCCAATCGACGCATGATTTTGCTTAAAAACCCGTTATTTCATTTGGAAAAATATCCCTCTGAAGGTGAGGGTGGCGATAAGCAGAATGGATTGTTAATGGATGCAGGAAAAAAACTGCCTTTTATTGATAAAGTTGTTTTTATGCTGGAAAAAGAAACCATTCCCTACTGGACCAAGTTTTTACAAGGCTATTATGATGCCTCTGGAATTGCATCGGATAGTTTCGATCAAGCCATACAATTTACCGGCAGTGGCGGTATTGCTTTGACCGACTCCATGAAAGAAAAAGGTATTAAGCTACAAACGTTGGTAGAAACGTCGATATTCTATATGGGCTTTAACATGATGGATGCTACCGTAGGTGGCGATAGTGAGAGAGCTAGAAAGTTACGCCAAGCCATAGCAATTGTCGTAGATTATGAGGAATATATTTCCATTTTTAGAAACGGGCGAGGAATCATTGCTCAAGGTGTAATTCCTCCTGGTATTTATGGCTATGCAGAGGGCAAAGAGGGTATTAATCATTACACTTACGACTGGATTAATAATAGGGAGCAGCGAAAAAAAATAGCCGAGGCTCGTCAATTGATGGCAGAGGCCGGTTACAGTAATGGTATTGATCCTAAAACCAAAGAAGCCTTGATTCTGTATTTTGATACGACATCAGTAAGTATCGATGACCGTCCATCCATGAATTGGTATCGCAAGCAATTTGAGAAACTGGGTATCAAGTTGGTAATTCGAGGGACTGATTACAATCGTTTTCAGGAAAAAATGCGCTCAGGTAATGAGCAAATCTTTATTTGGGGATGGAATGTCGATTATCCTGATCCTGAAAACTTGTTTTTCTTACTGTATGGACCTAACTCAAAAGTTAAATACGGTGGCGAAAATGCCGTTAATTATCAAAATCCCAAGTTTGATCGTTTGTTTGAGCAAATGCGTAATATGGATAATAATGAGCAACGCTACCAAATCATACAAGAATTACAGGAAGTTGTGCGACATGATGCGCCTTGGATATTTGGCTTTCATCCGAAGAATTTTTCGTTATTTCATAGTTGGTACAAGAACCAGAAATCCAATTTAATGGCGAATAACCGACTTAAATATACCCGTATTGATGCCGTTGCCAGAACAGAAAAGAGACAGCTTTGGAATCGGCCCATTTTTTGGCCGCTCGTGGTGGGTTTGTTTTTGTTTGTAGCACTGTTAATTCCTGCCATTAATGCTTATCGCCGCCGAGCCAAGGAAACGTTGCAATGATCCATTATATTATTCGTCGATTTTTATACGCATTTCCTTTGTTGATGGGCGTCAATATTTTAACGTTTGTCTTGTTTTTTATTGTCAACAGCCCTGACGATATGGCCCGTATGCAGTTGGGGCAAAAACACGTGACTGAACAATCTATAAATAACTGGAAGCAGCAACATGGCTACGATGTGCCGCTATTATGGAATGCGGATGCAACTGGAGAAGAAAAAATAACCCGGACTATTTTCTATCAAAAATCAGTTGGTTTGTTTTTGTTTAGATTTGGGGTGTCAGATAGTGGCAGAAATATTGGTGCCGATATTCAGGAACGTATGTGGCCAAGTTTGGCACTTGCCCTGCCAACGTTATGTGTAGGCTTAATGGTAGATATTACTTTTGCATTATTGATGGTGTTATTTCGTGGCAGTTACCTGGAGCAGTCCGGCATTGTCTTGTGTGTTATTTTAATGTCAATTTCATCGCTGTTTTATATTATCGGTGGACAGTTTTTTATAGCTAAATTATTAAGGCTCGTACCTATCTCTGGGTATGACGATGGGTTGGCTGCAATAAAGTTCTTGGTATTGCCCGTTCTGATAGGTGTGTGTTCAGGCATTGGTTCTGGTGTTCGTTGGTATCGGACACTCTTTCTGGAAGAAGTTGAAAAAGACTATGTTAGAACGGCAAGAGCAAAAGGCTTAACCGAAACCCAAACTTTGTTTCAGCATGTGTTACGTAACGCCTTGATACCCATATTAACCGGTGTAGTAGTCATTCTGCCGTTGTTATTTATGGGTAGTTTAATTATGGAATCTTTTTTCAGTATTCCCGGTTTGGGTAGTTACACAATTGATGCCATTAATAGTCAGGATTTTGCCATCGTGCGGGCGATGGTGTTTCTTGGTTCGGTTTTATACGTCATTGGTTTATTGTTGACTGATATTTCTTACACCCTTGTTGATCCGCGCGTGAGGTTGTCGTAATGATCATTTTATGGACTGATGCACTGATATTTATACTAACCTTTGCCATACTTGCCTTGGCATTTTATCTGCGTGGCAAGGAGCATATTAAGCGCCCCTTGCAAAAAATTGTTCGTAGTAAAGTGGGCATGGCATCATTGGTAATATTACTTTTTTTTATAGTGATTGGCTTGTTGGACTCTGTACATTTTAAACCAATCGATACAAAAAATAATGAGATCATCAGTCTTTTGGATTATTGGGCAGCCCCCTTAAGAGAACACAGTGAAAAAACGTATTCAGCACCTTTTGCTACATCCCTGTACAGTAAAGAAATAATGGTTCTTGCTGATGGTACAACTCAGTGGCGCTATCCCCGGTTGGCATATGGCGGTAACTATTTAGATGATCCTGAAACTCAGCATGTAGCTGATGTTCTGCAAAAAGCCCTTTATGGCTTTGCTCAGGGAGCCGGACTGACTGGTTTACTTATATTGATTTATTTGGCAGTCAGGTACAAGCTGCAAGGTGAAAAAAATCAAGCAATTGTTTTATCGACAAGCGCTAATATTGCGCTGTTAGTTGTGTTTATAGTTATTTCGACGAGCAATACCTTAATATACTTATCCGGCTATTATCATGTCTTTGGTACCGATAAAGTAGGTGAGGATGTGTTTTATCAGGCAGTAAAAAGTATACGTACCGGCTTGGTATTGGGTACCTTGACAACATTAATAATGCTGCCAATGGCGATAGTTTTTGGCATATTGGCCGGATTTTTTCGTGGCTGGATTGATGATTTGATTCAATATCTATATACCACATTAAACTCAATCCCCAGCGTATTGTTGATAGCTGCCTCCATTCTTATGGTTCAAGTTTACATTGCAAATCATGAGCAAGATTTTACCAGTGTAATAGTACGTGCAGATGTGCGGCTGTTATTTTTATGTCTAATTCTGGGTGTGACTAATTGGACAGGCTTATGTCGATTGCTCAGAGCCGAAACCCTTAAGCTTAGAGAGTTGGAGTATGTGCAAGCAGCTCAAGCTTTAGGCGTTAAGCAAAGTATGATTTTAGTACGTCACATTTTACCCAATGTCATGCACATCGTCTTAATATCGGTGGTGCTGGATTTTAGTTCATTGGTATTAGCCGAAGCGGTATTGTCATATATCAACATTGGCGTTGATCCAACCACATATAGTTGGGGTAATATGATTAACGGTGCGCGTTTGGAAATGGCCCGAGAGCCCATTGTTTGGTGGTCTCTATCTGCTGCTTTTGTGTTTATGTTCACATTGGTTTTGGCAGCTAATTTATTTGCTGATACCGTTCAGGATGCCTTTGATCCGAGGCGAAATGCAGAGTGAGCATGCTTCAAAGGCTCTAACTTAACCTATAGAAACAGTCTTGTTAACAATGCCAACGGGCAACAAATAATAATCAGTTATTCGGTCAGGTTATCTTGATAATGCAATCAAAAGATAGGTCGTTATCTTTTACCGAAAATTATTTTAACTTTTCTGGTAAAATTAACTTTATATAGGAATATAGTGCAGATTAAAACACACAAGGGCTATATCTATTGAGATTGAATCAATGCGTTGAAGGAGTTTTAGGTTTTATTTATACAGAAAAGCTGATATGATACCCTGTCTTAGTTAGATGCAGCATAAGAACAGTAGGTTTTTAATACACTATTAGGGAGAAGCCATGCTTATATTGACACGTCGAGTAGGGGAGACTCTAATGATTGGTGACGAAGTGACTGTCACTGTCCTTGGGGTGAAGGGAAACCAAGTGCGCATAGGTGTAAATGCACCAAAAGATGTTTCTGTTCATAGGGAAGAAATCTACGAAAGAATCAAAAAAGAACAGGCAGGTTTACCAGATTCTGAAGAGTAAAAGTTTTAGGAGAGATGGCCGAGCGGCTGAAGGCGCTCCCCTGCTAAGGGAGTATGGGCTTTAACTCCCATCGAGGGTTCGAACCCCTCTCTCTCCGCCATTATTGCCGTCAACTTAATTAAATATAAGTTGACACAAAACGAATAAAAAAAGATAATAAGCGGCTCAATAAGGCGCCTGTAGCTCAGCTGGATAGAGTAATCGGCTACGAACCGATCGGTCGGGAGTTCGAATCTCTCCAGGCGCACCATTGATAAGCCAAAGTTTTAATCCCCTGTAGCTCAGTCGGTAGAGCGGATGACTGTTAATCATTAGGTCGGCGGTTCGAGCCCGTCCGGGGGAGCCAAATAAATCAAAGCCTTAGAGTAAAATCTAGGGCTTTTTTTTGCTCTGAATTTCCTCCACGTTGCACTCACGTTGCAAATGAAAATAAAAAGCCATAAAACACCCGCAACAAATGCCAATAATACAGGCATAAAAAACCGATAACCCGTTAAAGCTATCGGCTTTATTTTTTTACTATCTTACTGAATCTATCTTTAAGATTCTATTTTTGCGCCCCAGGTATAAAACAAGCTTGCACATAGTTATCAATATTAGGGCAATATTTTTCTATATCATCAAAATCTTTTTTATTAGTAGTTGATGTATTAAGGAAGCCGGTTGCATCAATACAATGATTATAAATTTTACTTCTCATAAAATATTTTTCATCCTGCCGCCATCCTTCATACATTCTATCCATTTCTATTGCATTTATTTGGGCTTGTTGATAGTCATAGTTTAGTGTTGGAATAATCACCCTTGATGGATTAGGCCTGCTGGCGTCGTATGTTGGCTACATCAGCTTGATAGTTGCATTCATAAACTGCTTTTTCATAATCACTATAAGTTAGTGCTGGGTCTGATTTGTGCCTTATTGTCCATGCTAATAATGGTTTTTGATTGTATAAAGGAATTCCCGGTCCGCAATAATAGTATTTTGCGGCCAATTTTTCAGCCTTAGTAACTTCATTTACAAAAGTATTGGCTTTATAAATAGTCGCTCTCTTCTTATACCAAACAGTACATTCAGCGCTAAAACTGTCTGCATCAGAGCAAACTTCTTCCTGCTTAAATTCACATGGCTGTTTATAAACAGATTTAACAACATGAACTTGTTCCCAGTTGGGGTATTTCCAGCTCGCACAACCAACTAAAAGAGAATAAAAACTTATTAAAAATATTTTATTTTTCATGAATACCTTTGTATATTGATACTTGGTTGATGATACCGCTTTAGTAATTATCAAGATACTTCTAAAATAATAAAAATGGGACTAATCAATGCCGAACAGCAACTGCCAACAATTCAGGCATAACATAACGAACAGGCTACTGACTTTTTTCCATGCCTTAATTACTTATTAAGTATGTCGTAAAAGGACTTGTA
>JAPLRP010000007.1 GCA_026399095.1 Methylococcales bacterium | reverse complement strand
TATTCCCGTCTAAGTAAGCCTTGGTTCCATACAAATCTAGCGCAACCAAATTCTTTGGCAAGTTGTTCAACTTGCTGTACTTCCGGATAAAATCTAAATTTGTAGCCTTTGATGATTTTCATGTAAACTATTATACATCGAACAGCCTTATTGTAACTATATTCACCCTGCAAGATTATAAAATGCTTCGCGTTAAAACCGAAACCTATAAACAACTGAAACAACTCGCACTTGATTTTGATATTCCATTGACAAAATTAATCGATAAACTGCTGGAAGCACATCAAAAGCAGAAAGCGGATAGCTAATTAAATCGGCCCTCGCGCTCAGTGCTAAGAAAATCGTACGCACTTCACTGGGGGGGGTCGCGTTCATCCCTGAATGCTTCGTAGCATCGGTAAATAAGTATCGGCTATCGATTGAATGACGGATTCAAATTTAACAAGGTCATAGGTGTGGCTCATTAAGTTTCTATCACCGATCATTTTAACCAGGTATCAGGATCGTTGATATATTTTGCAGTATAGGCTTGCCTGATAACGGCTTTGGGCGATATTTGGTCTAAAATAATGCCGTCATTTTCCATTTTGTCTTTTAGCACTTTCCAAGCAAGCTCAAACGTATATTCAAAGCGTTGGATGATGCCTTCTTTTTCTAACTGGCTAAGTGTTGCGAGGTCATTTTCCATCGCTTCACGCAACAACAAAAAAGCGCGATTGAAATTAGTAAAGCGTTGTTTCCAGCGAATATCTTGCATGGTCTGTTTCTCCTATTAACGCAATGTTTTGATGGTCACCAGACTCTCGTTATTTTTCTAATTCTGGCTTTAAGTAGTTAGTTATCATTAAAAATTTCATGATTAAAATTTAATGATGATAAAAATATTTAGTGCGGTATAAAGAATTTGGACATGCGGGCTCACTATCACTGTTATTTAGAAAACATTTTATGTTGATAAGTATGCTGGATAGTTTTTGTTCTGGCAATATACTAAACCTAGGCGGTTGAACAGGAATAGAGGCATCATTTAAGTTTGAAGCGTTTTCTTGCACTCAACCTCCTCAACAGCTGCTCCTGCATTGCTCTATCGTCTTTTGATTAATATTTTTACCAATGCCTTTAATCTGTGTATTATCTGGGCTTGTTTATTTGGGTAATACTTTCGGGTTAATGGATTTTCAATATATAAAAGATAATATTTCCGCGTCACCTGCTTTTGTTGTGGATGCAGATGAGGTGTTTAGCAACTTGACTATTTTAAATACCCTACGCCAGCAATGCGGTTGTAAGGTTTTATATTCTATTAAAGCTCTACCGTTATCTTCGATTCTGGCTTTAGCAAAACCGTTCGTTGACGGCTTTTCGGTTAGTTCGTTATTTGAAGCGCAATTGGCTGATGAAGTTTTAGCAGGGGATGGTGATATTCATTTAACCACGCCCGGACTTAGACCGGATGAATGGCCTGAACTGTCGAGACTGGTTACGCATATCAGTTTTAATTCTTTATCTCAACATCAGCGTTTTCTTGAGCATTTACCCAGCGAGCTAAGTGTGGGTTTGCGGGTTAATCCCAAGCTATCTTTTCTTAAGGATTATCGGTTTGATCCTTGTCGACCTTATTCAAAATTAGGCATTGATATTGATGATTTGTGGCGCTCATCTTGCCTTGAGCAGGTTAAAGGCTTACATATCCATCATGTTTTTTCTGCAACGGACTTTACTTCTTTAATTAAAACCCTTGAAAAGCTGCGCAGTTATTTTGGCAACGATTTGGCTAAACTCGATTGGTTGAATTTAGGCGGTGGTTATTTGTTTAATCAAATCGCTGATCACCAGCCTTTTATTAATGTAGTCAAGCAACTTAAAGAAGATTATCAACTTGAGGTTATTATTGAGCCGGGCAAAATGGTGGTTGATAACGCGGGTTATTTGCTTACAACCGTTATTGATAGTTTTGTAAGCGATGGCAAAACTATTGCAGTATTGGATACATCAGTTAATCATAACCCCGAAGTGTTTGAATATCAGCGCCAACTTGAACTCTATGAACAAGATACCAATGGTAGTTATTCGATTGTTTTAGCGGGCTGTACGTGTTTGGCGGGCGATATATTTGGTGAATATCAATTTAATAAACCTTTGGCAGTGGGCGATAAACTGATTTTTAAACAGGTCGGTGCTTACAGCTTGATTAAAGCTAATCGATTTAACGGCTATAATTTACCAGATATCTACCAGTATCAATGCCGGCAGATAACCCACACTAAGCATTATCCTTATCAGGATTATCGTCAACAATGGTTGGCGGATTAATATAGGAATTAATTATGAAAGCAGTACTCATGACAGCCGTTGGTGAAGCCAGCGTATTAAGCTATCAAGATATAAAAGAACCTCAAATTTCAGAAGCTTCTCAGATTAAAGTCAAGGTACAAGCGGCAGGTGTTAATCCTGTTGATACTAAGGTCAGGCGCCATGGCGTTTTTTATGATCAGCCCTTGCCTGCCGTTTTAGGTTGTGATGGCGCGGGTATTATTGTTGAAACCGGCTCTGCTGTTAGTCATTTTAAAATCGGTGATCAAGTTTGGTTTTGTAACGGGGGATTGGGGCGTGAGCAAGGCAATTATGCAGAATATACGGTACTTGATGAACGCTGGGTTGGCTTTAGCCCCAAAACCTTTTCAGTGATTGAAGCGGCCTCAGCTCCCTTGGTGTTAATTACGGCTTGGGGCGCTTTGTTTAACAGAGGTGGTTTGCAAGCAGGTCAAACCGTGTTGATTCATGGGGGAGCGGGTGGTGTTGGCCATGTCGCCATTCAATTGGCCAAGCTAAAAGGCGCCAGAGTAATTACTACGGTAAGCTCTGAACAAAAAGCCACTTTTGTTAAAAGTTTGGGAGCTGATGAAGCTGTTATTTATAATCAAGAGGGCTTTGCCGATGAAGTCAACCAGCTGACAGCTGGCAAAGGGGCTGATTTGGTTTTTGATACGGTAGGCGCCGAGGTATTTAAAGAAAGTATCGCTGTCACTGCTCATTTTGGTCGTTTGATTACGTTGCTGGACCCGGGTGAATTAAATTTAAGCGAAGCCAGAATGCGTAATTTGTTGATTGGTTTTGAACTCATGTTAACGCCAATGCTCAGAGACTTACCTGAAGCAAGAGACAAACATGTTGAGATATTAAATCAATGTGCCGAATGGGCTGATAAAGGTTTGTTAAGAGTACATGTCAGTAAACTGTTACCCCTAACTGAAGCCGCTTTTGCACACCAGTTAATTGAAGAAGGCCATACCTCCGGAAAGATTGTTTTATCTGTTTAGACAGCGAATAAAAAAGCAATAAGTCCACTAAAGACACGAAATTTATTAATCTTTTGCACCTCTTCTTATATTTTAGGCAAACGGTCATTTATTGTATCTTTTTGAATATTTTCGTGCCTTTTGTGTTTTTCGAGGATCAAATGATTTTTGAAGGACAAATGAATCTATTAAATGTTAATAGTACCCCCCCCTAACCCCTCTTTGTTAAAGAGGGGGAACAGAATAGTTTCGTATTCATTGGCTGTTCATTATGTTGGGTTACAGTCACGCTTACTGATTAACGTACTCTTGAATTATGTATAATAGACACCCAGTGATTAGGGTAATAATTAAAAATGATGCTATTAGCAAAGGGTTATGACAAATAAAAGATACGGACTCAGCGCTAGTTCCAGATATGGCAACAAAAGGCCTAAGAAAAAATCGACTTCGCATTGGTTTAGAAATCTTTTCCTGATTTTATTTGCTGTTGGCTCATTTATGCTGGTCAGTTATATTGGGTATCTGGATTATAACGTCCGCAAACAATTCGAAGGCAAGCGTTGGGCTATTCCTGCTCGCGTGTACGCCAATCCTGTTGAGCTTTATGCAGGCTTTGCTATAACACTTGCCAGACTTGAAGCCTTATTAACTATGTTGCACTACCGAAATGATGCGACTTTGTCTGCGGAAGGTACTTATTTTAAAAATGGCACACAAATTCACATAAAAACCCGTGACTTTGCCTTTTGGGATCAGCATCAACCCAGTATGCAAATCCAGGTTAGTTTTACTGATTCCGGTATAGCGTCCATTACGGACTTAAGTAATTCCAAAGACGTAGCCATTATCCGTATGGATCCGGTGCAAATTGGCAGTTTTTATCCCAGTATTAAAGAAGACAGGGTTTTAATTAAGCTGGAAGAAGCACCTAGCTCTTTACTAAATGGTCTATTCGCTTCTGAAGACAGAGATTTTTACCAACATTTTGGCGTTTCTTTAAAAGGTATCGCCAGAGCCATGTTGACCAATGTAATGGCTGGCGGCATGGTGCAAGGTGGCAGTACGATTACCCAGCAATTGGTCAAAAACTTTTATTTAACCAATGAACGTCGTTTGTCGCGTAAGGCAAAAGAAGCCTTAATGGCGATTATTTTAGAATATCGGTACACTAAAAACGAGATTTTAGAAGCTTATTTAAATGAAATCTATTTGGGTCAAAATGGCGCCAATGCCGTTCATGGTTTTGGCTTGGCAAGTGAGTTCTATTTTGGCAGTACTTTAAAAGATCTTCCTCTGGAGCAAGTTGCCTCTTTGGTTGCATTGGTCCGCGGTCCTTCTGAATATGATCCTAGACGTTTTCCGGATAGAGCGCTGCAACGCCGTAATTTGGTGCTTGAACAAATGGCCACAGAGGGTTATATAACGCAAGAGCAATCGGCAGAAGCCATCGCCAAACCTTTAAATGTAATTCCTCGAATGGTACGTTCATCCAATCGTTACCCCGGCTTTCTTGATTTGGTCAAACGGCAATTAAAACAAGATTATCGCGAAGAAGATTTAACCTCTGAAGGATTGAGAATTTTTACGACACTGGATACTCAAATTCAGGATATTCTAGAAAAGACCATTGCGACCAAGCTGGTGCAATTAGAAAAGCTGCCTCATGCCAAAAAGCTTGAATCAGCGGTTATTGTCACCCGTCGAGATAGTGGTGAGGTAACGGCGCTAACCAGTGGTCGTGAAAGCATAGTCGGCGGCTTTAATCGAGCTTTGGATGCCGTGCGTCCTATTGGTTCGTTAGTTAAACCCGCTGTTTATTTAACGGCTTTGGGTTATCCGGATAAGTACACCATTACTACTAATGTCAGTGATTCTACTATTGTAGTTAAAGGTCAGAATGGTGTAGATTGGATTCCTAAGAATTACGATCATAAAGAGCATGGTAATGTTTCACTGCATACTGCCTTGGCAAAATCGTATAATCTGGCAACCGTTCATGTAGGAATAGATGTAGGTGTAGCCAACGTTGCCAAGACGTTACAAAACATGGGCGTTACTAAATCAATTGATCTGTTTCCTTCTTTATTACTAGGTGCTGCATCACTTTCGCCTATCGACGTGACCCAGATGTATCAAACCTTGGCCGGTGACGGCTTTTCATCACCGATTAAAAGTATCCGGGCTGTTGTTGATACCGAAGGCAAGCAATTACAAAGTTATCCGCTTACTGTCAAACAGGCAATAGATCCTGCAGCCACTTATGTCGTGAATACCATGTTGCAAGAAGTCATGCATGAAGGTACCGGTCGCTCAGCTTATTCATTTTTCCCTGAAAACTACGGTTTGGTAGGTAAAACAGGTACAACCAATGATGCCAAAGATAGCTGGTTTGCTGGTTACACAGGCGATTATTTGTCTGTGGTCTGGATAGGTCGAGATGATAATAAACCGATTGGTTTAACCGGAGCAACCGGTGCATTACCGATATGGTCAGCGTTAATGCAACAAATATCAACACAACCCGTTAATTTAATTCCACCCGATAATATCACTTTAGCCTGGGTAAATCCCT
This sequence comes from Methylococcales bacterium, assembly GCA_026399095.1. Taxonomy (GTDB): domain Bacteria; phylum Pseudomonadota; class Gammaproteobacteria; order Methylococcales; family Methylomonadaceae; genus Methylobacter_C. The sequence goes on along the minus strand of JAPLRP010000007.1, from coordinate 20,045 downwards.
ACACTGGCACGTTAACCGACAAAGACTGCGGTGGCGGCAAGCAATACCCTTATATTTCAGGTTCTGAGCCAACTGCTTATTCAGACTGTGGGCAAGAAGTTTTTGACCAAGATAAATCTTGGTTTACTGATATTTTCGAAAGCGATTCTACTGATAGTAAACCTGAAATCCAATGAGTGATAAAAGAGCATCCATGATTAAAATCAATCTATTACGCCTACTATTTTTAGCTTTTTTTGTTATTACTACGCCATCGTATTCAGCAGATGAGCCGGTTAAGCAATTACAGGTATTTTTAAAGTCATCAAATTCTCTAACCGCAGACTTTAAACAAGTTCTGATTAATGAAGCGGGCGACCCGTATCAAACCAGTTATGGCATTTTTTATCTGCAACGACCCGGTAAATTTCGTTGGGATTATTTAAAACCCTTTCAGCAACAAATTGTCTCAACGTCCGGGAAAGTCTGGTTTTATGATACGGATTTAGAACAGGTTACGGTTAAAAAGCTTGATGAGTCAGTGGGCTCAACCCCTGCATTGCTATTAAGCGGCAATATTTCACTGGATGATAACTTTACCATGCAAGATCAGGGCGTTGACGGGGATATGCAATGGATTAAATTATTACCTAAAAACCAGGAAAGCAGTTTTAAATATATTTTAATCGGCTTGAATAAAGGAATACTGGGCGGCATGGAGTTAAGTGATAATTTTGGCCAACTCACACGCATCTACTTTTCTAATGTTGTATTAAACCCGCCCATAAAAGCATCAGTATTTGAATTTCAGGCACCTAAAGGTGCGGATGTGTTTTCTGATTAAACAGCTTTAATCTTTATTAAACCCTCTAAATGTTCGATGACCTAACTAAGCCGCTTGCCGACAGAATGCGCCCAGAATCACTGGATGATTATGTGGGGCAAAAACATATTCTTAAGTCAGGCAAACCGCTTTATGAGGCGGTGGTATCCGGTCGTTTACATTCCATGATTTTCTGGGGTCCGCCAGGAACCGGAAAAACCACCTTGGCTCGGTTGATCGCGCTGCACTCTGATGCTGAATTCATGCCTATTTCAGCGGTATTATCCGGTGTCAAAGAAATTAGAGCCGCTGTCAGCGCAGCCAAAAAAATTCAGCTTGAACAAAACCGCCGTACTATTTTATTTGTCGACGAAGTGCATCGATTTAATAAATCACAACAAGATGCTTTCCTACCGCATGTAGAAGATGGTACTGTTTATTTTGTCGGTGCAACCACTGAAAACCCCTCGTTTGCACTTAATAATGCATTATTATCAAGGGCTCGCGTTTATGTACTTAATGCGTTAACCAGTCATGACTTAAGAGAGGTTATCGACAAAGCACTTACCGATAAAACCCGAGGTTTAGGGAGTCTTGGCATTGAAATGACGGAGGTCATTAAACAGCAATTTGCCGAAGCTGCGGATGGCGATGCCAGAAGACTATTAAATTTACTGGAAATTGCTGCAGAGCTCGCCGCCGCAAAAGACAGTCGCATTATTAATGAACAATGTGCAAAAGAAGTGCTATCAGGCGGTGTTAGACGCTTTGATAATCAGGGTGAAGAATTTTATAATCAGATTTCAGCCCTTCATAAATCAGTAAGAGGCAGCTCACCGGATGCTTCGCTTTATTGGTTATGTCGAATGATGGATGGCGGTTGTGACTTAAGCTATTTGGCTAGACGTATCGTTAGAATAGCGTCTGAAGACATCGGCAACGCCGACCCCAGAGCTTTGCAAATTGCAATCAATGCCTGGGAAGCCCAAGAACGATTAGGAAGCCCTGAGGGTGAGTTGGCATTGGCGCAAGCTATTGTTTATATGGCTTGTGCACCTAAAAGTAATGCCGTTTATAAGGCTTACAATGCTGCCATGAGTGATGCCAAACAAAGCGGTAGCTTGGGCGTACCGGTACATTTAAGAAATGCACCCACCCAACTTATGAAATCCCTGGATTACGGCAAAGAATACCGATATGCCCATAATGAGCCGGAAGCGTATGCCGCCGGTGAAAATTATTTTCCGGATCAGCTTATCGGAACGCGTTATTACCAGCCAGTTGATCGAGGCCTGGAAATCAAAATCAAAGAAAAATTAAGGCATTTGCAAGAACTGGATAAGGGAAATAGATAGGATTTGGGCAGGAAACTTTGCATGAACATTTTTCATTTGAAACTCATCTTAAAAGTAATTACAATGTATTCACCCAACTTTTAAAAAAGATGAGTCAACAATGCCACACTTAATCAAAATAGGAAATTCTCAGGGAATCAGAATTCCGCAACCACTTATTAAACAAGCCAACCTTCAAAACAAAGAATTTGAAATTCAAGTCGTCGATAACGGTTTATTAATCACCCCCATAAAAAGTACAAGAAAAGACTGGAAAGAGCAGTTTAAAAGCATTGCAGCATCTCAAATTGAGCAAGATTTTAATGAAACCAACAGGAATCTTGATCATTCTTCAGAGCTTGCCACTGGAGAGGCGTGGGAATGGTAGTTAATCGGTTTGACGTTTATCTCATCGAACTTGATCCAGCTATTGGCAGTGAAATTAAAAAAACAAGACCTTGTGCCATTGTTTCACCCAATGAAATGAATTGCCTAAAAACTGTTTTAATCGCCCCCATGACGACAAAAGGGTTTCAGGCGCCCTCAAGAGTTGAGCTTCAGTTTCAAGATAAGACCGGCCTTATTTTACTGGATCAATTAAGGTCAGTCGACAAATCCAGACTCATTAAAAAACTGGGGGCTGTGGACTCAAAAACGCAAAAAATAATTTCTTCAACCTTAGTCAATATGTTTGAGATGTAAATCCAAACCTAGTGCACCAAAGGTCGGATATAAACAGCAGGCCTTTCAGTCTGTATGTCTACGGAGAATATACAGTATTTCCCCACAATAATGCAGCTATTGAAGGAAAGGAATCAGCTATCCAATCTGCTCCGCTACTAGCAAGCAAGGTACGATCATAAGTCGTAACTAAGCCTATGCTTTTCATGCCGGCACGTTTAGCTGCTTCGATGCCATGCGGAGCATCCTCAATAACAAGGCAGCGATCAGGGAATATCCCTATTGCTTTGGCTGCATATAGAAATAAATCTGGTTCTGGCTTGGCGCGGAAATTTACATCTTCCAATGTAAATATCTGTCCCAAAAACAACTCGCTTAGGTGAAGACGGCCATCCACTAAATGCAGTAATTCGCTTGGCATGGCCGTAGCGATAGACGTTTTATAAACCGGATTAGCTCTAAGAAAAAACTCTTTAAAACCGGGAATAAATTCTACCTCAGTCGCAAACAGTTCCCGCACAATTTCAATACGCTCTTCGGCCTGAGTTTCTACATCACCAGAAAATCCGTATTCTCTTTGCATGACCCTGACCCCATCATAAATACTGGTGCCAGTAAGTAAATGCTTAATTCGGGAACGATCATATACAAAGCCACGGCGACGAAGAAATTCTTCCTGCCCCTTGTCCCAAAGGGTTTCCGTATCGACAATTACCCCTTCACAATCAAAGATAATGGCTTCGATGGAAATATTATTAACCGCACTCATGATTTAATTTTCATAAAATAATCAATGACCGCCTGAAAGAAGTGGCTTAATGTGTCCTTTGGCATATAACCTGTGATAATCAGAATCACTATGATTATCAAAGCAAAAAACGACAAAGACCACTTATCAAGCTTTCTATGCCATAATAAGTACAATACACAGACGCTTAGTAATAATAGGGATAAAACCAGTAGAATAATCTCGATTTTATCACTCAGCATGAAGGCAATAACAATGCCGATCCCCATTATAACCAGCGCTAAAATCACCCACGGCGAACTCTTAAACCATCCTAATAAAGCCTTTAATTTTTCGATGAGACCATCAGGTTTAGGTTTAGGTTTAGGTTTAGGTTTAGGTTTAGGTGGGAAAACATTCCCGTCATCACATACGCTCAAAGCACAGATAGCTTTTGCGGTTGACCAGGAAAACAGGCAATTTCCGTAGAAACCACCTTCTTTTTGATCCCATCTTTTACCCATGCTAATTAAGGCATCCGAGGCAAGTGAGCTGTCTTTATTAAGACTTATATGATCAGAGTCGTGCAACACCTTGTAAAGAAGAGAATCAGTCATATGTTGAAAATCGTAGTCCCATTGATGTTTTATCCGATCAGTGTCAATGGGAATATGTTCTTGAATTGGCTGTAACACATGCCCCGATTGTTCAGCCAGCCATTCCAAAGCTTTATTCTCCACTTCAGAATACTCCTCATTGCTTATCCCACAATGACGTGCCGCTTGGAACGCAAGTATCGCATAAAGAGTATGCGCTGGCTCCAGTAGCCCTTTACCGAAAGAAGGTGATTTACCCGCAGCGCAATCTTCACGAAGTTTTCCAACGAGCGTTTTTAGCCCATTTTCGATGCTATTACGGATCTCCATGCCAAGTCTAGAGCCTGAATTGGTCGACCACTTGGCCTGGATCAATGCTAGCAAGGCGAGACATGTGGGTAGGACATCACTATTGGCGATACCACATCGAAAAGCTCCAACCGCCATCATCATCGCTTTTATTTTGCACCTTGAGTAACCAGCGAATTCCTTGCTCAACGGGAAGCGCATCCACATCATTACCCGCCTTGAGTAACGCCTCTAATGCGAAGGCGGTACGAACAACGTCCGGTAATTTAGTTGATAAAGAGGGCTCCCGAGGCCAAGCTCCCTGATCGTCTCCCATTTCAATCCGGTGTATCCTCAAAAAATCGACGGCTTTTTTAATTTGCCCATGACCGGCTGGATATATTTTGCTGTCTATCAAAGCGATGATAGCTTACGCCGTATTGAGGGTGCTCGGCTCATGACCAGTCTGACCTGCCCATCCACCTTCTTGGGTTTGCTGATTCAGAAGCCATTTAGCGGATTTTTTTAGGGCATTTTGTACACCGTTATTATGTTGGTTCATAAAATTCTCAAAATAAAAAATCTAAGTCAAACAATTAGTAAACCTAACCCATAAGACAAATTCTTTGATATTAGTGACATAGGTATAATTATTTGACTCAGTAAATTAAAAGACGATGAACAACAGGGGTTTCCGGGTTAAATAATCCTGTAGCTGTAGTCATCCTCCAGGTAATGAATTAACCAACCCTGTAATCAGCCTCCAGCAATTTCGCATGGGCGGCAGCCAGTCTGGCAATAGGGATGCGTGGTGCCGAGCAGGAGACATAATCCAGTTTGATATGGTGACAAAAGCGTATCGATTGCGGATGTCCACCTTGTTCTCCACAAATACCTATACTGATATCGGGGCGGGTTTTGCGGCCGGAATCAGCGGTCATTTTCATTAACTGGCCGACACCCTTGGCATCAAGTACTTCAAAGGGATTATCTTCCAGCAAGCCAATTTCATTATAAAGCGGTAAAAATTTGTTTTCTGCATCTTCACGTGAAAATGAAAACGTTGCCTGCGTTAAGTCATTGGTACCGAATGAGAAAAATTCGGCCACTTGCGCTAATTCACCGGCACGGGTGCAGGCTCTGACGGTTTCAACCATGGTTCCGAATTTAAATTTAAGGGCAATACCGTACTGACTTTCAACTTCTTGTTGAATTTGATCAACATAGACTTTTACCTTAATTAATTCTTGAACTGTTATCACTTGCGGCACCATGATTTCAGGCAAAATAGGCGTTCCCTGTTGGGTACACAGCGCCGCGGCCTCTAAAATTGAACGAACCTGCATCTGGTAAATTTCCGGGTACGACATGCCAAGACGGACACCCCGATGACCCAGCATGGGATTAACTTCATACAACTCCTTAACTTTTTTCAGCATCAATTCTTTTTTGGCAATGGCTTTATTGATGAGCTCTTCGTTCAATTGATTAAGTGGTGCGGGCAAGGCTATCTGAGCGCCCAAGGTATCCAAGGCAACCTGTTGCCCCTGAACCATCACTTTATAAAGATTTAAGGCTTTTATTTCATCTTCTAGTTGATGCTCGCTGGGCAAAAACTCATGCATGGGCGGATCCAACAAGCGAACAGTTACCGGATAAGGTGACATAGCTTCAAAGATTTGTTTAAAGTCATCTCGCTGAATAGGAAATAATTTTCCCAGCGCTTGTTGTCTGGCTTCTTTACTGTCCGCCAGAATCATGTCTATAACTAAAGGAAGACGATCTGACGCATTAAACATACGCTCGGTTCGGCACAGACCAATACCGGTTGCGCCATAACTGACCGCCATGCGTGCGCGTTCAGGGGTATCAACATTGGCATGGACTTCCAGTTCTGCAACGTTATCGGCCCAAGACAATAAGGTTTTTAACTCTTCCGAAAATGAGGGTTCAATGGTTGCAATTTCACCTAAATAAATAAGTCCGGTACTGCCATCAATTGTAATGATATCGCCTTCACGAATATGTAAATCACCGATAATGGCCTGACGAATACGGACATCTATTTTTATGTCTTCGGCGCCGGCAATACAGGCTTTACCCATACCTCTTGCAACCACGGCAGCATGTGAGGTTTTTCCACCGCGACTGGTTAAAATACCTTGGGCGGCAAAAAAACCATGTATATCTTCAGGTTTGGTTTCTTCACGCAGTAAAATAACCAGTTCTCCAGCACGTCCCATCAATTCTGCGGTGTCAGCATCAAAAACACATTTTCCAAAAGCGGCACCCGGTGATGCAGGTAATCCTTGAGCGACGGGCTTTGCTTTATTTTCCGGATCAAGTTGTGGATGTAACAATTGCTCCAGCAATTCGGGGTTAATGCGTAACAAAGCCTGCTCTTTACTTATCAGGTCCTCTGCTACCATTTCCACTGACGTTCTTACCATTGCCGCTGCATTCATTTTACCATTTCGTGTTTGCAGGCAATACAAGATGCCACCTTGGATGGTGTATTCGTAATCCTGAACTTCATGGTAATGAGCTTCAAGTTTATTGCGTAATTCGACCAATTGCCGATAAAGATCCGGCATTTCCTGAGCTAGTTCATGCACCGGTTTAGGTGTGCGTATCCCTGCAACAACATCTTCACCTTGCGCATTAACGAGGTATTCACCGTACATTTCATTGACACCGGTACCCGGATTACGAGTAAAGCCAACGCCTGTTGCGCAATCGTTACCCATATTACCAAACACCATAGCGACTACATTAACGGCTGTCCCATTGGCCATTTTAGGGGTGATATGAAACTCTCGTCGGTAATCGACAGCACGTTTGCCCGTCCAGGAATTAAATACCGCTTTAATAGACAGCTCCAGTTGCTCGTATACATCTTCAGGAAAAGGCTTGCCGGTTTCTTCCAGTACTACCTGTAAGAACAGTTCGCTGATTTGGCATAAATGATCGGCGTCCAGTCCTATATCAGCTTTAACGCCCGCTTGTTTTTTGATGGCGGTAAAATGCTGGTCAAATTTTTCATCATCAATACCCAAAGCCACCTTACCGAATAGCTGTATAAAGCGACGGTAAGCATCATAAGCAAATCGAGAATCACCCGTCTGTTTAACAAGACCCTTTAAAGTATTGGCATTGAGGCCCAAGTTTAGAATAGTGTCCATCATTCCAGGCATTGAAATGGCAGAACCGGAACGTACCGATACCAATAATGGATTATGTTCACCGCCAAACTGTTTACCCGTGAGCGCTTCAACTTCTAGGATATGATCTTTAACATCTTTAAGTAAGTCATCAGGTAATTGATACGTTTCTAGATAATCAAGACAGGCTTGGGTAGTGATAACAAAACCCGGTGGCACATTGAGCCCTATCTGAGTCATTTCACATAGGTTGGCACCTTTACCACCCAATAATACTTTATTTTTTCCGTCGCCTTTTTGGAATGAATAAATATATTTTTCAGTCATGATTTTTTTCTCAAAGTTAAGTCAATGAATAGAGCCGAATTATTTATTTGATGATTTTTTGTAGTTATTTAGTTCCCCTCTTTTAATAAAGAGGAGTTAGAGGAGATTTTTAAATAAATCCAAACCTGCCAAAACCCTGTCTTAGCCACTAATTCATCGCAACCATCTGTTATCTTGGCGTCAGACGACCAGACCTAATAGGATGTTCGATTCGACGCCATTTACTTCGACACATAAAACGTAAGCAAAGTAGTGATCCTGGAATGGTATTTTGCAAGTCAAGTCAACTAAACTACAAAAAGCGTTATTAAGTCAATAACGCTTCCATACGAAATATAGTATAGCTACTAATCTTTAACGGGTGGGGGGGCAAGCACAATTCTTGAGCCATTAGATTCTGCAGAACTAACAACTCCAGCCGCTTCCATAGCTTCAATCATGGTAGCAGCACGGTTATAACCTACTTTAAAACGCCGCTGCACGCTCGATATTGATGCCTTGCGAGACTCGGTAACAAACATGACCGCTTCATCATATAAAGCATCAGATTCTGAATTACTAGCATTGTCACCACTCATACTGTAGCCGTCATTAGAATCTGAAGATTCGCGGGTAATTTCATCCAGGTAATCAGGTGGAGCCGTTTGTTTTAAAAACTCAACCACACGATGCACTTCATGATCATCAACAAATGCGCCATGAGCCCGAATGGGAATACTGGTACCTGATGGCAAAAATAACATGTCTCCATTACCTAACAAAGTTTCAGCGCCGCCCTGATCAAGAATGGTTCTAGAATCAATGCGTGAGGATACCTGAAAGGAAATACGAGTTGGGACATTGGCCTTAATCAGTCCGGTTAAAACGTCAACCGATGGACGTTGTGTTGCCAAAATTAAGTGAATACCGGCGGCTCTGGCTTTTTGTGCTAAACGGGCAATTAACTCTTCAACTTTTTTTCCGACAATCATCATCATGTCGGCTAATTCGTCAATCACTATCACAATACTCGGCAGCTTGTTTAGCACTGGATAGTATTCTCCGTCTTCGAGTGGATTTAGCATTTGAAAGATGGGATCTCTAATTGTCTCTCCTCTTGCCGTTGCTTCATCAATCAAATGATTAAAACCAGCCAAGTTTCTAACACCCATTTTTGACATTAATTTATAACGTCTTTCCATTTCAGCAACCGCCCAGCGCAGGGCATTGCTGGCTTCTTTCATATCAGTTACAACAGGCGTTAATAGATGCGGTATGCCTTCATAAACTGATAGCTCCAACATTTTAGGATCTATCATAATCATTCGCACTTCTTCAGGTGTAGCTTTATAAAGCAAGCTGAGAATCATAGTATTTATAGCCACTGATTTACCTGACCCTGTCGTGCCAGCTACCAAGGCATGAGGCATTTTACCCAAGTCTGCCATTAAAGGCGCACCGGATATATCTTTGCCCATAGCGAGTGTAAGCAATGATTTTGCTTTTTCAAATCCGGGTGATACCAATAACTCCCGTAGCGTTACCATTTCCCGCTCTCTATTTGGGATCTCAAGACCTACAACCGATTTACCGGGAATAATCTCTACAATACGAACGCTGGTCACTGATAATGCTCTTGCCAAGTCTTTAGACAAGCTACTGATACGACTAACTTTTACACCGGCAGCGGGTTGTAACTCAAAACGGGTGATCACGGGCCCAGGATGGAACCCCACAACGGTAACTGCCACGTTAAAATCGACCAAGATGTCTTCTACCAGTCGTGACATTTCTTCTAAATCGGCTTGAGAATAACCAATAACTCGAGTATCTCTTTCATCCAGTAAGGATAAGGCAGGTAACACTTCTTCGCCCAAGTTGTATCTAGGGACTGATTGCTTTGGCAATTGCTTGAAATCATTACCAAGCTGTACTGGACTTTTTGTTTCATTGACTGCTGTTTTTACAGCAGACTTTCTTTTACTACCTGATTTCTGTGGGATGCTATCAAATGATTGAACAGCATCCTGCTCACTTTCATTAGTTATATTGGTAAAACCACGAGAAAATAGATGACATAAAAAAACCGTATATTGCCCAATAAGGTCAATAAAAGATAACCAAGACAACTCGGTAGAAAGAGTAATTCCTGACAATAACAGAACAATTAAAAATAACGTAGCACCTGAATTACCAAAAAGAATTAATACTGAATCGCCCGTTTCTTGTCCTAAAATCCCCCCAGTACCCAGAGGAATGGCTATACCGACTCTTAAAACATACAAATACAATAAAGCTGCGCCGGAAACAATGGTCGCCATATAACCTAGCCAATGCAGAGCAATTGTAATTTTTTGTAGATTCTGTCCACCCTGGCTGTAAATTAAATAACCATGCCAGCAGAGAATGACCGGAAATAAATAAGCACATAACCCGAAAAAGCTAAGGGTAAAATCTGCAATCCATGCTCCAAAAAAACCGCCTGCGTTAGTGACTTTCTGGATAGCCCCGCTATGAGTCCAACCCGCGTCTTCATTATTAAAAGTAATTAAAGAAATTAAAAAAAACAATGCGACGGCAAAAAAAACCAAGACTGCAATTTCACGTAACCCTCGAAACGTTTTTTCTTCCATTACTGCCGACATAAATGATGACCCAACATATTTAATAATTGTTAATTTTGGATTATATATCAACGAAGGTTCATTCTACATTAATAATAACCACTTATAATTGAATGTGACTAAGATACATAAATCTTGGACAGATAATAATATTTACCCTACATAGTTTTACCTGCATAATTATGTAAAATAATCCTAATTTAACTTCCTTAAAAGGTTTTTTAATGAATACCACTAAACATTGCCGTCTTTTAATCCTTGGTTCTGGCCCAGCAGGCTATACGGCTGCTATTTATGCCGCACGCGCTAATCTGAAGCCTGTTATGATAACGGGTATGCAACAAGGCGGACAATTAACAACTACTACAGAAGTTGATAACTGGCCGGGTGATGTTGAAGGCCTGCAGGGGCCGGATTTAATGGAAAGAATGCGCTTGCACGCAGAGCGTTTTGAAACCGAAATTGTTTTTGACCACATTCATACCACTGATTTATCAGTTAGGCCTTTTGTATTGACTGGCGATTCCGGCACTTACACTTGCGATGCCCTGATTATTGCAACAGGAGCTTCTGCACGCTACTTGGGTCTGGATTCTGAAGAAGCCTTCAAAGGCCGTGGTGTTTCCGCTTGCGCTACTTGTGATGGTTTCTTTTATCGTAACAAACCAGTTGCTGTTATTGGTGGTGGCAATACAGCGGTTGAAGAAGCTCTCTATCTGTCAAATATAGCATCTAAAGTCACTGTCGTTCATCGCCGTGATAAGTTTCGTTCTGAAAAGATTCTATCTGACAAACTAATTGAAAAATCACAAAACGGTAATGTTGTCATTGAATGGAATGCCTATTTAGATGAAGTATTAGGTGATGATATGGGCGTTACCGGCATGAGGATTAAAAGCACGCTTGACGACTCAACCAAAGATTTGGATGTACATGGTGTTTTTATTGCAATTGGACATACACCTAACACGGGTATATTTGAAGGCCAACTGGACATGGATCACGGCTACATTAAAGTAAATAGCGGAATTACCGGAAATGCTACCGCAACCAGCGTTGAAGGTGTTTTCGCTGCTGGCGATGTAATGGATTCTATTTACAAACAAGCTATAACATCAGCAGGTTCTGGCTGTATGGCAGCGCTGGATGCAGAAAAATTTCTTGATGAATTAGTTTAGGTACAAGGTACAAGGTACAAGGTACAAGGTACAAGGTACAAGGTACAAGGTACAAGGTACAAGGTACATTTCAAACTTATCCTTGTACCTCGTCAACGTTTATTTTCTAATAATATGCAACTAACTGTTCTAGACCCCAATAACCCTGAGCAAGACTTCCCTCCTTTAAAAAAAGCCTTACACGAACCTGACGGGTTAATTGCTGTTGGTGGTTGCTTGTCAAAAACACGCTTATTAAATGCCTACCGGCATGGTATTTTTCCTTGGTACAATCACGATGAACCCATTTTATGGTGGTCACCAGACCCCAGATTAGTTTTATTTCCTGATAATTTGGTTATTTCCCGAAGCTTACGTAAAACACTACGAAAAAATAATTTTTCAGTGACTTTTGATCAAGCATTTAATAACGTCATTACTGCTTGTGCAGAACCCAGAAATAATAGTTCAGGCACTTGGATAACTGAAGATATTGTAATGGCTTACACTGAACTTCATAAGAGCGGTTATGCTCATTCTGTCGAAGCTTGGTTGGATGGTGAATTAGTTGGTGGTTTATATGGCATTGCTTTAGGTCGTGTTTTTTTTGGAGAATCCATGTTTCACACCAGAACAAACGCCTCAAAAATTGTCTTTGCAACATTAGTTGAACAACTTAAATCGTGGGATTATCAATTAATTGACTGCCAAGTACACACAACGCATTTGGCTAGTTTTGGAGCCACTGGTTGTGAACGTAAAGATTTTGAAAAGCTACTCAATCAATATTGTGATCTTCCTGCCAACAAATCAGCCTGGCAATTACCATGATTTCCATACCTTTAATTCAAAGCCAAGAACATGCTTGCGGCTATATTGAAGATAAAATTGCTCAATCCCTCTTTGTTCACCCCTCCTTTCCTCTAACTTCTTCCATATATGCTCAATTAATAGAACAAGGTTTTCGTCGGAGCGGTAATGAGGTTTATGCGCCACACTGCACTCAGTGTTCAGAGTGCATTCCAGCCAGACTTCAACTTAAAGATTTTAAACCCAGCAGAAGCCAAAAACGCTGTATGGCCAAAAACATCGATACAAAGGTGATTATCAAACCTGCTGTTTTTGAACAGACTCACTATGAAATGTACTTACGCTACCAAACTATCAGACATACTGATGGCTCTATGGCCACTGCAAGTCCAGAGGATTATCTTAGCTTTCTCGGTAGCTCTTGGTGTGATACATTGTTTGTCGAATTCTCCATTAATAATGAACTTGCGGCTATTGCCGTTATCGATCAAGTTGACAAGGCATGGTCAGCCGTTTATACCTTTTTTGAACCTAAATTTTCCAGTTACAGCCTTGGGGTTTATGCTGTTCTATGGCAAATTGAGCAAGCCTACCAGCAGCAAAAAGAATTTTTATATATGGGTTTTTGGATAAAGACCTGTAAAAAAATGGTTTATAAATGTGATTATCAACCCATCCAATTACTTATCAACAAGCAATGGCTTGAAAAATCAGTTTAACAAACAAAAACAACTCTCTTCTATTGTTAACTATCAGTTCATGCTATAATTCGTAGTTTTAATTGCTGAGAGACATACAAATGGCTAAAGAAGATCAAATCGAAATGGAAGGTAAGGTCATAGACACGCTTCCAAATACCATGTTCCGTGTAGAACTGGAGAATGGTCACGTTGTGACTGCGCATATTTCAGGAAAAATGCGGAAGCATTACATTCGTATTTTAACTGGCGATAGCGTCAAAGTTGAAATGACGCCTTATGATCTAACCAAAGGACGCATCACATTCCGTATGCGCTAAACCCATATTACTCTTCGGTTACCCCCATATACAATGGAGGCAACATTCCAAATCAACTTGATAAGGTTAAGCAAATTTTGTTATTAACTGCTTTACGCCAATTGATTTATTAAGTATTGACCTCAGAAACAAGCAATTCATTGCTTTCTATAGCAAAAGCCATCTCATTATTTTCTAGATAAATTCTGACATGACCACCGTTCGCGAGCTTACCAAATAGCAAGTCATTAGTCAGGGGTTTCTTTATTTTCTCCTGAATTAACCGCGCCATAGGCCTGGCACCCATCTTTGGATCACAACCATGCTCAGCCAACCACAACCGAGCCTCAGCATCTAACGTTAGGGTTACATGCTTCTCGGCAAGCAATGCTTCCAATTCAAATATAAATTTATCAACCACGTGACCAACAATTGAAATATCCAGAGGCTTAAATTGAATAATGGCGTCCAAACGATTCCTAAACTCAGGTGAAAATCCTTTCTCTATGACTTTCATGCTATCTGTTTCATGGTCCTGCTGAGTAAAACCTATAGAAGCACGACTACCCTCCTCTGCTCCTGCATTGGTCGTCATTACCAAGATAATGTTACGGAAATCTGCTTTACGCCCGTTATTGTCAGTCAATGAACCGTGATCCATAACTTGTAATAATAAATTAAAAACATCAGGATGCGCTTTTTCCAATTCATCAAGTAATAAAACAGCATGAGGATGCTTAGTGACCTGCTCAGTTAGTAAGCCACCTTGATCAAAACCTACATAACCTGGAGGCGCACCAATCAATCTTGAGACTGTGTGACGCTCCATGTATTCAGACATATCGAAACGAATCAGCTCAACACCCAATACTTTGGCAAGCTGACGAGTTACTTCTGTTTTACCGACACCGGTAGGCCCTGCAAATATAAATGAACCAATAGTTTTTTGTGAGTCCCTAAGGCCTGCACGCGATAATTTTATGGCTGAAGCTAAGGCAGAAATAGCATCATCTTGACCAAAAACCAACATTTTCAGATTTTTTTCTAGATTAGCCAGCTTGTCTATATCATTTGAAGAGACAGATCGCGCAGGTATTCTGGCAATCTTGGAAACAATATCCTCTATTTCTGCAACGTCAATATCCTGCTTACGATCGGCTTCTGCAGTCATACGCTGTTTTGCGCCAGCCTCATCGATAACATCTATGGCCTTATCCGGCAAATGTCGATCGGTTATATAGCGATCAGATAATTCAGCCGCCACACGCAAGGCATCCGCAGAATATCTGACATTATGATGCTCTTCAAAGCGCGATTTAAGTCCTTTTAAAATCAGGACAGTATCTTCAACAGAAGGCTCCAACACGTCAATTTTTTGAAAACGGCGAGCCAGCGCGTGATCCTTCTCAAAAACTCCGCGATACTCTTGATAAGTCGTCGAGCCAATGCAACGTAATTGGCCAGAAGCGAGTACCGGCTTAATCAAATTGGATGCATCCATAACACCGCCAGAAGCAGAGCCTGCACCTATGATTGTATGTATCTCATCAATAAACAGAATGGAATCAGGTTCTTTTTTAAGCTGATTCATCAAAGATTTAAGACGCTTTTCAAAATCGCCCCTATATTTGGTACCAGCAACCAGCGCCCCTAAATCCAGAGAATAGATAACACTATTCATCAGAATTTCAGGTACATTTTCTTCAACAATTCTTTTCGCCAAACCTTCTGCAATTGCAGTCTTACCAACACCCGCCTCACCAACCAGTAAGGGATTATTTTTACGACGTCGGCAAAGGGTCTGTATGGTACGCTCAAGCTCAAGCTCTCTGCCAATCAACGGATCAATTCTGCCTAACAACGCTTCTTCGTTAAGGTTGGTGGTATATTTATCCAAAGGACTTCCCGCATCTGGATCCGCATTGCCAGCCTCTGTTGCCGGTTCATTTGACTCTTCAGGCTCTTGATCGTTTTTTGAAATCCCGTGAGCCAAATAATTGACCACATCCAAACGAGATATATCTTGTTTGTTTAATAAATAAACTGCTTGTGAATCCTGCTCACTAAATAAGGCCACAAATAAATTGGCACCGGTCACTTCTTTTTTATCAGAAGCCTGCACGTGAAAGACGGCCCGTTGCAATACTCTCTGAAAACCTAAGGTAGGTTGTGTTTCTCTCTGGATTCCCTCAGGAATCAAAGAAATTGTCTCATCAATATATTGAGTTAATTGATTCTGTAGCGTTTTAATATCACAGCCACAAGCTTTCATAATAGTTTCTGCTGCTTTATTGCCAAGCAATGCCAGTAATAAATGTTCAACCGTGATAAATTCATGACGTTTATCATGAGCGTTTTTAAAAGCTGTATTTAACGTAACTTCAAGTTCTTTGCTTAACATAAACGCTCCAATTTATACTTCTTCCATTGAGCACATCAATGGATGTTGGTTTTCTCGTGAATAATCATTAACTATATAGACTTTGGTCTCAGCAACATCTTTAGAATACGTTCCACATACCCCCACACCTTGCGTGTGTATTTGCAACATAACCTGCGTGGCTTTCTCTTCAGGCATGGAAAAGAAATCCATCAAAATCTCAATTACAAAATCCATAGGCGTAAAATCGTCATTTAACAAAATTACTTTGTATAAAGGCGGTCTTTTTAACTTAGGTTTGGCTTCCTGAACGGCCAAGCCATCGTCATCATTATATTTGAACGGTTCAATGTCGGGCATATTAACCAAATAAAAAATTCTTTAGGTATTTGAGATAGTGTCAGTATTAGTGTATTTCAAGTCTACGAACATAACAAATTAAATCATAACAGCAGGATGCTCTGACATTATTGTCATCGAAAGCTTTAACTTTACTCTTTTAATCCTTTTTTACCAACATAAGTTCCTTAGATCTAGTAACATATTAGTTTTTATTATTGCTGGACATCATCAATGGTTTGGAAACCACACGTTACCGTTGCAGCGATTATCGAACAAGATAATCGCTTTTTGCTCGTTGAAGAGGAAACGCCCTATGGCTTACAATTCAATCAACCAGCGGGACATTTTGAAGAAAATGAAGATCTAATTGCCGCCGTTAAGCGTGAAGTAAATGAAGAAACAGCTTGGCATTTTGAACCCGAACATCTTATTTCCCTTCAACTTTGGCGAAGAACGCCTGACTTTCCGACGTTTATTAGGGTTTGTTTTTCAGGCAACTGTCACAGCCATAATCCGAACCAAAAACTCGATAACGGCATAGTCGCTACGCACTGGCTTACTCGTGATGAAATTGCCCTGCAAAAGCATCGTTTACGGAGTCCTTTGGTATTGAGTAGCGTGGATGAATACTTAAGCGGACATCGTTACCCCTTGTCGCTGATAAAATCATATCTCGATATTAATCATGAGTAAAAAAGTGATCGTTGGCATGTCGGGGGGCGTTGACTCTTCAGTAACTGCCTTGCTTTTGTTAGAACAAGGGCATCAAGTCACCGGTTTATTCATGAAAAACTGGGAAGAAGATGACGGTACTGAATATTGCACGGCCATGGAAGACCTCGCTGATGCGCAACAAGTCTGCGATAAACTGGGTATAGAGCTCAAAACCGTTAATTTTGCCGCCGAATACTGGAATGAAGTCTTTGAAGTTTTCCTGTCTGAATTTAAAGCCGGACGTACGCCAAACCCCGATATTTTATGTAACAAACACGTTAAATTTAAAGCGTTTCTAAATTATGCGATTGAAGACTTGGGTGCAGAATACATAGCCACAGGACA
This sequence comes from Methylococcales bacterium, assembly GCA_026399095.1. Classification (GTDB taxonomy): domain Bacteria; phylum Pseudomonadota; class Gammaproteobacteria; order Methylococcales; family Methylomonadaceae; genus Methylobacter_C. Next base: position 2,781 of record JAPLRP010000007.1, on the reverse strand, counting down.
CTATGCGCGTGTTGCAGAAAGAAACAGTGAGTTTTACTTACTTAAAGGTCTCGACCCGAATAAAGAACAAAGCTATTTTCTTTATACTCTTGGACAAAAAGCTTTGTCAAAAACCCTTTTTCCCATCGGGCACTTACATAAACCGGAAATACGGACATTAGCAGATAAAGCCGGCTTTGCCAATAGCCATAAAAAAGATAGCACTGGCATTTGCTTTATTGGTGAACGAAAATTTACCGAATTTCTACAACGTTATTTACCGACCCAACCAGGTGAAATGCGCACACCGGAAGGCCAGTATATTGGCAAACATTCCGGATTAATGTATTACACCTTCGGACAACGCCAAGGAATGGGTATAGGAGGCGTTAAAAATGCCCCGGATGAACCATGGTATGTACTGGATAAAGATCTCGAAAATAATATATTAATCGTAGGTCAAGGCCACGACAACCCCCTCATGTTACATAACACCCTGGAAGCCGGCCAGTTGGATTGGTGTAATAATAAACCCTTAACAGAATCGCTGCGCTGTGCAGCAAAAACCCGCTACCGACAGCCTGACCAAGCTTGCATGGTCAAACCACTGACGAACAACCGCATCAGAGTGAGTTTTGACCTACCGCAAAGAGCCATAACTCCAGGACAATCGGTCGTTTTTTATGATGGCGAGATTTGCTTGGGCGGCGGTATTATCGAATTCAAATACAATGAAAATTAAGCTAAATCCAACAGAATCAGGACAATCAACCATGACTAACTTTGCCTTAACCGCAATCTCTCCTATCGACGGTCGCTATGCCGACAAAGTAGAAAAACTACGCCCCGTATTTAGTGAATACGGCTTGATTCGCTTTCGCGTGTTGATTGAAGTTCGCTGGCTTCAAGCCTTGGCAAAACACCCCCTAATTTCTGAAGTCAGCCCGTTCAGCGATTCTGCAACACAATTATTAAATAGCATCATCAGTGATTTTTCAGCAGCAGATGCACAGCGCGTCAAAGAGATAGAAAAAACCACCAACCACGATGTTAAAGCCGTTGAATATTTATTAAAAGAAAAAATTACCGGCTGCACAGAACTGGAACACGTTAGTGAATTTATTCATTTTGCCTGCACGTCGGAAGATATCAACAACCTGTCTTATGCCCTGATGCTAAAAGAAGGTCGTGAAATTATAGATGCACAAATCACCGACTGCATAGACGCTCTTAAAAAACTTGCTCTTCAAAATGCCGACCAACCTATGTTGTCTCGTACTCACGGCCAATCAGCCACACCAACTACTGTAGGCAAGGAATTTGCCAACGTTGCCGCGCGTATGTTGCGTCAACAAAAACAACTTCAAGCGGTTGCCTTATTAGGCAAAATAAACGGCGCTGTAGGGAATTATAATGCGCATTGCGTGGCTTATCCTGATGTCGATTGGGCTGAATTTGCCAAAAACTTCATCGAATCTTTAGGCTTGCAATTAAACCCATACACCATTCAGATTGAACCGCACGATTACATTGCCGAATTTTTTCACACCTTGTCACGCTTTAATACCATTTTGCTGGATTTTGATCGTGACATCTGGGCTTATATTTCCTTGGGCTATTTCAAACAAAAAACTATTGCCGGTGAAATTGGCTCATCGACTATGCCCCATAAAGTTAACCCGATTGATTTCGAAAACTCGGAAGGTAATTTAGGGTTGGCCAATGCCTTGTTTTCATTTTTGGCAGAAAAGCTACCGGTATCAAGATGGCAACGTGATTTAACCGATTCCACCGTGTTAAGAAATATCGGAGTCGGTATCGCGCATACCAGTATAGCCATACAAGCGAGTTTAAAAGGTATTTCAAAATTAGAAATCAATGTAGACACTATTGAAGCTGATCTTAATGCTAATTGGGAAGTACTGGCAGAACCCATACAAACGGTAATGCGTCGTTATGGTATAGAAAAGCCCTACGAAAAATTGAAAGAGCTTACCCGTGGTCAGCGCATTACACCGGAACAGTTAAAAGTATTTATTGAAAAGCTGGAAATTCCGGCTGACGCCAAAACGGCTTTACTGAATTTAACACCCCGCAATTACACGGGTTATGCTGAAAAACTGACAAAAGGAATTTAAAAATAGGCATACTTTTCTACCCACCGCTCAGCCAACACCACCTTATTAAGCGTGGGTACAAACAGCCTGTGCCCCCGTCATCCACCTCAAACCGGCCTTATACAATAAGTCACCAGATAAAATGTGACTTGAGAAAGCTTACTCGAGGATTATTTAACGGGAAATAGCGTAATTCCCCTTCCTTAAGGTGGGGGATATAAGTGATTGCTCTCATGTCGCATGCTTTGCTGATGGATATATTGTTTGATAATGTCAATAGTGGCACCTCCGCAACTACCGGCAAAATAACTGGGACTCCATAAATGACTATCCCAAAGATTCTTGGTTATACAGGGAAAGCTCTCTTTTCTTATCATTCGACGACTAACACCTTTCAAACTGCGGACCCGTTTAGAGAGAGAAAATTTGGGCGGGTAAGTGATAAGCAAATGTACCTAGGGTCATTCTCGCCATTGAACTCAAGCACTGCTTTAGTGAACACGCCACGACGGTATTTAGTGACAAACACCCAATGTACCTGCAAATTATAAACACATCTTTCCCTTTTCTTATCTCATTATTCATGGATATAGACCTATTAAAAATATAGGCTATATTAGTAGCATGAAAACAATACGCAAAGCCTTCAAATTTAGATTGAACACCACGCCTGAAATTGAGCATA
>JAPLRP010000023.1 GCA_026399095.1 Methylococcales bacterium | reverse complement strand
TTCCAGCTAACGCCCATCGGTTTAAGGTCTTTGGATGAAAGCCAAACATATTCTGTGCTTCTTGTGGTGTAATATACTTACTCATTGTAATGTCCATTTTATGGATGAATGAGTATATATGTTACCATTTAACGTTACTTATGCATATTCTGGCCCAAACTTAATCAATGGACGTATTCAGCAATAGAATCTCTTTCTAATTCTCTACCAATCTGTATTCCTAAGTAAAACAGTTTCTCAGCATTTAAGCTCGACTTAAATAGCTCAGCCAATTCTTTTTCTAACTCACTTAACTTACTCATATTTTTATCAGCATATCTTAATAGAAGAAAATATTTCATCAAGAAATACTCTAACACACTCATAGCAACGTGCTTACTGAAATGAAATGAAATGGCAATGGTTATTTTACGAAAGGAACTACAGTTGTGCTCCTAGATTCTGCAGATTAACTGCATCCTTCCACCGATCTTTGTCGCAATTAGCAGTAATCTTGTGTAATCATTTGAAAACTCTTAAAATTTCGTTATTAATTCATTCGAACATATAAACTTAGAGAAAACAATGGGACTTATTATTACTCCAATTTATGCTGCATTATTAGGTTTGGTATTTGTGGTTTTAAGCTTAAGAACAATACACATAAGAAGAAAGAATAAAATTGCAGTAGGTGATGGAAGTCATTCTCAGCTACAAAGAGCCATGCGTGTACATGCTAATTTTGCAGAATACACCCCAATTGCAATTATTTTGGTTGGATTTGTTGAAAGCTTAAAGTACAACACAATTATCATTCATATCTTACTCAGCACTTTTTTGCTGGGAAGAATTGTGCATGCTTATGGTATGAGTAGGATAAATGAAGATTTTAGATTTAGAGTTTTTGGAATGATAATGACGTTTAATCTAATTACAGTTTCATCTGCATTAATTATTTTTAAATCTTTAATGGGCATATAGGTGCAAAATCAAGACCATGAATCTGTAAGTATTAGCTAATCAAAGTGTTAGAAGCAATCGAACAATTACTTGGCAAAGAGACACAGCGACTGATTAATGCAATAGGAGAAATAAGTTGCTCTCATACTACCTTCTTTATTTGAAAAAAATAATAGAGCTTAAACAGCTTAGCATTTAACTTAGCGAGTGTAGCTTTTTTCGAGGGATCATAACGCTTTAAAAAATCATCAACCACGTCAGACAGCAAAGGCACTATTGATTGAGTTTTATCTAAGGCAGATATGGCGCCTATAGAGCTGCCTGAGGCGCTATCAATTTGCAGATCATGCTTTGCCAGCCTAATAACCTCTAAATGGGTGATACAGCCTTTATTAGCCGTTTTTAACTCATTAAATGTTACTGTGACACTAGCAGCTAATCTTAAAGCTAAGGGTATAGCTTCGGCTCGACTTTCAGTTTTTAGGCTTTGGATTATTTCACTGACCTTAAGGGATACTCGAAGTTCAGCAGGAACACGAAGACGGAAATAATAAATATTATTTCGTCGGTAAAGATAGGGTATTTTTGCCATAAAGGCAGCCTCTGTGTAGCAGTATTGTGTAGCAAAATACTGTTATTTCTGAGGCGATCTTTATATTACTGAATAAAATCAAGTGGTTAATAAATGGCGGAGAAAGAGGGGTTCGAACCCTCGATACGTTGCCGTATACACACTTTCCAGGCGTGCGCCTTCGACCACTCGGCCATCTCTCCTATTTATTTATCCTTCCCACTCAGCACATGAGAGCCGTTAAGCATAAAGCAGTTTACCTGTTGTTGCAATTTATTTTAACTCGCATTTTCTTCTGTCATGGCTTCCAACTCATTCCAACGCGCATAAACCTGCTCCAATTTTCCTTCTATTTTTTTTAACTCATCCAAGGTCTTGGCGATAGCCAGCGGCTCTTTTTTATAAAAAGCTGATGAACTGATTTGCTGCGTCAAAGCGGCTTGCTTAACTTCCAAATCATCAATCACTTGAGGTAACTCATTAAGCTCTTGCTGATCTTTATAGCTTAATTTCTTTTTTTTTACCGCCGGCTTATCTTGCTTGGGTGCTTCTTGAACCTTTTTTACTGCCACTGCTGGCTTGGTCTGTTCTGCCTGCTTTAAATGACTTATCCAATCGGTATAACCACCGACAAATTCATCAACATCGCCTGAACCATTAAGCACATAAACGCTGGTCACCACGTTATCCAAAAAAGCACGATCATGACTAACCAATAATAAGGTGCCGTCATAGTTAACCAATTTTTCTTCCAGCAATTCCAAGGTTTCCAAATCCAGATCATTAGTGGGTTCATCCATAACGATTAGATTAGCTGGCCGGGTAAATAATCGCGCGAGTAACAGGCGATTTTTTTCACCTCCCGACAAACTTTTTACCGGAGAACGTGCTCTCGCAGGCGCAAATAGAAAATCACCCAAATATGACATAACGTGGCGTTTGTTGCCGGCTATTTCGACAAAGTCATTGCCATCAGCAACAGTATCCGCAACAGTTAGGTTAGGGTCAAGCTGATCACGTAACTGGTCAAAATAGGCGATTTCCAGTTTGGTGCCTTGCTCTACAGAACCAGTATTAGGTTCTATTTGTTGTAATAACAGCTTTAATAAGGTTGACTTACCAGCGCCATTAGCACCAATTAAACCAATTTTGTCACCACGTTGAATGAGTGTAGAAAAATGGCTAATAATTTGCTTTTCGCCATAACCAAAACAAATATCATTAACCTCGATGACTTTTTTACCTGAAGCATCGCCTTTTTCCAAAGCTAACCTGGCTGTGCCTTGCTGCAAACGCCTTTGAGCACGCTCATTACGTAACTTTTCCAAAGCACGAACACGCCCTTCGTTTCGAGTACGTCGTGCTTTTACACCCTGCCTGATCCAGACTTCTTCATCGGCCAGTTTCTTGTCAAATTCAGCATTTTGATTAGCCTCATCTTCAAGTGCGGCAGCTTTACGCGTCAGATAATCGTCATAATTACCGGCCCACGAAACCAAATTACCACGATCCAAATCAACAATTCGAGTCGCCAGTTTTTGCAAAAATGACCGATCATGGGTCACAAATAAAACGGCACCCTGAAAGTTAAGCATTTGCTCTTCCAACCACAGTATACTTTCAAAATCTAAATGATTGGTAGGTTCATCCAGCAGCAACACTTCGGGTTCTATAACTAAGGCTCTTGCCAAAGCTACGCGTCGCTTCCAGCCACCGGATAAGTCACTTATTTTTAATTCACCCGGCAAATCAAGCTTGTTTAAGGTCGTTTCAACCCGCTGCTGAAAGTGCCAGCCATTATGAGACTCAAGCTTATGCTGCAAGTCGCCCATTTCGTTTAACGCTTTATCATCATCGTAATCCATGGATAAAGTCAATGCGTGGTAACGGGTAATCCATTCCCCCAACTCGCCCAATCCACCCGCAACAGCATCATATATTGTGGCGTCATCCGGTAAATCAGGTGATTGCTCCAGCCACGCCAGTCTTAACTCTGGTTGGCGCCAAATATCACCATGATCAGGCAATACATTACCGGCGATAATTTTCATTAAAGTAGATTTACCTTCGCCATTTCGGCCTAACAAGCCTACTCTTTCGCCTGCATCCAACTGAAAGTCGGCATTTTTTAATAAAGCATGGGTTCCATAAGCAATGGAGATGTTCGATAAACGTAATAAGGGCATTTTAGAATTTCTTTAGAAGACGAATAGAGGGGTTACGTGAGTATTATATAGAATAATAACGTTGTCTTTATGACAATATAAGAAAAACCTGTTATTTGTAGGTAAGTTATAAACGAACCGGCTCACTGTGATTAGTAGAATAAGCTAATCAAATCTTTCTTAACCCCTCTTTTCCAAAGAGGGGTTAAGCACGTACAAAAGCAAGAGGCAGAAAACTTTTCTGCCCCAACAGCGTCAATCTAACAAGACAGGATAATCGGTATAACCTTTTTCGGTACCGCCATAAAACGTAGCAACATCAGGCACGTTTAAGGGTGCGTTTAAATTAAAACGTTCAACCAAGTCGGGATTGGCTATGTATAATTGTCCAAAGGCAACAATATCTGCCTTGCCCTGCGCGATCACTTCTTCAGCACGCGCCTGATCATAACCACCACAGACTATAAGCGTTCCGTCATAAGCTTTACGAAGCGACTCAAGATTAATTACATTTGCTCCGTGCCGGATATCACCGTCAAGCGCATCAACTACATGAAGATAAGCCAGTGCAAAGCGATTCAGTTGACCCAGCAAATAAACAAAAAACGTTTCGGGATCGGAATCAGTCATATCATTAAACGTGCCACTTGGAGACAACCGAATACCAACACGCTCTGCCCCCCAAAGAGCAACTACTGCTTCAGTAACTTCAAGTAAAATTCTGGCTCTATTTTCGAACGATCCACCATAACTGTCCGTGCGTTTATTAGTGCCATCACGCAAAAACTCATCCAGCAAATAACCGTTGGCACTGTGTATTTCGACGCCATCAAATCCGGCATCCAAGGCATTTTTTGCAGCCTGACGATAATCTTCAACAATGCCCTGGATTTCATTTGTTTCTAAAGCACGCGGTGTAACAAACGGCTGCATACCCGTCGGCGTTACCGCATCACCTTTAGGTGCGATTGCAGAAGGCGCAACGGGTAAAGCACCCGCATGGAAATCGGGATGTGAAATACGACCGACATGCCAAAGTTGCAGAAAAATATGACCCTTTTTTGCATGAACGACTTCTGTTATCTTTTTCCAACCAACTACTTGCTCATCATTATAAATACCAGGCGTTGCAGGGTAACCGACGCCTTGCATGGAAATGGGTGAGGCTTCGGAAATAATTAACCCCGCACTAGCTCGCTGCCCATAATACGTTACCATCAAATCGGTAGGAATGTTTTGAGGGGCACGCATACGCGTCAAAGGTGCCATGAATATGCGATTAGGTAACTGATAAGGTCCAATTTGAATGGGTGTTTGTAATGTTTTTTTCATAGGTTACTTATGATTTCAATAAAAAATTGATTAGGGGATAATCAAACAAATTTGTTACTTAATTATAAGCTTAACCATCTGATAATCCAGAAAATCTATTGAGTTAAGTTAAGCTATTGATTATTTCTTCATTGCAATACACTAAATCTGACGTTAAAGTTAAGAAGTTAGTAGTAATCCATTTAATTTTAATAAGCTACTTAAGGTGCACACATCACATGAAAATTCCATTTTATTGGCCAGTATTTTTAACGGCAATCTTTTGCGCATCAGTTTCGGCCGCTGATCTGGATAGGCAGGATGTAGAAAAACGCCTCGCCAAAGCAGATAAAGCAAATCCTGCAGACCTTCGTAGAAAAGATTTAACCGATATGGATTTATCGGATCTAAATTTTACGATAGCTGATTTATGGGGTTCAGATTTACGAAGATCGAATTTAAGTAACAGCGACTTATCTGGCTTAAATCTGGATCTATCTGTACTATCAAAAGTTAACTTCTCTAACGCTAACTTATCCAATACCAGTATTTTTGGCGTACACGTTGGTGGCGCAAATTTAACTCATGCAAATATGAGTAATAGTCGATTTATTGGTGTAATGGATCGAGCTAACTTGTCCCACGCCAACCTATCGCATGCCAACTGGGGAGCAGACATGAAAAACCAGTCCATGGGTTTAATGCGTGCCAGTTTAAATAATGTCAATTTATCAGGTGCCAACCTTTCCTATGCTAATTTCGACCGTGCATTGATGCGCTATGCCAATTTTTCTGGCGCTAATTTACACAACGCAGTGTTATTTGGCGTTGATCTTTCTGGTGCTGATTTTTCTGGCGCTGATTTATCAGGCGCTGATTTAACTGGAACTTCGCTTGAAGATACTAATTTTTCCGGAGCAGATCTTGCAGGAACAAAATTTGCAGGCATCAAAGACAAATCAAAACTCAAGGGTTTAGGTTCAAGCAAACATCTTGATAGTGCAATTATCGATTAATTAGATAAATAGTGCGGGGAGTCGCTATTTTTGCGAAATATTTTTCCGGGTATCCTGCTAGGAAAAATCAGCAAAAATGTACACGACCGCTTATGCCTTAGGCAACCCTGATTCGTCCTTGTCACCTCGTCTCGACCCAATAAGGAGTCGAGACATAGGTTCCAAATGACTTGACTCCGTGTCACGATGCCTTGCAGTTTTACTCCACAAGCTACGTAAAACCGCTTTCACCTCGAACTAGCTTATCTAATTTCTATTATCTCTGGAGCCGGTCTTTTTTCACCTTTTCCTATTGTTAATAAGTCCCAAACCAACAAGATAAATCCTGCAAAAGTCATGCCTCCAAAAAACAAACGCCAGACCATAGCATTTTGAAATGAAGGGTGATTTTGCGCAGTAAAATAGCCGCCCCAGGTTGATCCTTCAATTGCCCTTTCAATAAAAGATTGTTCGTAACCGGCAATCAAAAGTGCAATGGTCATTCCAAGGACACCACCATTAAGCAAGCCTAATGCCCATTTCCAACGCCAAGCATTCTGAATACCTCCACCTGTCCACACATCACCACGCCAATGCTGTATAACCAGATAAAAAAAGGCAATGTTAATGGTGGCATAAGCTCCAAAAAAAGCTAAATGCCCATGAGAAGCAGACCATTGTGTACCATGTGTAAACATATTAATTTGTGGCAAAGTATGCATAAAGCCCCACACGCCTGCGCCAAAAAAATTACCAAAAGCTTGTGCAATAATCCACGCCAATGCAGGGTGATTTCCATTTTTAAATGCATGCGCCCCTGAATCATAAACGGCATGAACCACCATAGCGACCAGAGGAATCGGCTCAAGCGCCGAGAAAAAACCACCAATAGTCAACCAATATTCTGGTGTACCTATCCAAAAATAATGATGCCCCAAACCCAAAATACCCGAACCAAACATTAAAGCGACTTCTATATACAACCAAGTTTGTATAATTTTACGCCTAACTCCAAGCAACTTCATTAATGACCAAGCCATAATAACACCCACCAGAACTTCCCAGGTAGCTTCTACCCATAAATGGATAACCCACCACCACCAGTATTGCTCATGAGTAATATTTGTCATATAAAACATACCGGCAACATATAGCCCCGCCAATGCTACTAAATCTAAAGTTAAAACCCCGGCAATTCCAGACCACTTTCCTTTACTGAAGGTGGCAACTACATTATAGAAAAATATAAGCATAACAACCACAATACCAATGTCAGCCCAACGGGGGGCTTCTATATATTCCCGACCTTCATTAATAAACCAAAGACTGGAATCCTTACCAGGACCAATCTGTACTAACAAATAAACCAGTACGACTAGAGTCACTGCACCTGTTAATACCCAAAAAGCGATATTACCTAATTTTAGGCCGACAATTTCAGTACCGCTTTCATCTTCAAGAAACCAATAAACACAGCCTATAAAACCATATAACATCCAGACGATCATCGCATTGATATGTATCATACGATTGACACTAAAATCCAGAATTTCGTAAAGAAAGCTCGGATAGATAAATTGTGTCGCCGCCAAAAGACCAAATAAAATCTGCGCAAAGAACAAAATAATCGCAACAATAAAGTATTTAACAGCCAATTGCTGCCCGTCACTTAAATAATTACTATCTAATTGCACCCATGATTTAAAACTCGTTAGACAAGCTCTCGGCTTTTCAAATAAAACTCCAAGTTTTGGCATGTCACCATTTAATCCAATTGTACTCATGCTCATTCCTCTGCATTAATGGTTTTAAAATTATAGGGGAAGCCATTGGTATCAATACTGGACATCCACTTTAAGAAAGCAATAATTCCTTTTGCTTCCTGTTCTGTAATTTTTAGATTTGGCATTTTTCTATTACTGCCAAAGGTACGAGCATTTTTTTCTGGATCCATTAAAAACTTTACCATCATATCTTCACGCATTTCTTTGGATATCCAGCCTTTATCCAGCCAAGCCTTAGTTAAATCAGGCGCATAATAAGCGCCATTACCCAATAAAGTGTGACAATTCATGCAATTCTTGGCTTGAGTAGTTTTTTTACCTAAATCCACTAATTGAAGTGCTTGTTCTTCACTATATTTTTGCCCAAACAAAAACTCATCACCACCGATAACCGGCATAAATTTATGCAAATCCTTATCATATTGATAATCAATTTTTTTATTAATGACGCTATAAGCAGGAACTCGCTTACTGCCAGCACTGGTTTTGCTTAAAGAATCCATGGTTAATACCACTAAGACCAAAAACGATCCAGCTGTCACCCAAATTGCTGTCTTTTTCCAGAATGATTCCGAGGCCCATAAGGGTATTTCATTCATAGTTTGTCCTCTCTTGTTATAGATAAATCAGGGTCAATATGTGTTTTGACGCACAGATGCCAAATCCCTATGGGTGCAAAATAATAGCCTATCACCATTACAAAAGAAATGATCAGCCAATAACCTTGAAAGTGTGCAACTCTAGTTAACTCAAGTACTGAGAGTATCAATACTAAATAAGAAAAATAAGATGCTATTTTAATACGTAAATTTGAATTTACTTTAGACCACGCAAACAATAAGGCGTAACCTGCGCCTGCCATTATAATCAATGCAGATGAAAAAAAAGTAACGAAGAAATCTTGTAATGCAACGGGCTCTATCATGTAATTAATTCTAATAACCTTAGCTTAAAGATGGCCATAAGAGCCCAATATACCATATAAAAAAAATGGGCTTCAGGTAAAAAACTTGGCCGCATTAATCAAGGTTTTGTAAATACCCCATAACAAAGGTATTAAAACCATTGCCCAAGCTAAAAAGATCCTTGCCGGATGCGTGGGTTTGACGACATCCCTACCCTGCTCGTTCTCATCTACAGAATGTACTTCATCCTCAGCAATTACTTCACGGGCATGACGTTTTTCTGTAGCCAATTCTTCGGCAGTCATAAACCACTTATCGGCTATAGGGCGAATCAATAAATTGCACAGTAAACCAATCATCAATAGCCCAGCCAAAATCATCATTGTTTGGTTGTAAACCTGCTCACGCGGCAAGCCTATACTTAATTGATAATCACGCATATAATTTACAATCACCGGCCCCAGAATTCCTGCCGTTGCCCAAGCAGTGAGTAATCGACCATGAATAGCACCCACCATTTGGGTGCCGAACAAATCTGCGAGATAAGCAGGAGCGGTTGAAAATCCACCGCCATACATACTTAAAATCACACAAAAGGCAGCAACAAAAAGCAGCTTATTACCTGCATCGGCACTACCAGGAACACTAATATACAACAAGCCACCCAGCACAAAAAAAATGATAAAGGTCGTTTTACGACCAAACAAGTCCGATAAACTCGCCCAAAAAAATCGACCACCGATATTAAATAAACTTAATAGCGCAGTAAAGCCAGCTGCAATCGCAGCAATGGCAGCAAGGTGGGGTTTATCGAGTTCGCTATAGGTCTTGACATCGCCAATCAATTGCCCACCAAAAACCTCTTGCAACATGGGTGATGACATACCAATCACGCCAATGCCGGCACTCACGTTCATACACAATGCCCCCCACAGCAACCAAAACTGCTTAATCTTAAAAACATTTTTTACATGCACATGATGCGGCGTAATCATACCATTACTGTTTTTAGCCTCAGGCGGTGTCCAGCCTTCAGGTTTCCAGCCTGTTGCAGGAATGCGATAGCTTAAGGCGCCCGACATCATAAAGATAAAATAAATCCCCGCCATTGCAATAAAGGTTTGCATCACACCGACATCGGTAGGCGTTGCAAAGTACTTCATTAATGCCGTCGCCAAAGGCGAACCAATCATTGCACCACCGCCAAAACCCATGATAGCCATACCAGTCGCCATACCCCTTCGATCTGGAAACCATTTAATCAACGTGGACACCGGAGAAATATAACCCAATCCCAAGCCGATGCCACCAATTACCCCCGAACCCAACAGCATTATCCAGAACTGATGAAAATAAATGCCCAACGCCGAGAGCAACATACCACCACACCAACATAAGGCACTGATTACCGCCGCTTTGCGAGGCCCGACATGCTCCAACCACCCGCCCCATAGCGCGGCGGATGAACCCAAAAAGACAAAAAACAAGGTGTACATCCAGCCCAGTGTGGAAATTTTCCAATCACAACCGGTAACAAATAATTCCTGAAAAAAACTGATCTCAGCGCCACACAGAATGCTGCCATTAATACCTACCGCTTTAGAAAGCGGCAGCCAGAAAACAGAAAAACCATAAGCCATACCAATACACAAATGAATCGCCAAGGCAGCTGGCGGAACTAGCCATCGGTTAAAACCAAAGCTCGCTATAGTGCGCTCCTTGTCAAGAAAGCTCGAAGAAGTTTTGACCATAGTATGGTTCTCCTGATGTTAATTAAATTTTTGAAAAAATGATTATACTTGGCACATAAACCATTTGCATTGCTCTCTTGCTTCAACCTAAAAAAGATACAGCCTCAAGTTCTCTTGCTTATACTAAATTTTGGATTATTATCTAGTTAAGCTTTGAGCAATAAACCTATAGCAACAAGCCTAAACATTAAGCCTAAGAATAAGAGATTTAAGCCTTATACAAGTTTTCTTACAAAAACAGTGAAACTCTTGTAAAATCTTGATGTCTGTATGATTTGTTGGCTTACAACTTAAACGTTGGGGAAATTAAGAACCAAGTATTAATGCTTGTATTAATGCTTGATTCTGCTTATACAAAGCTTTTTTGTTAATTATTTACTAAGGAATCTAACTAAAATGAGATTAAATACTGCTATTTCACGTCCAGAAGCAAGTATTCTGGCAAGTAATAAAGTACTGAAAAACACATATATGTTGTTATCAATGACATTAATTTTCAGCGCCATGACCGCAGGTGCGGCAATGTACCTCAATCTTCCTCCTTTTGGCATGATTGTTACCCTGATTGGTTTTTACGGCTTATTCTTTTTAACAGCAAAATTTAGCAACAGTGCAGTTGGTTTACTTTTTGTTTTTGCCTTAACCGGTTTTATGGGTTTAACACTAGGCCCCATTTTATCTATGTATGTTACGGCTTTCAGCAATGGACATGAACTGATCATAATGGCTTTAGGCGGAACGGGTGCAGTCTTCTTGGGACTATCAGGCTATGCGTTAACTACTCGCAAAGACTTTAGCTACATGGGTGGCTTTTTGATGGTTGGCGTACTGGTAGCATTTTTGGCTGGCATTGGTGCAATCGTTTTCTCTATCCCTGCACTATCATTAGCAGTATCAGCGATGTTTGTTTTGTTAATGTCCGGTATGATCTTGTTTCAAACCAGCCAAATAGTTAACGGTGGTGAAACCAATTATATTTTGGCAACTATTTCGTTATATGTTTCCATCTACAACTTGTTCTTAAGCTTGTTACAATTACTGGGCGCGTTCAACGGTAGAAACTAATACCTTTAGACTTACCAAACAAAAAAAAGGGTATCTATTTAGATACCCTTTTTTATTAAGAATAACTACCTTATCACTAAGGCAATAATTCCCAAGTACCACCGTAAGTCGTTTCCTGTTTAAAATTTTGCCAAACGAAATTAGGACGCACTATAGGTTTGGTAGGAATCATAAAAGTTATCAAATCAGTTGCTCCACATAAAGTGCGCCCCATCATGTGTAAAAATCCAGTCATAACTCCGGCCGTTGCCGCGTAGGCAGGACCATCAGTCCGGTTGGCTATCATAATGTTTTTAGGTATTTCCCCCAGACCTGTCACCATGTTAGTAATGCCATTGCCCAACTTTACACCCATTTTAGCCGGGTAACTTGATGCGGTTGCTACATAGGGTGTAATAAAGAAGAGTGTTACTAAAAGTAGTAACATTTTTAAAGTCTGTTTCATTGTTATCTCCATAAACATAAAATAATTAAAAGTGGACAGTATGTTGTTAAAAAAATACTAACATACTGCAATTAGAATGTACAAAACGCATTTTGCAATTGATTCAGTTAATTTAAAATTATTTACCGTTAGAAAACCGTCCAAACCGCAACAACATTCCAGGCAACAACAATAAATTTAACAGTGTTGAAGAAGCCAAACCTCCAATAATAATGGCTGCCATAGGACCCATTATTTCCCGCCCGGGATTATCGCTATTAAAAGCAATAGGAAACATCGCCAAAGCGGTGACCAGTGCCGTCATTAAAATAGAGGGTAACCGTTCTTGAGCACCTTGTATGGCCGTTTCCATATTCCAGGTTTTGCCTTCTACTTCGACTAAATGCCGATAGTGAGACAACAGCATAATACTGTTACGTACTGTAATACCAAATAACGTCACAAAACCAACAATAGAGCCAACTGACAAAGTAGCTCCGGTGATAACGACCGCAGCAACGCCACCGATTAAAGCAAAAGGCAAGTTGGCAATCGCCAGGGTAGCATTACGAACACTGCCAATGGCGATATAAATAAACATCAACACGCCAGTACCAGCTAATAATGAATGCAAAATCAATTCATTGCGAGCCTCGGATTGTTCAACAGCCGCGCCGGTAAATTCAGGATAACTGGCTGCCGAAATAGGAATTTCTTTGAGCACCCTGCTTTTAAGTTCCTGCATAAACGCATCCATGTCTCTATCAATGACATTGCAGGTAACCGCTTGTCGACGTTGTGACCCCTGATGCAAAATGTTATAACGACTTGCCGTGTGCCTGATTTCCGCTACTTGTTCCAGTTTGATTAAGTTACCATCCTGAGTTCTGATAGGTAGATGGGCAACAGATTCCGGTTGTTGTCTTAGTTCTGGTGCCAAGGCCACCGCAATATTGATGATTTTATTACCCTGAACCTGCTTGCCTACTATTCGGGTTTCGTAAGCCGTTTGCAAGGTATTAATAATCTCGGCGGGCTGGATACCCAAAAAATTAAGCTGCTCCAAATTCAAGTCTACTTGCAATAACGGCGTGGCAGGGGGGGACCGTAATTGCACATCAGTCGCACCCGGAATAGCACGCATAATTCCGGCAAGTGTTTGGGCTTGTTCATCAAGTACATTTAAATCACTGCCATAAAGATTAACCACCACGGGCGCTGTATAACCGGAAATGGTTTCATCGACCCTTTCCGTTAAAAAGGTATTGGCTTCAAAACCAATACCGGGGAAATCAGATAAAATCTCACGCAACTTATTCAGGATTTCTTGCTGTCCTTTACCTGACAAGGGCTCAAGACGAACCTCATATTCACTGTAATGACTACCGTAAGTATCAGCACCTCGTTCGGCACGCCCCGCCCATTGCGATACCGATTGCACACCCGGAATAGCCATAAACTGTTCAGTCAGTTTACTGCCGATTCTTAAGGATTCTTGTAGGGATGTGCCCGGTATACTGGTGGTGTGAACAATATAATGGCCTTCACGCAGTTCAGGTAAAAATTTGCTGCTAAGATTAAAAAAGGCCAATACGCCGGCTAAACAGACAACAATACTTACCGTGATTAGCCCGTTAAAATGCTTAAAAACAAAACCCAAAACGCTTTTATAAAGGGGTTTGATGCGTTTAATCAGCGGTGGATCTTGGCTATCACTGAACTGGGTGCCCAGTAAGACAAAACATAGCGCTGGCGTTAACGTCAACGCAACCAGCAAAGACACTAAAATGGCCAGAATATACGAGTAACCCAACGGTGCAAACAAACGTCCGGCCACACCGTTTAAGGTTAACAATGGTACAAAAACCAGCGCGACAATAAAACTGGCGTAAACCACCGAGCTTCGTACTTCCAACGAAGCGGTGTAAACAACGGTTGCGACGGGTAACGGTTGCTCCTGCATGCGGTTTTCACGCAAGCGCCGGAATATATTTTCAGTGTCAATAATGGCGTCATCAACCACCTCACCCAAAGCAATAGCCAAGCCGCCCAGCACCATAATATTTAGATTAACTCCCGTATCCAGCAAAACAATGACCGCACCGATTAATGAAACGGGAATAGCCAACGCCGAAATAAAAGCCGTGCGAACGTTAAACAAAAACAGATACAAAATAATCAGCACAAACAAACCGCCAATCAGTAAATGCCCGGATAAATTGGCAATCGACCTCTCTATATAGTCAGCAGGACGAAATAAATGCTCATAAAACGTAATCGACTCATTTTTAAAAACCGGTTCAAACTCTTTCAAAACCTGCTCAACCTGCTTCGATACCGTTAAGGTATTGGCACCGTACTGCCCGATTACCATCATAACAACACCCGGTTTGCCGCCAATTTGTGCCGCACCGATAGGCGGTTCGGGGGCATAACGAATAGTCGTCACTTCACCCAAGGTAATATTGTGCCCCTGCTCACGCTTAACAATAATGTTTGCAAATTGTTCCGGTGTAATCGGTTGCCCGGTTACTTGCAGGGTAATACGCTGGTTTTTATTTTCTATAAAACCGCCGCCCTGAATAGTTCCCGCTTGCGAGGCCGCTTGAATAATATCCTCCAGCGCCAGATTAAAACGATGCAACTGCACCGGATCAACCTGAATTTGCAGTTGCGTAACCTCCCCGCCAAACACATTAACATCAGCAACCCCCGGAACCGCCAACAAACGCGGCATAAGCGTCCAGTCAACCAAACTGCGCAACGCCATTAAATCTTTGGACTCCGAGCGTAAACCAATAGTTAAGACCGTCGCAGAAGATGAGGACAACGGTATCGCTACCGGCACAATACCCAAAGGCAGATTTGCCGGCAAACCAGCCAAACGTTCACTGATCAATTGACGATTACGGTAAACATCACTTTTTTCTATAAACGTCGCCGTAACGATAGATAGCCCCTGAATGGATTCAGAACGCACAGATTCCAACCCCACCAAGCCACTGATTGACATTTCGACTTGCCGGGTGACCAAAACCTCAACCTGTTCAGCAGATAATCCGGGTGATTCACTTTGAATAATTACCCGCTTGGGCGCAAATTCAGGAAAAATATCCAGCCCCGCCGTAGTAAAACGATAACTACCATAAAGCAAAATCAAAACAGCAAGGGCAATAACAATGCCGTAAAAACGAATGGAAAAACGGACAAGAATACTTAGCATTAGTTTATTGATAGTTATTCAATTTCTTCAAATAGTTATACAGATAACCACAAATTATTTAACCTGACCATAAAAAGATTACCGTCCTTCGAAAATTAGAAAGGAGTTATTAACTTTATATTACCTATGTAATCGTAATTAGCAGTTTAATAGTGACAAATAACCCTATTAAGGTATTAATTTACCTATATATAAGTAAATTAATACCTTAATCGCAGAATATAGAACACTTACCTAAGTAGATTTAAATTCTCATAGCCACTACATAAAACAATATTTATCAAAAAAATTAAATTTATACGAATACAATCAATAAGATAAAACTCAGCAACCACCCGAAAAAATAAAATAATAACAAAAATAATTTTTGGCCACTTTCTTGCTAAATACTAGATATGCAATTATATACTTGCATAAAAACCAGATACATTTGTAATCTGGATAAAGCTCACAGGAGAAATTATCATGGCCAAAGTACAAAAATCAACCGACTCTTCCAGCTTGGCTGAAGTCGTAGACCGTATTCTTGACAAAGGTATTGTTATTGATGCTTGGGTTAAGGTTTCATTGGTTGGTATCGAATTGTTATCTATAGAAGCTCGCGTTGTTATCGCTTCAGTA
>JAPLRP010000078.1 GCA_026399095.1 Methylococcales bacterium | reverse complement strand
GCCGTCTTTAGAGTCAGTGACTGATAGTCCTTGTCTCGCCAATCCATCACTGATCTTGATTGTCCACACAAAAACCGTAACCCTCTCAATGTCGAGTGTTTGCTCAGTCGTTCGAGCAGAGGGCTGAAAATCCTCGTGTCGGAAATACAGCTATTACGCGTGCAACATGGATACGTCTTCCCGGCAGTCCATGCAGGGAAGACGTACGTTGAATTTTTTGTGGCTAACTTATGATGACTATTTAATCACGACAAATATGGCTCGCATGAAAGTCCATGTGATCTTTAATGAAGCTAGTGATGAAGAAATAACTGTGATCATAACCTTCTTGCATGCGGATAGTACAGTAATCGCTAAAACCTTTTTCTTTGATTTTGTTGGCAAAGACCTCGGTTTTTAACTGTTCTGCTAGAAAGTCATCGGCAAGACCTTGATCAATCAATATGGGCGGAATGGACTCAGATTTTTCAACTAGCATTAGGCTATCGTACTGCTCCCAATCGGCTTTGTTTTCACCCAAATAAAGAGAAAACGCTTTTTGTCCCCAAGGGCAATTGATTGGATTAACAATAGGTGAAAAGGCAGAAACTGACTTAAATTTGTTTCTGTTTTTCAAAGCCATGATTAACGCACCATGTCCGCCCATGGAATGGCCAGAAATAGCTAGATTATCTTTCGATATTGCAAAGTTGTTATATAAAATGTCTGTGATTTCATTCACTACATAATCATACATGTGGTAGTTTTTTGACCAAGGTTGTGCTGTGGCATTTAGATAAAAGCCTGCGCCAGAACCAAAGTCGTAACTGTCATGTTCACCTGGTAAATCGGTACCTCGTGGTGATGTGTCGGGGCATATGACCGTAATACCATGCTCGCTAGCCCAAGGAAACACGCCTGCTTTAGTGATGAAGTTTTCTTCGGTGCAGGTCAAGCCTGAAAGCCAGATAATTGCTGGTTTATTTGCTTTTGTCGCCGCACTTTCAGGGATAAAGACTGAAAAGGTCATTGGAGTTTTGGTAGCGACTGAGGCATGAGTATAGTATTCCACTCGTCCGCCAAAACATTTTGCTTTTTTTGTTAATTCAATAGTAGTCATGGTATTTATATCCTAAAAAATGACGACAGATCGTATGCTTTTACCATCATGCATATAATCAAAGGCGGTGTTTATTTCTTCCAATGGCATGGTGAAAGTGATCATTTCATCAATCTTTATTTCTCCCGCCATATATCGTTCAACATAGCCGGGTAGTTCAGTTCTGCCTTTTACACCACCAAAGGCAGAGCCTCTCCAAACGCGTCCTGTAACCAATTGAAAAGGCCTAGTGGAAATTTCTTGGCCAGCGCCTGCGACACCGATAATGACTGATTCGCCCCAGCCTTTATGGCAGCATTCTAGGGCTTGGCGCATTAAGTGGACATTGCCAATACATTCAAAAGAATAATCAACACCACCATCGGTTAAATCAACAATGACATCCTGAATCGGAGCATCATATTTCTTAGGGTTGATAAAATCTGTGGCGCCTAGCATTTTAGCCATTTCAAATTTATCTTCATTAATATCAATAACAATGATGCGTCCAGCTTTTGCCATAACTGCACCTTGAACACAAGATAGACCGATGCCGCCTAGTCCGAAGATGGCAACTGTTGAACCAGGCTCTACTTTAGCGGTATTTAACACTGCGCCAATACCAGTAGTAATGCCACAGCCTAACAGACATACTTTTTCTAAGGGCGCGGCTTTATTGATTTTAGCCAAGGCGATCTCAGGGACTACTGTGTATTCGGAGAAGGTAGAGGTGCCCATATAATGAAATATCGGCGTACCATTTTTTGAAAAACGCGTAGTTCCATCAGGCATAAGGCCTTTGCCTTGTGTGGCTCTGATAGCCTGGCATAAATTAGTTTTTCCAGAAAGACAGAATTTACATACTCCACACTCAGGTGTGTATAGTGGAATGACATGATCACCTACTTTTAAGGTAGTGACGCCGGTACCGATTTCTTCGACGATACCACCGCCTTCATGACCTAGAATAGTAGGGAAAATACCTTCAGGGTCATCACCGGACAGCGTGAATAAATCAGTGTGGCAGACGCCAGTCGCGACCATTCTGACTAAAACTTCACCGTGTTGCGGGCCTTGTAGATCAATTTCTTCTATAACCAGAGGTGAGTTTGCTTTCCATGCCACAGCGGCGCGAGTTTTCATGAGTTATCCTATTAATAAGTTAGGGGGAATAAGGTGAGATATAAAAAGACAAGACAAGTATATATAGCCAGTTGAATTGTGAACAAAGATACCAGATTTAGATATTAAATAAAGCAGGAAAAGACTAAGGGTTTCATTTCAATGGCAAATGAGTATTTCTCTCATTTGATTTTGAAGCTGCATTCATGTTCATCATCCAAAGCTACCCTATTGATCGCGATAAAGCTGCCGTTGGTGAATTACTCTTGATGGCACAACTTGCTCTGTCAAAAGTGAAGGAGTACAAACGACCCAAAGTTGTCATTGATCCCAGATTTTTAATCTGGCAGCAGTCTCACGGAAAGCAGTCAGTCGGTTTTAGAGAAATAACGGATAATACAATTTTATACTTTATAAATTAGGTTTCTAGATTTAAAATGTTAGAAATAAAATGACGACAACATTATCAATATGTAAGGTGTAACGCATGATTAAAAATGACTTACAAGTTTCTGAACGCGCGATACGCGGATATAATTTGTGCTTGCGAAAAGCCTATTTATTGATTTTTTCTCCTAACTTAAGCTCACCAAATGCCTATGAAAATATGCAAAGTGAATTAAGCAACATGACCCGCCAGAATTATTTTCACTCAAGCTCCAATCAATTAGTCGTTGAATCATTCTCTCCTTTAGCAATTTCGAAAGGCGTTGATATACTGACCTGCGCTAATTTGTCAGTTGATTGCTTATCCGAAAGAAACGCAACGCTAATTAAGGTGCCAAATAAACTGCCACTAGATGAGTCACGCTAAGAACCCATTATTTTTTCTAGTGCAAATAAAATTGGACAAGAGGATAAAATCGAACTTTCATTTATTGGATATACACTTTCAAAGCTCCTGAATTACTTGCCTGACAATGGACATGTCATTTTAGTAGATGGTAGAACCATAACAGTCAAATTATCTGAGAATATAAAAAATGCCAACCCAGCATTACTTTACTTCAAGATTGGTTAACACAAAATAGCGGTTTACCTCCTGTCTTTTTAAATAAACATTGTCCTTATTGCGAATTTCAAAATAGTTGTAAAGAGACTGCCATTCAGGAAGACAGTCTTTTTCTGCTTGGTAGAATGAATAAAAAACAAATCTTAAAGTTCGAAAAAAAAGGCATTTTCACAGTCAAGCAGCTTTTATATCTTTATCGCACTCGCAAAAGGGGGCGACGTTCACGTCAGGAACATGTTGCCCACAAATATGAGCTTCAAGCGCTCGCAATAAGAACCGGGAATATTTATATTCAGGATAAAACCACTGAAATCCCAAAGCATGAAGTTGAAATATTTATCGATTTTGAATGCATTCCGAATGAAAGCTTTTTCTATTTATTTGGAACCGTTGTTTATCAAGCAGATAAACAAGTTAATAATCAATTTTGGGCGGTTACAAAAAATGACGAAGAATCAGCATGGAATGATTTTATTTCTGTTATTGAACAGTACGGTAGCTCTCCCTTGTTTCATTATGGCAGCTTTGAAAGCAAAGCAATTTTAAAGCTTGGGGAAAGATATGGCACACCAACCAAAACAATAATTGAAAGACTCTTAAACATCAATACTTGCATTTATGGAAAAATATATTTTCCTGTCTATTCGAATGGTTTGAAGGATATTTGTAATTATTTGGGTTTATCCTGGAGTTCACCCAACGCAACAGGTTTGCAATCCATAGTTTGGCGACACGAATACGATCAAAGTAAAGAAAATTGTTATCGGGAGTTGCTGCAAACCAATAACCTTGAAGATTGTCTAAATTTTAAAGGACTAACAGAGCATCTCAGGCTGATCGCTGCTGACGGCTCACATTCTGAACATGTTAGGTTTGCTGATAAGGAAGGTGGTTCCATGCCAGAATCGGCGTCTAATCTCTCAAAACAGTTGTCGAATATTTTACTTTCGGCTCACGGAACTTATGAGCAAAAGAAAATTAGGCTTAAAAATAAGGAAGATGTAACCACATCTACTGATGATAGTGGCGACAATAAGAAGAAACGGCTTATTTCACAAGGTAGAAAAGTCAATAAGATTAATCAAGTTAGACGAGGTAGGACGTGCCCGAATCATCCAGGAAGAAAACTTAAGCCTACCCAGATTGAAGCATCCCAAACAATATTTGATTTGAAATTTACATCAAGAGGAGTCAAGAAAGATATTACCAAGTACATAGGCAAGAAAGGCCGTTGCACAGCATGCAAACATTCATTTAGTCCGCCACAAATTCGAAAGCTTGGCGCAGGAACCATGTATGGACATGGCTTTATAGCATGGGTAAGCTATCACAGATTACCTATGCGCCTACCTTTCAATAAAATTGCCCAATTAGTTGAGGATAGTTTTGGAGAATACATTAACGAATCAACTATACAAAGTCAAATTGTAAGTTTTTCTGGTTTTTACAAAGATACAGAAAAAATGTTGCTTGAACGTATTCTGAATAGCCCAGTTATTCATATGGATGAAACCACTATTAATATCGTTGGAGCTTCGCAATACGTTTGGGTAATCACAGACGGAACACATGTAATTTTCAAACTAACTGAAAATAGAGAATCGACAATAGTTCATGAGTTGCTGAATGGCTATGCTGGGGTTCTTTGCTCGGATTTCTACGGCGGTTATGATTCAGTTCCTTGTTTACAGCAAAAATGTTGGGCACATTTGATTCGCGATTTAAACGAGAATCTCCGCAAATCACCTTTTGATAAAGAATATGAAAATTTCGTCTGTGCAGTTGGAGAACTAATCACCCCTATCCTACAGGCCGTTGAAAAATATGGCTTAAAAACAAGGCATTTACGTAAGTTCAAATTAAATGTTGATAGCTTTTATGAGAAATTCATTAATGACAACGTCTACACATCAGATACTACACAGACTTTTCAAAAACGATTCATAAAATACCGTGAAAAACTATTTGTTTTTATCGATATTGATGGCATACCTTGGAATAATAATGCAGCTGAGAGGGCAATCCGACATTTGGCAGTTCAAAGAAAGATTTCAGGAACCTTTGGTAAAGAAACAACTCCCCATTATTTGAGACTCCTAAGTGTTACACAGACCTGCCGGTTTCAAAACAAGTCTTTATTACAGCTTTTGTTATCTGGCGAGAAAGATATTGATAATTTTAAGGGCAGCAAAGGCTTAAAAGGCTGGCTTATGCACTAATCTAAGCTGTTGATATGCGGCACAAGTGCGCTCATTAACTCTAACTACCCCCGGACAATCAATACATAGACTTGTTATTGCTTGGCTTGGCCTTATCTTTAGCTAGATAGAGTCAGTCGTGCTAGAATCAGGAAATGGACTTTGAAATAATTGGTAAAATCAGACAAACTGAGACTTTTGCTCGTGGCTCTGCTATCAGAGAGTTGCCACGTCTTAGGAAAGTTCATGGTCTGGGTAACTGGCGTAAGCGTAAAGGTTTCGCTATGTTCGTTTGAGTGATGGGACGCTTCGCGATGCAGAGCTTCACTGGTATGAAGCTAATGGCATTGGAAAGTGCGAGTTTAAAATTAAGCGTTATTTGGATATATAACTATGAATACACACGAATTTGTTGTCTGTGTCGATAACCATGGCTACGAAGTATCACTGGAAATGCGTAAACTCTATGAGATAGTCGCTGATGCCGATGCAAAAAAGCATGGTCAAATTAGAGTTATTGATGAATCTGGTGAAGACTATCTTTATCCTGTAACTGCGTTTGATCGTATTAACTTACCGGATAATATCATTGAGCGAGTTTTTCTTGCGCATACATAAACTATTTGTTTAACCAATGGTGAAGTTTCCCAGTTCTTGAGTCATTAGCCTATAAGGGAAAACTTATTAAAGTGGAGTTTGCCATAATCGTAGCAAACCCTACATTAAATACCCAGATAAGTAGCGGGATAAAGGTTTTTAGAAACTGGGAAACTTCAGACCAATGTTCAAGATCAGTATTAATAATACATCCTGTATTTTACATTTTTAATATCTTAAAATACCTTCATTAGGGCGACTTGAAAGACAGCAATTGCATATAATGCTGACGTTGGTTGGGAGTAGCCGTCAGTCCGCTGATGACACCTATGTTTAGGTCAAAGCTATGTGAAGTTGCGGTGTCATCTCCTTGGTCGGCCCTTATACTAGAAGCATTGAGCCGACCTAGATCTTCACATAGTTATAGCGATTGAAGGAACTGCATCAGCGCATCTTCGGGTGGCTGATAGCGGCATGTTTTTGCAACGGGTTCTTGTAGCCTCGCCAGATGCCGGGGCAATTGGGTTTGGCTACCGTTATAGACGCGAACATGGCCGTCGATGTATAAAACAGCGGCTTGTTCCGGGGCTAATTCCATCCAATAGCTACACATTTCAGCGCTCCAGCCTTTAGCCTGGTTATCATCAGTGAGTAGTTGTACTTTGTTGCGCAAGGTGCGTGCTTCAGGAATACGATCCAGCCCTAATAATTTTCCCCATTCACCGGGAGCGCAATAGCGTAACTTTTCAATACATTTGAGCCGCGTAAAGACCATGAAAGCCAACAATAAAAATAGGCTGTCCATGCCATAGTAACCTTTAGGCAATTTGAAAAACTGGTCGGTATATTTCAACAGCCCCATGGCTAACAAGGCTGGCACAGCGAACAGGACACCGCCATTGGGGACATCTAAAACGGCTTGAAACTCGGGTGCTACAGATTCCAGGTCACCAATACTGGCAGCAACTCGCCCCATCACATCTTGTGCACCGACGCCCATAAGTGCGGCTCGATCAGCGCTACTACGCAGACTTTTACAGCTTACGAGGTTAGTACTGTCTTTTTTTTAGCGGGCTTATGTAGCCGTCCTGCCCGGATGGCTTTAGACAAGGTGTCGACTTTGATGCCGAACTTTGCGGCAATATCGGCAACTTCTTCGTGATTACTCAAAAACTGTTGAACTTGCTCGATCACCGTGGGCGTTAATATCGCCGCACCGCGTTTAGTTTTTTGATTATAGAAACCGCGAGGGCCTTCTTCTCGATACAATTTGACGGAGCGCTTAACACTGATAGGGGTTACCCCAAATGCGCGGACAATCTCCATTTGTTGAGCATGACCATTGACACAGAATTGCGCCGTGATCATACGGAATGATTGGCTATCTTCTTCCAGGTGACTAAGCACCGGTAAGCTACCATTGAAATAGGTAATGTTCTTATCCTCCTTGATGAAGGAGAGTAAGGCGGTAACAGGGGTGACACCAAAAGGAAACATCGGCAGTTGTAACTGAGGCATTTTGAATTCCTGGCTGAGTGTACAGAGCTCTAATAGTGAGGGCAGCAGCAAATTCGGGATCATTTCAAAATCCGACGCACTTAGCAAGCTATATTGTCTTTTTTTCAGCTTTATGATGGTATCTGTTTAATTTGTATGATGTTTTATTGACGTTAAAAGAAAATCACGCCGGGTAGAGATCAGGGTGTCTGAGTCTACGTCAAAAAGATAGAGTAGAAATAAATGGCTCCACGAAAATACAAAGAGCATGAAAATATTCAAAAAGATACAATGTGCAGTTGGTCATCTAAAAGATGAGAGACTGTGCATTAGAACATAATGCTTACTTTCGATTTTTTCGTGAACTAACTGTGGTTTTTAGGGTTATTACAATTAAAAAAGGGCAACACGTTTTGAGTTTACAGAGTTATCAAGCAGTAGATCGTAATCAATTAGTTAAAGACATCAATGAAATTCACCAACAAGCCTTAGACAATATCGGCATTGAGGATTTTAAGCATTTAATAAAAATGGAACGGTGGGGAAAAATTTGTTCACTCGTTGGTTATGCTACGGCCTGGATTTTCCCTAATCCTTTTTCTGCATTATTAATTAGTCAAGGTAGTTTTACGCGCTGGACACAAGTGGGTCATCCGATTGTTCATAGAGCCTACAACAAAATTGAAGGCGTTAGCAGTAATTATACCAGCAAGACTTTTGCGCAAGGTTGGCGACGATTTTTGGATTGGCCTGACTGGATGACACCGGCTGGGTGGCATCATGAGCATGACAAGCTTCATCATTATAGTTTGGGTGAAATTAATGACCCCAACAATGCGCAACATAATATGGAGTGGTTAAGACAATCAAGCCTGCCGATGTGGCTGCGTTATGTGATTGTGGCGCTTTTTTCCGGAATTTGGAAAATTGTCTATTACACCCCCCGAACTCATAAGGAATTATGTCTGGATGCTGCCAAGCATCAGGGTGAGGCCGCACCCGTGATGACTCGCTTGGGCGCCTGGAGTTTATATACCAAACAGGGCAGGGGCTTATGGTTACAGAGTATTTTGCCTTATATCGCTTATCGCTTTGTTTTGTTGCCTTTGCTGTTTTTACCGTTGGGAAGCTTTGCTGTTATTAGCGTCTTGCTTAATTCAATTTTGGCGGAAATATTGACTAATATGCACAGTTTTTTGGTAATGATCCCGAATCATGCCGGTGATGATGTCATGATGTTTGACGAAAAAGCTAAGGGTAAGGGAGAATTTTACCTGCGGCAAATTTTAGGCTCTGTGAATTATCCAACCGGCTCCAATTTAAACGACTTCTTTTACGGTTGGTTAAATTATCAAATTGAACATCATTTGTGGCCGGATATGCCCTTAAGTCAGTATCAGAAAGTGCAGCCCCTGGTGATGGCATTGTGCAAAAAACATAACATTCCTTATCTACAAGAGTCGGTTTTTAAGCGCTTGTTAAAAGCAGTCGATATTATGGTGGGTAAAACATCAATGCTTAAGCCATTAACCGGATCTATTGTTAAGACAAGTTATGACGCCACTTTTGTTGATATTCCTGTTTAAGCTTTTTGAGAGTACAGGTTTTATTTCATAAATTGAGGGTTGCTGTGGTAAATACGACTGTTGGTGTTTATAATCCAAACTGCGCACTTAATTCGTGCGAGGGGCTATCATTTAGGTATTTTTCAATCAGCTTTTAATCTTAACATCACGAAACAACTATGTTTGGTAATCAAGAAATTGAATATAAACAATTACTCGCCAATAATGAAGAATGGGCCCAAGAGCAATTAGCTAAAAATCCTGATTATTTTACTAAGCATGCTGAAGGCCAACATCCTGAATTCTTATGGATAGGATGTTCTGATAGTCGAGTGCCACCGCATGAAATCTGTAAAACTCAAAAAGGGATGATTTTTGAGCAAAGAAACATTGCTAACATGGTGGTTCATACCGATTTAAACGTGATGAGTGTCTTGCAATATGCAGTTGAAGTTTTAAAGGTTAAGCATATTATCGTTTGTGGTCATTACGGTTGTGGCGGGATATTAGCGTCCATGACTAAAAAGAATCATGGTTTGGTTAATAAATGGCTTTTAAATATTAAAGATATTTATGTAAAACACAAAGCAGAGCTGACTTTAATTGATGATCTAAACTTACGTGCTGATAAGCTGGTAGAGTTTAATGTGATTGAACAAGTCCATAATTTAACTAAAACGTCGATAGTACAAAAAGCGTGGAAAGAGCGCCATTTAAATATACATGGCTGGATTTATGATATGAAAACCGGCAAGATTAAAGATTTGAATGTGTTAAAAGACGAAATAACAGATATAGATGAGATTTATTGGTATGAGTGATTCAAACTAACCCCGTTAAATCGGCTTCTACTGCGAGTCATATCCGGTTAAAATGTGTTTAAGTGGAACCAAGCCTGAGTTAAGGCTTATGCAATAATAAAAATTAAAAAGTGTTTCGTACAACTATAAAATAATAATAAAAGAGGATTTTACTTATGTCAGATACCACAATGTTTCTAGCTTCGATTTGGCGTTACCCTGTTAAATCAATGATGGGAGAAGAACTAAATTCTGCTGTTGTAACGGATAACGGCTTATTGGGCGATCGTAGTTATGCCTTACTTGATACGCAAACGAATAAAATTGTCAGCGCTAAAAACCCGAAAAAATGGCCTGAAATATTTTATTTCCATGCCCGTTACAAACAAACACCCGAAATTAATAACCCCATTCCTGAAGTATCAATTACTTTGCCCAACGGTAACGCCTTAGATAGTGATCAAGTTGATGCGCAAGCCTTACTGACGACTGCATTAAATCGTGAGGTGACGTTAATAAAACAAGCGCCTACTCAAGCGACTCTTGAGCAATATTGGCCTGAATATGATGGTGAAAACACTGAAATCAGTGATGAAGCTATTTCGGGTGATGCCGGTGAGGGGAGTTTTTTTGATTATTCAACCGTACATATTTTAACCACTGCTACCTTAACAGAGTTACAAAAAAGATATCCCGCTGGAAGAATGGAGTCACGACGTTTTCGTCCTAATTTGATCATTTCAACATTACCTGAACAAACCGGCTTTGTCGAAAATGACTGGGTGGGTAAAACAATTCGTATCGGTGAAGTTAAATTATTAATAACTGATCCGTGTCCACGCTGTGTCATGCCAACGCTTGCGCAAAGTGACCTTGCTAAAGATGCCAAGATTTTAAAGATAATTGCTGAAAATACCGTGCATGTGCCTTTCGCTAACAAGGCTCTACCTTCTGTCGGTGTTTACGCTAAAGTGATTCAAACAGGCGTTATTAAACGTAACGACGTTGTTGTTATTGAATAAA
Organism: Methylococcales bacterium; assembly: GCA_026399095.1. Lineage (GTDB taxonomy): Bacteria > Pseudomonadota > Gammaproteobacteria > Methylococcales > Methylomonadaceae > Methylobacter_C. The sequence continues at coordinate 28,966 of JAPLRP010000078.1, read as the reverse complement.
GCCACGTAAATTAGAATGACTTGCTCTTGGCTTCGTTTGCATGAGTAAGTTATTTATTAAGCCCTATTTATCTTGAAAATAGTATTGTGTTCTATGCGTTTAATGAATAACAACGTCCAGCTGATAGCCATTTTATCCATCACACTCTTTTTTCAGGCACCTTGTCATGCTGAAAATAAACAACAAGAAAGCTTGCAAGGCTATCGCGCTGAAATAGACAAACTGGATGCCCAGCTTATACAAGTATTGGGAGAAAGAATGAAGGTGGTAAGCGCTGTTGGTCGTTATAAAGCGAGCTACAACCTACCGGTTTTGCAATCAAAAAGATCTGAAGAAATTGTTCAAAAAAACATTCAATTAGGACAGCAAGCGCAACTGTCTGAAACCTTTATCAAGGCAATCATGCATGCATGCAATTCATCAAGAAAGCTTGGCTAAAGAAACGGCTCTGCAAAGCAAATAATCAATAGATTTATCTTATTTCGTAATAATTTTTCTAGGTTAGCCAAAACAACCATCAGTTTAAGTTGATGGTTGTTTAGTGGTATCTATCAGAATTAAGCTGGTTTACCATGATTAGCGGGAACATCTCGCATTTTTTCGCCCGTGTAAAGCTGTCGGGGGCGTCCGATTCTTTGATTGGGATCAGCGATCATTTCATCCCAATGTGCTATCCAACCAACGGTTCTGCCCATTGCAAACATGGCGGTAAACATATTGGTGGGTATGCCTAGGGCGTGAAAAACAATGCCGGAATAAAAATCGACATTCGGGTAAAGTTTTTTCTCGATAAAGTAACTGTCTTCAAGGGCGATGCGCTCAAGTTCTAGTGCTAATTTAAATATTGGATCGTCATGTAAGCCCAATTCTGTGAGGACTTCATGACAGGTTGCTCGCATCAATTTGGCACGGGGATCATGATTTTTATAGACACGGTGACCAAAACCCATGAGTCTAAACGGGTCGTTTTTATCTTTTGCTTTGGCGATATATTCAGGTATATGTGCAGCATCGCCAATTTCAGTGAGCATATTCAATACAGCTTCATTAGCGCCACCGTGTGCGGCTCCCCAAAGACAGGCAATGCCAGAGGTAATGCAGGCGTAAGGATTGGCACCACTGGAGCCGGCTAAACGTACGGTAGACGTTGAGGCGTTTTGTTCATGGTCGGCATGCAGAATTAATATTCTGTCCAAGGCGCGGACCAATACCGGATTAGGTACGAAAACATCGCAGGGGGTTGCCAGCATCATGCGCATGAAATTTTCCACATAACTGAGTTTGTTTTGCGGGTACATAAAGGGCAAGCCTGTGCTGTATTTATGACACATGGCTGCGATTGTCGGTACTTTAGCAATCAGACGAATAGCGCTGATATCGCGATCATTTTTGGATTTTATATCGAGTGCATCATGGTAAAACGCTGACAAGGCACCGACTACGCCAACCATAATAGCCATAGGGTGGGCATCACGACGAAAGCCTTTAAAAAAGTTGGTAAGCTGATCATGAACCATGGTGTGCATGGTTATAGTGCCTTGAAATTCAAGCAGTTCTTCATTTGAGGGTAGTTCGCCATTCAGTAACAAATAACAAACCTCCAGAAAAGTACATTTTTCTGCCAGTTGTTCGATAGGGTAGCCACGGTATAGTAATATGCCGGCTTCACCATCTATATAGGTAATGGTTGAGCTGCAACTGGCGGTAGATGTAAAACCAGGATCGTAAGTAAACATACCGGTTTGTTTATACAAGGTCTCGACATCAATGACATCAGGTCCTGTAGTTCCGGATAAAATAGGTAGCTCGCATAAAGATTGAGCATTTTCATTTAAGGTCAGATTACGTTGATTGGTCATGATTTTCTCTTAAGTTAAAACGGATGGCGTTATCAGGGCCTGGTAAAGTTTTTAAATAACAGCTTAGCTTAATTAATGTGTAGTTGCTGTTTTAGCCTAGCTAAAATTACCGACATCAAGAAGTTAATCTGTCAGATTAAAGTTGACTTTATTTTAGTGTTTCTTAGGAGTAAGTGACATCAGCGATGGCTTGTTTTGCTAATGCTGTGACTTTATCCCAGTTTTTGTCTTTTACTGCATCAGCAGGAACAAGCCAGGAACCGCCAACACAGGCTACATTACCAAGCTTTAAATAGGCATTGTAATTTTCTGGAGAAATTCCGCCGGTTGGGCAAAAAGTGGCTGATGGAATAGGACCGGCAATAGATTTAAGCATGGGTATGCCCCCCGCAGCTTCCGCCGGGAAAAATTTAAAGTGATCTAGTCCGTATTCCATACCCAACATTAATTCTGACAGGCTTGATATACCGGGAATCAGGGCAATAGTGCCGGCTTTAGCTGCAGCCAATAGGGTAGGGGTTAATCCGGGACTAATCGCAAATACGGCGCCTGCATCTTCAGCGGCTTTTAATTGTTCCGGTGTTGTAATAGTACCTGCACCAACAATCGCTCCTTCAACTTGTTGACTAATGAGTTTGATAGCTTCTAATGCAATAGGTGTGCGCAGAGTAATTTCTAAAACTCTAATGCCACCTGCAACCAAAGCTTTTGCTAAGGGCACTGCATCATCAAGGTTTTGAATGACCATAACAGGCATGACAGGGCCAGCGTTTAAAACGTCTGTAGGTTGAATTTTCCAGTTATTTGAACTCATTGTATGACTCGCTAGTTTGTTATGTTTGTAGGTCGGTTTAGCAACTGCGTAAGCCGACAGGGGTTCATATAAGTTTGTGTGGTATCAGTCAACCAAAAACAGATTTGAGGCGCCTGTTTCTGCAGAAGAGGCGCCTAAGCGGAAGCCCCCGAACATTTCGCGTCCCATTCCATAGTGGTGATTTTTAGCAGAATTAGGCACTGGAATTCTGGCATTGAATTCGGCTTCTTCAACCAGAACATTGATGTGGCCGGTTTGCAGATTCATGTAAATAATATCGCCACTACGTACTTTAGCTAACGGACCACCGGATTCACATTCCGGACACATATGAATGGCAGAAGGCACTTTACCCGAAGCGCCAGACATACGGCCGTCTGTAACCAATGCAACTTTGAAGCCTTTATCTTGTAATACACCTAAGGGTGGCGTGAGTTTGTGCAGTTCTGGCATACCATTGGAACGGGGACCTTGAAAACGTAAGACAGCAATAAAATCTTTTTCCAATTCACCACGTTTAAAAGCAGCCAGCATATCTTCTTGGTCATCAAAGACAATAGCAGGTGCCTCTACGATATGATGTTCGGGTGATACGGCGGACAATTTGGATATGCCACGACCTAAATTACCGTGCATAACATGTAAACCACCCCCTGTTGCAAAGGGTTTTTCTACAGTACCCAGAACTTGGGTGTCTAAAGACGTTTCAGGAACAGGTACCCAAATTAATTTTTCGTCAATCAGCTTGGGTTCTTGGCAATAGTTGTTCATACCCCGTTGGTCAGCAACTGTCAAAATATCTTCATGCAGAAGCCCGTTTCTTAATAGCTCCGCTATTAATACGCCCATTCCGCCAGCCGCTTGAAAATGGTTAACATCAGCAGGGCCGTTTGGATATATTTTGGTGATTAATGGAACGGCTTTGGACAGTTTGTCAAAATCATCCCAGTTAAGCACGATGCCGGATGCACGCGCAATTGCTATTAAGTGCATGGTATGATTGGTTGAACCACCAGTTGCCAATAGCCCGATGACAGCATTTACGATTGCTTTTTCGGAAACCATGTGGGCAATCGGACGATAATCATTACCCAATGCCGTAAATTTTAAAACCTGTTTGGCCGCTGCGATGGTTAATTCTTCACGTAAGGGTGTGTAAGGATTAATGAACGAGCTACCCGGTAGGTGCAAGCCCATAATTTCCATCATCATTTGGTTGCTGTTTGCTGTGCCGTAAAAGGTACACGTGCCGGGACTGTGGTAAGACGCAGATTCGGCTTCAAGCAGTTCTTTACGACCAATTTGACCGGTGGCATAAGCTTGACGAGCACGCGCTTTTTCTTTGTTAGTTAAGCCGCTGGGCATGGGGCCTGCAGGGATAAATATTGCCGGTAAGTGACCAAAACTCAGTGCGCCAATGAGAAGCCCCGGTACAATTTTGTCACAAACGCCTAAATAGATAGCGCCATCAAACATGTTATGGCTCATGCCAATAGCGGTGGTCATGGCAATCAAATCACGACTAAATAATGATAGTTCCATGCCCGGTTGACCTTGAGTGATGCCATCACACATGGCGGGAACTCCGCCGGCAACTTGTGCAACACCACCCGCTGCTCTAATAGCGGTTTTAATTAAATCAGGTGCATCTTTGTAGGGTTGATGTGCAGATAGCATATCATTGTAAGAGGTAATGATAGCGATGTTGGCTTTTTGATCGCCAGTTAAATCTGCTTTTTCGCTGGCACTGCACGCGGCAAAGCCATGCGCTAAATTACCGCAGCCCATGCCTGAACGGATAGGGCCTTTTTTTGCGATTGCATCAATATAATTTAGGTAGGCCGAGCGCGTCTTATGGCTGCGCTCAACGATTTCTTGCGTGACTTTATCAATTACTGGATGCATCTTTTATTCCTGATTTATGGATCGGAGGAGGATTAGTTATTCTTCCCAAGCTCGGCCATCTCTGGCAATTAAAGCAACTGAGGCAACAGGGCCCCAAGTACCTGCCGAATAGGGCTTGGGTGCATCTTTATAATGATGCCAGGCGTTTTGAATTGAATCAACCCAAGTCCAGGCTTGTTCAATTTCTTCGCGACTTAAAAATAGTGTTGGATTACCACGCATGGCTTCGAGTACCAATTTTTCGTAACCACCAAAAATACGGCTTTCTTTAAAAGTATCAGAAAAACTTAAATCCAGCTTGGTCTTTTTTAGCTTAATATGCTCATCAATGCCGGGTATTTTATTAAGCATTTCGATTTCTACGCCTTCATTCGGTTGTAGGTGAATGATTAATTTATTAGGCGGTAAATCACGGAAACTGTCTTTAAAAATATTGTGGGGTAACTGTTTAAAATAAACCACAATTTCAGTTCTTTTTCCGGTTAAGGCTTTACCTGTACGCAAGTAAAAGGGTACGCCCGCCCAACGCCAATTATCAATATCAACCCGTAAAGCGACAAAGCTTTCTGTTGTGCTTTCAGTATTGGCTCCCTTTTCTTCAAGGTAGCCAGGAACAGCACAGCCTTTAATGTAGCCCGCAGTATATTGTCCGCGTACGGTTTTTTCTTCTACATTGTGGTGAGTAATAGGGCGCAGGGCTTTAAGCACTTTTATTTTTTCATTGTGAATGCTTTCAGCTTCGAGATTAACGGGGGGTTCCATGGCAATGAAGGTTAAAATCTGTAATAAATGATTTTGCACCATGTCACGCAACTGACCTGTTTTATCAAAATAATCCCAGCGACCTTCAATACCCACTTCTTCAGCAACAGTAATCTGAATATGATCAATGGTGTTGTGATTCCAGTTAGTGGTAAAAATAGAATTGGCAAAGCGCAGTGCTAACAAATTTAATACGGTTTCTTTGCCTAGGTAATGATCAATTCGATAAACCTGTTTCTCATTGAATACACTGGCGACGACATCATTGATTTCTTTTGAAGACTTAAGATCATGTCCGATGGGCTTTTCCATCACCATGCGCGAGGTTTCAGTTAAAACACCTGATTGATCGAGTCCCTGGCAAATATTTTTGAACAAAAAGGGCGATACAGCAAAGTAATTGACCATGATTCTCGATTTTTGGTCAATAACTGCGTTTAGTTGTTTATATTGCTCGGGCTTGGTCAGGTCTATTTTTAGATAGGATAGTCTGGCTGAGAAGCGTTCCCATACGGCTGGATCAATCTTGTCACTCAAAAAATCTTGCAGGCTTTTTTGTGCTATTTCAACAAATCCAGAGCTTTTTATGTCGTGTAAATCGACGCCAATAATACGGGTATCAGGTTCAAGAAAGTTAGCATTTTCAAGGCGATATAAGGAAATGATTAGCTTGCGTTTCGATAGATCACCCAGTGCGCCATAAATTACTAAATCACAGGGGTTAAATGTATTTTTGGCTTTCATAGGTTAGTCGTCAAGTAAGAGAATATTAGCTGATATAAGAGAAACGAAGATTTTAGTGAAATATTTAAGTTTTATTATCGCAGAATTTGATGCAAGATGCTGTATTGATTGATGGTTGTGGAACTATTTATCACAATAAAATAATGGGTGTCAGGAAGCACAGTAAAGACATTAAAAAGTTTTGTCTGGTGCAAATATGGTTGCTCTTTAGTGGCCGTAAAGAATAACGACAAGGTCGTTTTTGCGAGGGTGGTTATGTAAATGGTGGAACAAATGCTATTTGTAAGTTTGAGGTACTGTCTTGCAAAAGCTAATGCTGATTAGGGATAATTTAACTACTTTAAATGTAATTAGCTGATTTACTTTAGTTGCAAATACGTTTGTCAGGAAAGGAGCAACTGAAACAACTCCCTTTGCCCAGTTCACTGGTGATATCTAGGTGGGCATCGTGCCGCATCAGTACATGTTTAACAATTGCCAAACCAAGCCCGGTTCCAGTGACTTTTGTTATGCGCTTGGTTTCAACGCGGTAAAATCTTTCTGTAATTCTGGGAATATCACTTTTAGAAATGCCTTCCCCCTCATCTTCAATAGTCAGTACTACAGATCCTTGTTCTTGATGCCATCGCAATTTTACTAATGTGTTCGGGTTAGAATATTTAAGCGCATTACCTAATAAATTAGTAAATGCGCTACGTAATTCTTGTTCTTCGCCAACAATATGGGCTGCAGTTTCCAAGGTTAATTCGATGCGTTTTGTTGCGCTTTCAAGGGCCTCAATTTCTGAACATATTTGGTTTAGTAATGCAGGCACATCAACACACTGTGTTTTTTTCTGTTGGGTTTCCAGTCGGGTTAATAATAACAAATCATCGACAAGATGCTGCATGCGCTCAGTTTGCCCCTGCATTTGTTTAAACGAATTGGTTAATAAGGGGGATTGTTCATCATCCATATCCTGAAGCGTTTCCAGGTAACCTTTTAAAACGGTTAATGGGGTTCTCAGTTCATGCGATACATTTGCCACAAAATCTTTACGCATTCGTTCCATTTTTTTAAGTTGCGTAATATCTTGTGCAAGGAGTAATCGCAGTCCAGCGCCATAGGGTATAACCCGAACTTCAAGGGTAATACGACTATTAATGGGGGAGGGCAAAATCACAGAGTCTTTGTAATTCCCTGACTTTAGATAACGAATAAAGTCAGGAAAGCGAATGAGGTTTGGAATCCGTTGGCCGATATCTGATTTATGTAGGCCAAAAACCTCTCTTGCCGCTTTATTAGCCCAGTCAATTTCATCATTCACACCTAAAACTATTGCGGCATCCGGTAAAGCTTCGGTTGACTGACGAAATTGGTCAATCATTTTACTGAGCTTCTTCTTACGATTTTTATCCTGTTTTTTTAGGCGATAAACATGGTAATAAATTTCTTCCCAAATACCCTTGGCTTTTGGGTATTTGCTTCTGCCTCCGGTACTTATCCATTTTTCAAATCGGTTAATTTGCGTAGTCAGGCGAATAATAATGCCCAGCATTAGCAAAAATATCATGAGAATTAAGTGTCCGGTCATTGCTCCAACAATAACCACCACCAATAATAGCAAAATTACTGAAATAATTTCTTTTTGCCACACGCCCATAATAATTAATCTGTCAAAGAGAATCGATAGCCAAAACCACGGACAGTTTGAACCAAATCCTCACGTCCGTATTCTTCAAGGATTTTTCTAAGTCGGCGAATATGAACATCAATAGTGCGCTCCTCAATGTAGACACTGCGTCCCCAGACTTGGTCGAGCAATTGGGTGCGAGTGTACACTTTGTTGGGGTGCGTCATGAAAAAATGCATTAACCGAAATTCTGTAGGGCTGACTTCTAATTGTTTATCACCAATACTGAGTCGATGCTGTTCGGTATCGAGCATTAAATCACCCAGGTTGATTTGTGCTTGCCCTTGTATTTTACCACTTCTTCGTAAAACAGCGCGAATACGTGCTACTAATTCTTTGGGAGAGAACGGTTTAGTCATATAGTCATCAGCACCAATTTCAAGGCCTCTAACTTTATCTTCTTCTTCCCCGCGTGCGGTTAATAATATTATGGGTATTTCGCGATAAATGGGTTCTTTTTTTAGTCGCCGTGCCCATTCAGCACCACTTATCCCGGGTAACATCCAGTCTAGCAGAACTAAGTCAGGTGGATTTTCATCCAAGGTCTTTTGCGCGTCTTCTGCATCAATCGCAGCAATGGGAAAAAAGCCGGCTTGTTCAAGCACCATCATTAACATGCCTCTGATAGCGTCTTCATCTTCAACAACGAGAATAGTAAAACTAGACATAATTAATTTATCAAATATTAAAAAGCTATTGTAACAAACAGTATGTTACTTCTTTATGACAATAGTTTTTAGATTCTATTTATAGCGTTAAAGCAAAGGGCACAAAGCGAGGCGTATGACTTTTTCCTAGTTAGTACTAAGAGTTAACCATTCTCTTATGGGCTTTATTTTAAATTTCTCAGCTTATTGACCAAGCAATCCTTTACAATATCGACGCATATACTCTAAGGATCTCTACCCGGTAAAAATGACAAACTCGAAAATATATCTTAATGTTCCTTATGCGCAAAAAGATGCTGTAAAAGCATTGGGTGCCAGATGGGATGCCATCAATAAAAAATGGTATGTTTCAAGTGATTTGGATATGACGCCTTTTAAGCAATGGCAGTCTGAAACGATCGCCGACGCTGCATCTTTAACGTTGAAGGCTAAATCAAGTTCTTTAAAAACAGCTAAGCCAAACAGTTCAGCCGCTAATCAGGATAAGCCTGGGGTCATTACGTATCCGGCAGATAAGGATTTTATTGCCTATAGCGGCGATCAGCCGCCTTGGAATTAACGGTTGCTTTCATTACCGCCAATTGGCTTTACACATTCAGTTATATTAAATGATTAAATTAAAATACTTGGCAGGTTATTCGGAAACGGTAATGGATCAAGTACATAAACTTATCAATAATAAAAAATTGGGCGAAGTCTTATTAAAGAAATATCCGCTTAGCCATGATATTAGAACGGATAAAGCGCTCTATGGCTACGTAATAGCTATAAAGAATCAGTTTCTTCGTCAATCCAGTCCGCTTAGTAAAATTATTTACGATGATAAAATAGATGTGCTGCATCAAGCGCTAGGATTACATTCTTTTGTATCGAGGGTTCAGGGTAATAATCTGAAATCAAAAAATGAAATTCGCATAGGGGTAGTGTTTAAAAAATGCCCAATTGAATTCTTAAAAATGATTGTCGTACATGAGTTGGCACATTTAAAAGAAAAAGAACATAACAAGTCGTTTTATAAGTTATGTGAGTATATGGAGCCTGAATACTACCAGTTAGAATTTGATATGCGGCTTTACTTGACGTATCTGGATTTAACGGGAAAGCTATACTGAATATTCATTGTTAATCGTAACAAAGGTTATCAATTATAGATTCAGCTTTCAAATGAAAGCTTACTGCCGAAAGCTTCTTGCCAATCATGACTAAATTGATCGACAGCAGGCTGAACCGATGGATGAGCAAACAACTGCACTGCGATATCATAGGGAAGTGTGATGGCGCCAACACCCAGTTTTAGGACATCCATGACCTGTTGAACGTTTTTAAAGCTAGCGGGTAGTATTTTGCTTTCTAAGTGGTGTTGGTTTAGCAATAATTGCAAGTCAGCCACTACACCATTACCATTCGCACCCATTGCATCAATCCGGTTAACATAAGGAGCAAGGTAATCTGCGCCACATAAGGCGGCAAGAAAACCTTGCTGAGCACTGTAAATAGCGGTTGCAAGTACTGTGATCTTTTCAGCTTTTATCTTTTTGATAGCAGCAAGGCCCACTTCAGTTGCCGGAATTTTTACTACCATATCATAAGGTAGTTTATGGATGTTTTTAGCTTCTTCTACTATATTATCAACGGTTTGGCTTACAACCTGAACATGATAGCGGCCACCACTTCCTATAACGCTGTCCAATTCTGATAACACTTGCTTCAAGCCCTTACCTGATTTAGCTAGAATCGAAGGGTTTGTTGTTATTCCCTTGATAGGTAAACAGGCATTAAAGCGAGCAACTTGTTTTGCATCTGCGGTATCAAGATATAGCTCAAACATTATTTGAAATCCCATTTGAAAAAATAACTGTCATTTTAACAGGCTGCGTAAAATTAAGGGAAAATACAAAGTTTGTTTGTTTTTTGTGGTAGTCGTTATTTTTTCAATAGCAGAAAACTCATTTAAATTAACGGTGAGTAATTATTGTTGAGCTAAAAACTTATCCAATTGATTTGCAAATGCCTGTATATCCCTTGAGTGTAAGGTAGCAGGGCCGCCTGTATCGATACCGCTAGATCGCAAAGTATCCATAAAGTCACGCATACTCAAGCGATCTTTTATATTTTCTTGGTTATAAAGTTCTCCTCGAGGGTTGATAGCATGCCCGCCTTTTTCAATAACCTCATAAGCTAAAGGAATATCAGCGGTAATGACCAAGTCACCAGCAATTAATCTTTTGACGATTTCATTATCGGCCACATCATAGCCTGATTTAACTTGTAAAAACTTGATATAGCGTGAAGGTGGCGTTTGTAAAAATTGGTTGGCAACCAGTGTTGTTAGTATTGTGGTGCGCTCTGCTACCCTAAATAAAATTTCTTTTACTGCTTTTGGACAGGCATCTGCATCGACCCATATTTGCATAGTAAATTTTTAGTCGTTAAAGCAATTGAAGATAGGGTGATCTGTTCTTAACAAAATATCATGATACTACATGATACGGGGGATAATTCTATTATGAGTTTAATAGACCAAGAAAAATACTGGTAAGGTTAATAGTCCGTTAAGTTTTACTGTATTAAACTAAAGAAAAACTTGGGAAGTTGTTAAAAAATAGAAGGTTTCCTAAATGTTCACAATTATATTAAAGACTAAAATAAATGGTCTTTACGTTTCGGGTAAAATAAATGAACACGTCAGGCTTTAAATATTCAATCTCATCGGTTATAAAGTTATCAGGGGGCATTGTATTCAGTCTATTAATCAGTGGCTGTCAGCACATGGTTTTCTTCCCCGATTTTGGCGAAAACGTGGTTTTTAATGAAGAAGATAAAGAGCAAGGAATTCAGCCGCAATCTGAAGCTATTGAGGCACATGAGTTTCAGTTGGCTGATAATCAAACTATCATTGGCAAGTTGGCCGTAGTTACCACGCGTGAAAATGATACCTTATCAGATATAGCTCGGCATTTTGGTCTTGGCTATAACGATATTAGTGTGGCTAATCCAACCATTGCTCCGTGGACTCCTCAAGCAGGAAGTCGAGTAGTATTGCCTTTACAATTCATTCTTCCAGATACGCCTCATAAGGGTATTGTATTGAATCTCGCAAATATGCGTTTATTTTACTATCCTAAACAACACGCCGATAAGGTGTTTACCTATCCGGTTGGAATAGGTCGGCAAGGCTGGAATACGCCGATGGGTTTAACCAGTATCGTTGCCAAAAAAGCTAATCCAACCTGGGTTGTGCCAGAATCCATTCACCAAGAGCATGAACAGAAAGGCGATTCTTTGCCTAGCGTAGTAGCAGCAGGACCTAATAATCCTTTGGGACTTTATGCAATGCGACTTGGCTTTCCTCGTTATCTTATACATGGAACCAATAAACCTTACGGTATTGGCATGCAAATTAGTCACGGATGTGTGCAGCTTTATCCGGAGGACATTGAGGTGCTATTCAAAAATGCTTCGGTAGGAATGCCGGTACGTATAATTCACCAGCCCTATTTGTTTGCTTGGCAACAAGACATGCTTTATCTTGAAGCAAATGAGCCACTACAAAAATGGATGCAGGATAAACCGAAGCTAAAAAAACAGTTATTAAAACAGTTACAACAAATCAGTATTGAAAAAAATGTATCCATAGATTGGAAAAGAGTCGAGACTATTCTTCAAAGATCAGATGGTATCCCAACTCCTATTCTGGTAAATAGTCCTGATGAGTTAGAGATCATTGCAGCAGCAGTAAAGTTGGAGCATCCAGAAAAACTCTATCAACAGCCGGTAGTAGATGATTTAAAGGATAGTGACTGGTCTGTTTTGGTCGCTAGTTTTGATAATGAGCAAGAAGCACAAGAGTTGGCAGCCATGCTCAATCATCAGGGTCCTATTATTCCCTCGCGTAAAGTTAAAAAAGATAATTTTTATCAGGTGTTAGCAGGGCCGTTTAAAAACAAGAAGGAAGTTAATGCGATTGCAAAACGTATAAGAATGGATTTTGAAATTGATGTTAAGCCTTTAAAGCCGTTAGTGTCTGAAAATTAAGGGAACGTAATTATGCCTTTTGCTTGTGAGATGAGGTAGCATAAGTCTTAATCTCTTCATCTTAGAGCCATTAAATTAAACTTCCATACATATGCCCACCCGATTTTTAAAGGATTAAGTCATGATTTCAAAACACTCCTTATCTGATACCCATATCAGCCTAGCGCATGGCAATGGAGGCCGGTTAATGCGGGAATTAATTGATCAATTATTTGCTAGCCATCTTAAAAATGATTTGTTGGATACACAAACCGATGCAGCTTTGATCCCCTTGGATCTTAAGGATGGAGTTGTCGTAATAACAACTGATGGATTTACAGTTGAGCCGCTCGAGTTTCCCGGTGGTGATATTGGCAGTTTAGCTGTGCATGGTACGGTCAATGATTTAGCCGTTTCCGGTGCTACGCCGCTTTATTTAACATTGAATGCTTTTATCGAAGAAGGCTTGGAAATCGCTTTACTCGACCGAATTGTTCAAAGCATGGCAAAAACTTGTCGAGAATGCGGAGTAAAAATAGTGGCCGGTGATACTAAAGTTTTAAGACGAGGGCAGGGTGGGGGGATTTATTTTTCGACTACCGGCATTGGTCAGCGTTCACCAAGCCTATGCATGGGTATCACTCAGATAAAATCGGGTGATGCTATTTTATTAAGTGGAACCGCTGGTGATCATGGCACGGCCGTGATGTTGGCGCGAGAACAATTTGGTTTGAGTGGCAGTTTAAAATCAGATGCAGCAAGTGTTATACCGATCACCCAAGTTTTGCTTGAAATACCAGGATTACGGTTCATGCGCGATCCCACGCGAGGTGGAATTGCCACAATAGCTCATGAAATTGCACAGGCAACTCAAAATTCTGTTCGCTTCTATGAGGATAAAATCCCTGTCAATGAACAAGTAAGAACCGTCGCTGAAATGCTGGGCTATGATCCTTTATATATGGCTTGTGAAGGCCGTGTTTTAGCCGTGATTGATCCGGCTTCTGCTGAACTCGCTGTAACGAATTTACATAAAGCGGGTTATTTAGATGCCGTAATAATAGGTCGAATTGAAACGGGTTATGCACATGCGCTCATTGAAACAGTATTGGGTGGCGAGCGTATATTGCAAGAACTGGAGGAGGATCCTTTGCCACGAATTTGTTAAGGCACACCTTTAAAAGTCTATTTTATCAGGGTTTATTTTTAATCAGTCTGATTGTCGCTGTTTATGGTGTAGCTTTGCAAGATGAGCTGCCAAGCCTGTTCAGCGGTTTCTGCGTATTGTATTAGATTGCGATCACCGGCTGTAATAACACCTTCTTTAACGAGCATATCGAAGTTAATTAGATTGCTCCAGTATTCCTCTCCAAACAGGATAACGGGGATGGTTCTGACTTTTTTGGTTTGAATGAGGGTCAGTGCCTCAAAAAGTTCATCTAGTGTGCCAAAGCCACCTGGAAATGCAACCAATGCAATGGCTCGCATTAAAAAGTGCATTTTACGGATAGCAAAGTAATGAAATTGAAAGCATAATTCAGGGGTAATATAAGGATTAGGTTTTTGCTCCCCAGGTAGGACAATATTCAGTCCTATGCTTTTTCCACCTACATCAGCTGCGCCTCGATTAGCGGCTTCCATAATACCTGGGCCACCACCTGTTACTACCGTCAATGGTTGATTAATATCATCTTCACTTAGGGTTATCAGTGTCCCCAGTTTACGAGCCTCGTCGTAATAATGACTTTTTTTGAGCATTTGGCCGGCAATATCGACGTTATTTTCAATCTCCGAATTGCTTGGGTTTAAAGCAAGTAGTTCTGCTGCATAGTGCAGATTTTTTAAAGCGGTTTGATGATCAAAAAGACGAGCGCTGCCAAAAATAACAACTGTTGCTTTAATATTTTCTTCAAGTTGGGCCAGTTCAGGTTTAAGTAGTTCTAGCTGTAAGCGAACAGGCCTCAGTTCATCTCGCATGATAAAGTTAAAGTCATCGTAAGCCAAGCGATAGGAGGGTGAATGACTTTGAGGTGTGTCATAATCATAAGATACACTTGCGGCATCCTGTTTGGCTGAGGGGAAAGGGCTTTCACAGGGTATTAAGGTTTTTTTTGCCATCGATTTTCCGTGATATTTGTATTAACAAATAAATGTTATATTAAGCACAAAGGATCAGAAATATTATATGTATTGTTCCTAATACTGATTTTTTCTTTTAAAACAGCTTGTTGGTGTTAGTATTGCTAAACAAGATAGTGGCAAAGTTAATTGTAATTATATTTATGGTGGACATTTATTGTATGCAGTTAAGTATATTGGTAAATAAGGTGTATATGCTGAATTTGAAGAAATTATTTTTTAGGCAAAAAAGACAGTTAAAAAATCGAATTTGTTTTGTTACAAAAAATATGTGTTTAAAGAAGTGTAGTACTTACACCTCAAGTCAGTTAGTAGTTTTTTGTGTCCTGAGCTTGTCATCCCATTCTTTGTTTGCAGAGGGCATCATTACTCAATTAACCGATTTTATGTCTACAGATAAGCAGTCTGCCAGCATGGCAGATAAAATCATAGCTAATCAAAATGGTAGCTTGGCTAACGAAATTACTTATATTGTTACTACAAAAAATAATCCTTATTTACAAAGGCCTGATTTTAAAAATCGATCAGAAGATATTGAAACGCTTTATAAAACGACGGGTTATAAATTATTATGGTTAGGTAGTCCCGAGGCGGAAAAAAATGGTGCCCAGGTATTGGATATTTTAGAAAAAGCGGCTGTTAATGGCTTGAATCCAAATAATTATGATGCTCAATCTCTAAAGCAAAAAAGACCGGCCGCCTTAAATCTTGCTTCTGATAATTATAAGCAATTAGCTCTCTATGACACTGCTGTCAGTATATCCATGTTGCGTTTTTTGCATGATTTACATTACGGGCGAGTAAATCCAAAAGCAATAAATTTTAATCTCAAATTAAGAGATAAAAAGCTCATTGATTTGCCTGCTTTAATTAATCAACATTTAGAGCAAGATACAGTCTTGCAATTGCCAGAATTACTGGAGCCTAAGTTTAAACAATATCAAAATCTTAAAAAGTCTTTAGCAACTTATCGTGTGTTGGCTAAAACGCCGGTTGATTTTAATATGGAGTTTATAAAATCTATTAATCCAGGTGATGTATTGACAAAAGCAACTTCTATGGAGCAGTTTTTAATCGCTGTTGGTGATGTGCCAGCAGAGACTTTAAGTGATTCTAAAAAATCCAACCGTTATACGGATGAATTAGTTGCGGGCGTAAAAAAATTCCAGCTTCGGCATGGCATGAATGCTGATGGTGTATTAGGAAAAAGCACTGTTGCTGCAATGACTGTGCCTTTAAGTCAGAGGGTTACTCAAATTGAGTTGGCAATGGAACGGCTGCGCTGGTTGCCTGAGCCGAGTTCGGGAGCCTCTATTATTGTTAATATTCCAGCTTTTCAATTATGGGCGTTTGATGACGTTAACGAGATTAATGCAAACATGCCAAATATGCGTGTAGTGGTTGGTAAAGCATTAAAAAATGAAACGCCGGTGTTGATGGCGGAAATGCGTTTTATTGATTTTATGCCTTATTGGAATGTACCCTACAATATCGTTAAGAAAGAAATATTGCCTAAGATAATTCAAAATCCTGGTTACTTAGAAGCAGAAAATATGGAATTGGTTACTACTTTTGGTAATGAAACAAAAGCAGTTTCTTTTAATTCATCAACGATTAATGGGCTTAAACAAGGCACCTTAAGAATTAGGCAGCGTCCGGGCCAAAAAAATGCGCTAGGTAAGGTAAAGTTTATATTCCCAAATAAGAGTGATGTTTACCTGCACGATACGCCTTCTCATTCTTTATTCAGTCGATCTCGAAGGGATTTTAGCCATGGCTGTGTGCGTGTTGCAAATCCTGAGCAGTTAGCTGAGTTTGTATTAAAAAATCAATGGACTAAAGAAGCCATTGAGGACGCTTTGGCAACACAAAAAACACGACGAGTCATATTAAAGAAATCGATTCCTGTTTTGTTTTTTTATGTGACATCATTTATTGATCAGTATGATAACGTGGCGTTTTATTCGGATATTTACGGTTATGATGCGGTGTTACAAGAAGCACTTAATAAGTCTGTGGATGTATCTGATAAAGATATTTTTGCGCCACTTCCTGCATTAGTTCCGGTAGAGGTTATTGCGCCCAAAGAACCAATAAAACCAGAAGCCGATTTAGAAAATGATGGAGAACCTTGATGATTGGTGATTACTTTAAATAACCAGAATGTAAAACTTAAATATCGTGGTTGGTTTAATTTAAAAACTTACCAGTTTCTAATATCACCAGTATCGAGATGGACAAAGTCATTTTGTGGGTAATAGCCAACGCCCCCTCTAGCCATAGTTAGTGCAGCGTTTTTGATGGTTTTAGCATGGAGTCCTTCAACTCTTATATCAATGGCTCTGCCTTGCATATGAAAGCTATGCTCTGCAACGCCATGACTATGTTTACGTAATTGAGCATTGGTAAAGGGTGAGCGATAACCGGAAACAATATGAAAAGGTTTATTAATGCCGAGTGTTTGCTTTAGATCAAACAACTGATCAAGCAATGCCGTATCAATGGGGTGGATGTCGTCAGTATGGTAATCGCGTAATAAATAATTGATTTCCTGAAGAGCGCCTTTTACATACCTGCCTCGTTCAAAATAAGTTAACTTTAACTTGTCACCCGTATGGGCATGTTCAAAGGAGAGCGTTTTGTGTGCGGTTGAGTAAAAAGAGCCTGCCTTATGATCACGTGTAAATAAACGTGAACGAAATGCTCGAAAGTCAGAATTGATGGGTTGAGTATGGCTCATTCCATAAGTACGGCCATGTCCATACTTACCACCTGGATGTATTATATCTCTGACGGTTGCAGCGGCAATTCCGGAACCGCCCATTGCTAGCAAAGACCCACAAGCTATTTGCTTAAGAAACCTGCGTCTTGATGCTATCTCATTGTCTTGATCAATTACGTTTTTTAATGGTTGCTGGTTCATAAATTACCTCGTGTGCTGCTTTAAGCCTATTTTCACTATATAGTCTTAAATTTATCTTAAGCAGAGGTTCATGCCTTGTTCAGTTTCTGTTAATTTTACATATTTACACCTGTTCGTTCGATAAAAAAAATTATAAAGCTTTTAAAAACAGTATATTATCTAATATATATAAATTTTATTATTATTATTATTTATTTGGCTTTCTTAATCTATTGATATATATGGTCTGCATCTGCTATATATGTAATCGCTTACTGAAAAATATTGCCATATTAACGATAGATTACTAGCGGATGAAATAGATATGAGTAAAAAAATCGTTAAACCTTCTACCTATCTAATTGAAGTTAAAACCCTTTCTGATCGAATTGTTAAAGCCCAGCAGCCAATTAGAATTCTGGATGCAATAAAATGGGATGATGTTATTAAGCAGGAGTTTTTTAAAGGTAAGTGTAAAAGTCCGCCCGCTGTCACAACAGATTATTATCAAAATCGGCCTTTGGGTTTTGATCCTGCTGAAAAAAAACAAGAGTTTTATCAGATTGAGCGAGATTTAGTTCGTAAATTGGGACAGCTTAACCCGCTAAGCGTTATTATGCGACGTATAAGCAGGGAATATCAAGATGTCGTTTGTATGCTTGAGGCCAGAGGAACGCCAGGATTTTCGAATATTTCTCAAGAATTATACGGATCTTCCCAGGATGTGTTTCATGTTGGTGATCCAACGATTGCAAATTTGGGCAGTATGATGGAAGCAACCATATCTCAGCTTTTGCAACTTGATTCTTTAACTGAAGAGCCTAAGACGATAAATGCAAAAGAAGCTGTCGAAATTCTTAACGAAAGAATTGAGAGTATGTTTCCTGGTGACGGACTTCGTGCAATGCTGAGTGATGGTATTATTGCTGATGCAGCAGCGGGCACTGATTACATTAAATTACGCGCAGATGCTTTTTTTAATATGCGTGATTTACGGGTGCTGGAAGTTCATGAGGTGTGGGTACATTTAGGTACTACACTTAACGGGCTGGCTCAGCCATATTGTACTTTTCTGGGTAAAGGCCCCCCATCTGCCACTGTTACTCAGGAAGGGTTGGCAGTGCTAATGGAAATATTAACATTTAGTTCTACCCCTAACCGACTTATGCGATTGATTAACCGGGTACGCGCCATTACCCTGACTGAAGAAGGCGCAGACTTTATGGATATATTTAAATTTTTTAGAGAGAAAGGACTGGATGAGGAGGAAAGTTATACTCTCAGTAGTCGTGTTTTTAGGGGCAGCAGTTCTGATGGCTTGCCGTTTACTAAAGATTTGACATATCTAAAAGGTTTTGTCTTGACTTATAATTTTATGAGACTAGCGGTCAGTAAAGGTAAACCTGATCGTATTCCTTTATTGTTTTGTGGTAAAACAATGATTGAAGATATGAAGGTGTTGGTCGATTTGGTAGAAGAAGGAACTGTTATTGCGCCTCTTTTTTTACCTCCGCAATTTAGAGATTTGATGGGCTTATCATCTTGGTTAAGTTTTAGTCGATTTATGTCCTCACTCAATTTTCGACAACTTGAGCAAGATTACGCAAATATTTTGTAATTAAGAAATTGTAAGGTGTTAATTGTTTAGCTCAAACATCTAAATTTAAGCTGACAAAGCTACGAAGAACATTCTCTTATTCATATCATTGAATAAGAGATCTTTGTGTTTTCGTCAATTTTTGTTTTATTACGAATAAATAAGATATTAAAAGTCCTTTCACCCTTTGAGTGCTTTTTTTATTGCGCTCACGTTATACTTGTAAATAAAATTCACCGAAGTATTCTTACGGATGGATCGAAAAGATAGCAGTTCGACTCAATTTTTTCCGTGTCTGAAATCAAAAAAATATAAATGAAAAATAAATTATTGCCTTTTTTTAATGCGCTATCAAATGATGAGCAGACTATCATGCTCTTTTTATCAGTTATTTATGCCCCGATAGGCCAGTCTTCCTTGCAAGGATTATTTAAGGCGACAGGTTATTTCGAGCCTAGAAAAATAGCTTTAATTGATAAGCCATTACGTGAAAAATTACAGAAAGCTGGATTGATTGTTATTAGTGCCGATGGGTTGCGTTGTAATGAAGATATTGCCGAGCAATTAATGCGGCGCGCTATTAAAGAGCCTTGGTTTTACAAATTAGCACAATTATTAATTGCTGAGCCTAGTTACTATTATCCAGAGAGAGTTGGTGCATATCATGCGATAAAGCAATTACGAATTTTTTTGTACCAAGGCAATGATGTTGCATTTGCTGCGAATATTGAACGCTTTCATAGCGATTACAGGCAGAATTTTGCTAACAATATCAAAAAGATTTTCTTTGCAGATTATAACGCTGAATGGTTTTCATCTTTGTCGGATCAGATTAAGTCTTTGGCCTTAAGTTATTTTTTGCATGACAGTCGCATAGATATTAATGATGTGTCTTTTCAATATCAATTACTTGAACATTTTTTTGGCGAGGTAAAACATCATAGTCCGTATATAGTTCATGTTGTTATTGAAGAGCGCTTGTTTCGAGGTAATCTTAAAGATGCGGAAGAATGGCTAGCAGGGGACTTATCAGGAGAAGGACTGAAGTTAATAGCAACGTTGCGTTTCTTACAAAATCGAAATGATGAGGCGATTGCTTTATTTAACCTAGCATTGAAAACGTTAAAAAAAGAAACGGGTAAACGCAATATCAGTATTGATGGTATTCAAGGTTATTTTTTTAATCTGGCATTGCTACGCAGTCGTAGCTTGGCAAATCTGATGTTGCTCAGGCAGCAGGTTCAGTTAACCATCAAACAGGGCTTACAAAATGAGTTTTATATACTAAGCTTGATCCTGTTGGAAGCAGTTGATGTTTATCAGGGTAAATCCAGTGTTGAGCAAAGCACATATTTGTTGAAGGTCAACAAATATGCTTATGAGTATTTGTTTCAGGCTTTATTGTTGTTTTGGATTGGTGAGGCTGAAATTATCACCCGCAACCCCAAAAATAGTGCTTTCTTGGCTGATTTGGCAGGGTTTTGTCAACAAGCACAGCAGCAAGGTTATAGCTGGTATGCTGCTGTAAGCTCATCGTTATTACAACGCTTGGATTATCAAAATAAGCCCTGTCAGCAAATAACGCAAAAGTATATTCAATCGCCGTTTAATCAAATTATTGATTTATTACCGCAAGTTTCTGCTTGGGAAAGAGCTTTAGAGGCATTAACGCAGCTAACAGCTGAGCCTGGGCCAGTTGCACAAAAAGAACTACGCCTTATTTGGTCACTTAGTTTAGATAGTAACATGGTAACATTGGTGCCAAAAGAGCAGCGATTGGGTAAAACGGGAAGTTGGACCAAAGGTCGAGTTATCGCATTAAAAAAGCTTTACCATAACATGGCAGAATTTGAATACCTCGCCGAACAAGATCGCCGTATTTGCGCTCATATCCAGATTGAAAAAGAATCGGATTATTACGGATACTACAACAAAGAAGTTTATGTGTTGCCGAGTAATGCAATTACAGAGGCTGTTGGACATCCCTCTATATTTTGGGCTAATCAGGAAGCCTTAAATAGTCCAGTTGATATCAGTTTGTCTGAGCCCCAATTACTGGTTAAAGAGCAACAAGAAAATTTACATATTTCCTTAATACCGCAAATTACCACACAGAAGATTGTTGCCCAAAAAACCGCAAGCAATGGTTTATTGGTTTATGTGATTAGTGATTCTCATCGTCATGTTGCTGAAATTTTAGGTAAAAACGGTTTGACAGTGCCCACTTCAGCTCGGCAGCAAGTGATTGATTCTATTTCTTCAATTGCTTCAATGTTGACAGTACAATCCGATATTGGTGGATCGTCGAATCATGCCGTCACCGTTCCTGCAGATAGTCGATTGCATATTCATTTACAGCCTGTCGGGCAGGGAATACAAATAGAAATGTTTGTACAACCTTTTAGTGATGGTGGTCCTCTTTATAGGCCGGGTGTTGGTGGAGCAACCGTTTTGGCAGAAATTAATGGTAAACAACTACAAACTACCCGCGATTTTAGTCTTGAAAATAATTATCTAAAGCAAGCATTGATTGAGTGTCCTGAGTTATATGCCGTTAAAGAGCCTAAATGGCAATTGGATGATACAGAATTAGCATTGGAAGCCCTATTAAATTTACAAGCGCTAGAAGATTTTGCTGTGCTTGAATGGCCAAAAGGTAAAAAAATTCAACTCAGTCGTGAAGCCGGCTTAGCACAAGTGCAGTTTTCAGTGCGCAAAGAAAAAGATTGGTTTAGCGTGGAAGGCAATATCCAAATTGATGCCGAGCAAGTTTTGGATATGCAGCGATTGATGGGGCTCTTAAATGCCTCTACAGGGCGTTTTTTAAAGCTGGAAGATGGGCAGATTATCGCGTTGACGCGTGAATTACGGCAGCGACTTGATGATTTGTCCGGTTTGGGTGACGTGCAAAAAGATATAGTTCGTTTTCATCCCTTGGCAGCTTTGGCTTTAGATGAAATTACCAATGGTATGGCTATTGCCGCCAGTAAGCCATGGAAAGATCAATTACTCAGATTAAACGAAATGGGTGATTTAAATCCCAAGTTGCCATCAACCTTACAAGGTGAATTACGTGATTATCAGCGTGAGGGATTTCAATGGATGATGCGTCTGGCTCATTGGGGAGCCGGTGCCTGTTTGGCAGATGATATGGGTTTAGGTAAGACTATACAGGCTTTGGCCTTGATTTTATCACGCGCCCCTAAAGGGCCTACGTTAATATTGGCACCGACTTCAGTTTGTATTAATTGGCTGGAAGAAGCGCAGCGCTTTGCGCCCACTCTGAATGTTTATCAATTTGGAATCGGTGACAGGCAAGAAATGCTGGATAACGCAGGACCTTTTGATTTGGTAGTTTGTAGTTATGGGTTATTACAAACAGAAGCGGATCGCTTGGCTTTAAAAAAATGGCATACCTTGGTGGCTGATGAAGCGCAGGCTATTAAAAATTCCTTGACAAAACGCTCTAAAGCGGCGCTTTCTTTGCAGGCTGATTTCAAATTGATTACTACGGGCACGCCCATAGAAAACCATTTGGGGGAATTGTGGAATTTATTTAATTTTATAAATCCCGGCTTATTGGGTTCTTTACAAAAGTTTAATGAACGCTATGCACAGGCTATTGAAAATCAGAAAGATCATGAAATTCAACAGCGTCTAAAAAAGTTATTAAGGCCGTTTATTCTTCGTCGCCTTAAAAATGATGTTTTGACCGAATTACCGCCACGAACTGAAGTTACTTTACATATCGAACTGAGCCCTGAAGAGCGCGCGCTCTACGAAGCCTTGCGTCGAAATGCCATGCAAGCCATGTTGTCATCATCAGATCAGCCTGGGCATAAGCAACTGAAAATATTAGCTGAAATCATGAAATTACGAAGAGCCTGTTGTCATCCGAGCTTGGTAATGGAAGAAAGTACCTTGGCTAGTTCTAAGCTGCAAGCTTTTGAAGAGCTGGTTGATGAGTTACTGGATAATCGTCACAAAGCATTGGTATTTAGTCAATTTGTCGGTCACTTAAAGTTAATCCGACAGCTGTTAGACAAAAAAGGCATAAATTACCATTATCTGGATGGTTCGACCCCAGTCCCTCAGCGTAAAAAAGCGGTTAATTTATTTCAGGCAGGAGAGGGGGATTTATTTTTAATCAGCCTGAAAGCGGGTGGCACCGGTTTAAATTTAACTGCAGCGGACTATGTTATTCACATGGATCCCTGGTGGAATCCAGCAGTGGAAGATCAGGCTTCTGATCGTGCACATCGTATGGGCCAGAAGCGACCGGTCACTATTTATCGTTTGGTTGCAAAAGATACTATAGAGGATAAAATTGTTGATCTTCATAAACATAAGCGTGATTTGGCCAATAGTTTGCTTGAAGGTGGCGAAGTTAGTGGGAAAATGTCTGTTGAGGACATGATGGCATTGATAAAAGATATTGATTAAAGGTTAGCTAGCGTCAATCCTACAGCTATTTTAAAGGTTTCATATGCGTAAAACATTGATTGAACAAATTACAAAATCCTCACACTCTTCTGATTTGGATTATTTAGACCTTGAAAAGTTGGCACAAGTAGAAATAAGCTCAGAAAATCCGGAATATCCAATTGAATCAGCTTTGGTTTGTGGTTTCAATTCGGGTTGGCAGGCGGCCAGTTCAGGTGAACAAACAATACGGCTTATTTTTGATCAACCTCAGGTCATTAAATTTATATCCCTTGCGTTTGATGAGAATAAACAGGCTCGTACCCAAGAGTTTATTTTGCTTTGGCGTAGGGAAAATGAAGATTTTTTTCAAGAAATTTTGCGTCAGCAATATCATTTTAGCCCCCCGCTTACAATCAGGCAGCTTGAAAATTATACTGTTGATCTTAAGCAGTTAAATGCACTTGAGTTACGAATTATTCCTGATATTAGTGGCGGAGATGCCCTTGCAAGCCTAACGCTAATGAAGTTGTCTGCGATGCAGATAGGTAATTAAGTGCTGTCACTAAAAATCAACTTTCCCTCTTAACGCTTTAATTTTTCCTTGCTTGGTTTTGTCATCGAGACGTTTAAGTTTTGAACCTTTGGTTGGTTTGGTTGTTTTACGCTTTTTACAGGCCAAGGCTACGTTTTTTACTAGAGCTATTAGTCGATTATAGGCGTCCTCTTTGTTCTTTTCCTGGCTACGATATTGCTGTGCTTTAATGACAATTACACCTTCTTTTGAAATACGTTGGTCTTTTAAAGTCAGTAACTTTTCTTTGTAAAAATCCGGTAATGATGAGGCATTAATATCAAAACGTAAGTGAACTGCCGTTGATACTTTATTAACATTCTGACCGCCAGAACCTTGAGCGCGAATAGCATTAACTTCGATCTCTGTTTCTGGAATACTAATTTGATTGGATATGAGTAACATTTTTGGGTTACATCAATAATTGGGGTATGGGCCTGATATTATCTTCGTTATAACGCCAAAAGTATTTTTTTTTGAATAGTCCGTCGAAAATATTGATGCAACGCCTGCTGAATGGATTATTTTTGAGCTGGTGACCGCTAATAAAATATTCATTCAATCTTTTCCCAAGTAGTTGTTCAGCTCTCTTTCTCATGGTTTTATTCGCTTTAAGCGCAACTAAAACCATGCCAATCAAGATATTTCAAATAAAAACAAAATTTTGTTTGTTCTTGTACAGTATTTGTATGCTAACTGTGTGGTTTATTTATGGCGAGGGAAGACATTATAATTTGTTGTATTTTATGATTTTTTGTTTTTAATTTTGCGGCCAGAGGATTGTAGTGATAAATTTTTTTAAATATTGTCATGCTATTGAAATACTTTGTTCATGTTTTGTTAAACTATACTTTGACAAGATTATTTCTAATTGATACTCTATTGCGAAATGATTAGTAAACAAATTGTTAACAGCAAATACTAATGTTTTCTGATCTGGTGTTAAAAGTACCTGATCGTATTGATGCTTTTAAAGAAATTAAATAGCTATATCGATTTAATTTAACGATAACCAGCTATTTAAGTATTCAAAATACTCTGCTTGTGAGGATTTGGTGTTATGGCTTATTTAAATACACAGTTGTCAAAACAAAATATAGGATTTGTTGTTGATAATGCGACTAGCGAAACTGAACTACCTGTAGTCAGTATGTCTGATTCGACAGACTATGTAGAAAACAGTAATTTTCACATTGCTAGTAAATTAAAAGACGAGAAATCTAAACTTATAACCGCACTTTCTCAATTTCCTGTGACTGCATTATGGTTATTAAATCAATACGATCAAGATTGTAATAGTGTAGAACAGGATGATGAAGTTACACCGGAAACAGGAATAACAACTGATTTAACAGATATAAAGAAATATTTTCAATGCTTATCACGCAATGCTATAACAGACGGCGCTTATAGCGCTGATAAGTTAAATCTTGTCACAGCATTGCAATTATTTTCATTCTCCTTCAATGATTTGGTAAAGCTGGTAGATGTAATTGTTTATGCGCACAAGTTAAGAGGTCTTTGTTATCAAGTTGGTAGCCATATTGATAAGAAGGATTCAGATATCATACTTAAAAGATTGGAAGGTGTTAGTCGCCGTAACACCATTAAAGATTCAAATTTTTCTGATATGTTGCTAAGTTACGACGAACAATTTCTTTTTATGTCTAGTAGTGAGATGCATAAATATTTTTCTGAAGTCGTTTTATCAGAATATCATTGGTTACAGTTAAGGCAACAAATAGCTACAGCTAATTCAAGATTAGTTTTATTTATAGCCAATCAATATAAAGGTAGCTTTCTGGATTTTGATGATCTTGTCCAAGAAGGTCAGACCGGTTTATTAAAAGCTGTTGATAGATATGATTATCGTTTGGGATTTCAATTTTCAACCTATGCAGGTTATTGGATTAGACAAGCGATATCAAGATCATTATCACGAAGCGAACGAGTTGTTCGAGTGCCTTGTGGGCAAGTTGCAAATATTAATAAAGTATTTCGATCTAAAGACAAATTTATCGCTCAAAATGGGAGAGATCCAAGCATAAAAGAGTTGGCAGAACAGGCAAAGCTTTCAACTGACGAGATATGCTCTTTTTTATCAATATCACAAACAGCAACGTCACTTGAGGGGTCAGAAGAAGATGGTGAGACAGCATTCTCGCCAATTGATTTTTTGGAACAAGATGTTTTTACTTGTTCTTTTATGAAAATTGCACAAACAGATCTTGAAAGTTTGATAGAAAAAGCCATTAAAATCCTTAATCCAAGAGAAGCAAAAGTGATTAGTTGTCATTTTGGAGTTGATACGGACAATGCAATGACTTTGCAGGAAATTGGCGCAGAGCTTAATTTAACCAGAGAGCGCGTAAGACAAATACAGGTCATGGCGCTAGATAAAATTAGAAGAAGTTTTGGTGATGAATTAATGGCTTTTTTATAATAAATAAAAGAGTTAGTATTAAACGTCTGTCTTAAGGCAGAAAAGAAAAATATTTCAAACTGATGGTTGGGTAATTTAACGACATTTAGTTTTGGATGGAGCTGTAGTTAACCGTAACGCTACATATTGATCTTTTTATAAGGTCAGGAGATTAAACCATGAAAAAACATATCCTAAACGCTCTTCTTTGGAGTGTTGTAATAGCCGGTGCATTTCTTATTTACAATCGTGTAAATACTACGCCACCGATAGACGAATCCCTTGCTTATTCGGAATTTATCGTCAAAGTTAAGAATAAGCTGGTTGATCGTGTAGAAATGACCGGCCAAACCATTAAGTTGCGTACAGCCGATGGTCAAAACTATGAAACCTATAATCCAAATGATCCCCATTTGATTGATGATCTTTTAAGTGCCGGTGTTCAGGTAAGAACCAAGCCACCTGCTCAACAATCACTTTTTATGCAGATGTTTATATCCTGGTTTCCAATGCTCCTGTTGATTGCTGTATGGATCATTTACATGCGTAAAACACAAGGTGGAGGCATGGGTGGCAATGCTTTTGGTAAAAGTAAGGCTAAGCTACTTGAAGAAGATAAGCTAACCGCAAAATTTGCAGACGTAGCTGGCTGTGAAGAAGCAAAAGAAGAAGTGACAGAATTGGTAGATTTTTTGAGAGATCCACAAAAATTCCAACGCTTGGGCGGACAAATACCACGCGGAATTTTGATGGTAGGTCCTCCAGGAACAGGTAAAACATTGATTGCAAGAGCAATAGCTGGTGAAGCAGGTGTTAAATTCTTTACCGTATCGGGTTCTGATTTTGTAGAAATGTTTGTGGGCGTTGGTGCATCAAGAGTAAGAGACATGTTTGCTCAAGCTAAAGAGCACGCGCCTTGTATTATCTTTATTGACGAGATCGATGCTGTTGGTCGCCAAAGAGGCGGTGCAGGCATGGGTGGTGGTAATGACGAGCGTGAACAAACACTTAACCAATTATTGGTTGAAATGGATGGTTTTACAGGTAACGAAGGCGTTATTGTCATTGCAGCAACAAACCGTGCAGATGTTCTTGATAAAGCTTTGTTAAGACCCGGAAGATTTGATCGTCAAGTAAATGTAGGTTTGCCTGATGTTCGTGGTCGTGAGCAAATATTAAATGTTCACATCAAAAAAGTACCGGCTGCTGATGATGTCAAATTAAAAGACATTGCAAGAGGCACACCAGGATTTTCAGGTGCTGAACTCGCTAACGTTGTAAATGAAGCCGCCTTATTTGCTGCTAGATCCAATAAAGTACAAGTTAACATGAGTGATCTTGAGAAGGCTAAAGACAAAATCCTGATGGGTGCTGAAAAACATACCATGGTGATGACAGAAGATGACAAGTTATTAACGGCCTATCACGAAGCTGGCCACTGTATTGTTGGGCAAACATCACCTGATCACGATCCAGTCTATAAGGTTAGTATTATGCCAAGAGGCAGAGCATTGGGTATTACCATGTTTTTACCAGAAAGAGATCAATACAGTGCGAGCAAACGAAAACTTGAAAGCCAAATAGCCAGTCTATTCGGTGGAAGAATTGCAGAGTTAATGATCTATGGTGGTGACAGAGTAACGACAGGCGCTTCTAACGACATCGAAAGAGCAACTGAATTGGCGCGAAACATGGTAACCCGTTGGGGATTTTCAGAAAAACTAGGTCCTTTGGTCTATGGTGAAGAAGGTGGACAGCCTTTTATGGGTTATCCAGGATCACAAGGTAGCAAAGTTTCTGGATCGGTTGCACAACTAATAGATGAAGAAATACGAGCGGTAATCGATAGTAACTATCATCGTGCAGAAACAATATTGCAAGAGAACATTAGCATACTTCATAAAATGGCTGACGCTTTAATGAAATGGGAAACCATTGATAAAGATCAAATTGATGACTTGATGGCCGGTAATGAGCCTCGTCCACCTAAAGAAGATGAAGTCATTCAACCTAATATGTATAACAAGCAGGAAAAAATTGATACAAACAAAGTAATTAAAACTAATATCAATAAAAATAAACCTGCTGGACAAGTTTGAGGTGCGCTCATATGGGGGGGGGCTTTATGCCCCCCCCTTTTTTTGCCTGTTGATTTTGTAAAGCTATTGTAATCTTGGCTGTCTGTAGTTTATGCTTTTAATGACAGGTTTGCCGATGCCATTACCCTTTGTGTTGAAGATACAGATTGCTTTTATCCGCCCACAGCTTGAAGGGCCAGAAAAATCTGGCAAGAGATACGTAATAGCAATAATCGGTAAGTATTAATTGTCCCATAAGTTTTCGCATGACATGGTATAATATAACCATGAATAGAGCCGAGAAACGAAGCCAAAAACGTAAAGAAATTGTAGAAGCAGTGGTTCTTAGAAAAGAGCCTGTTGAGGTAGTTGCCCGCATTCACAATATCCCACT
>JAPLRP010000080.1 GCA_026399095.1 Methylococcales bacterium | reverse complement strand
GCCGTGAGTGGAGCTATATATCAACCAGAGAAGGTGGCAGCGTGAGTTGTTGCTTGTCTCAGGATAGCTGTGAAACTCGACCCGTACTAACTGTTAGCTTTCGCTTGGAGCGAGGCGATCAGTTTGAAAGCGGATTCCAAAAGAATGGTATTTGCAATTGTTGACAGAAATGAACGAACAATGAGTAGAACCGGCTTAACACCAGAACAACTGACACTTTTACAACAAGTCTTTAACAAACACCCCAAAATTACAGCGGTAAAACTATATGGCTTAAGGGCAAAAAGCACATTTAATGAGCGTACTGATGTTGATTTAGTCTTGTTTGGCAAAAGCATAGACCGCTTTTTAGTTGCAGACCTGCTATTGGATTTAGCCGATTCAGATTTGCCTTATACTGTTGATTTGCAAAATTACAATGACATAAAAAATCGGGCATTGTCATGTTTTGTAAGCGCCGCAACAAAACCATGAAACTCCCCAGGGTCACAAAAAACCACCGCTACATTTTTTTGCCTAAACCTGTATTTTCTTTTTTTTACTATGCGTGATATAAGGCTGGATAGTTTTTTGTACAAGAACGTAGACCTACAAGTAATTTCCTTGAAGCTCTTTGGTCACAAAAAACATTTTGGTTTTAAACAGCAGCCCTTTGCATAGGTAGAATGATCGATGCCAAACTCACAAAGGGTTGCAGCAATAGGCGCGTAGGTGCGGCAATAGTCGTCCACCTGAAACAAGCCTTACTTATCAGACAACATCATTTCACAATCATGACTGGAGACCTAAAATACTATTAGCAATAATAACTATTTCCCCACTACTGAGGCCGAACAAATTATCTGGCTGACCCATTATTCAACAAAACTACTCGTTAACGGCAAACTGTACGGTATTGATGCTGCAGAGACTATTCGCACACAGGCAGGCATTCGTTGTTATGTTTGTATGCTAGAGCAAAAAAATCCAAAATTGCCCAAAACCTACATAAATATATAGTTATCAACCCCAAAAAAAATAAGATCAGTAAAAACGCCTGACTCGATTAATGCTAATCAGGTTTTTTTTAGATAAAACCAGATGACAACAAGTGTAAGTTTTCATATGACTCAATTAGAAAAAAACAGTATCAGAACAAGCCAAACAGCATTTTGCTGCCAGGAGAGAACGGCGTCAGCAAGAAGGTAAGCTAACAGAAGTAGTCACCTGCTTGCAAGCGGCTCTGCGCTGCCAGAAAGACTATCTGCTTACCTACAATAATCTGGCTAATCTCTATCAATTACAAGGCCAACTGGACGATGAAGAAAATAATCTTTGTCCTCAGTACAGGCCACCGTCGATCGACAGTGGTAAAATCTAAGCTGATAGGGGATTTTTTTAACAGGGCGTGATAAAGATTTTTTTTACTGTGAAAAACGGTCAAGCAGTTGTTAATTTTTTTAAAGTCTGCGGTAGGGTGGCAATAGTTATGTTTAAATAATAATATATAGGCTGACTAGCCGTTATAATGATCAGCATTATTTGCCAACCTTCTTAAGGACGTCTAATGACCTCTCATAGACCTGTTGTTCTTTCATTTTCCGGTCATGATCCAAGTGGTGGCGCAGGTATTCAGGCTGATATTGAAACGCTGGTGAGTCATCAATGCCATTCTGTCAGTGTTATAACCGCGTTAACCGAACAGGATACTCAGAATGTAAAGAAGCTGATTCCGCAAAGCCCAGAAAATATAATCAGCCAAGCCAATACAATATTGGATGATTTTCATGTTAATGCTATTAAGATTGGTTTGATCGGGCATCATGAAACAGCGGTCGCTATTTATGCTATTTTGAAGCAGCATCCACATATTCCGGTTATTTTGGATCCGGTGTTGGCGGCGGGCGGTGGTACTGAGTTATGTAATGAAAGGTTGCTTGCCACTATTATTGATTTGTTACTTCCTTGTACGACCATTATTACTCCTAATAGTGAAGAAGCCAGACGTTTGGCTGGTTTTGATGAGCTTGAAGAATGTGGTCTGGAATTACTGGAGCAAGGTTGTGAATATGTCTTGATTACCGGAACGCATGAAGATACGCCTTCTGTGAGTAATCAGTTGTTTCATGATAATCGTTGCTGGGAAACTTATACGTGGGATAGATTGCCTGCCAATTATCACGGTTCGGGTTGTACGTTGGCGACCAGCATAGCGGCTTTGATGGCGCATGGCTTGGAGCCGATTCAAGCGGTTATGGAAGCACAGGAATATACTTGGAATGCCTTAAACAGTGCTTATCAACCGGGTAGGGGGCAGTTTATTCCCAATCGTTTTTTTTGGATGGAGGAGGATGCATGAGTTTCCCTGATTGTGGTCTTTACGCGATTACGCAAACGGATAATAAATCCGCAGAAAGCATTATTAATGAAGTGGTTGCTGCTATTAAAGGCGGTGCAGTGGTTGTGCAATATCGTGACAAAGCTCCGTTGGATGCGATTTATTTAGCGGGTCAGTTACTTAAGGTTTGCCGCGAGTATCGGGTTCCACTTTTAATTAATGATGATGTGGATCTGACTGTTAAAGTGGGTGCTGATGGGGTTCATCTGGGTAGAGAAGATGGTGCTATTGCTGAAGCAAGGAAGCGGTTGGGTGCAGAGGCCATCATTGGTGTTTCTTGTTATAACTTTATAGAGCATGCCTTGGATGCTCAAGAGCAGGGCGCTACTTATGTGGCATTTGGTCGATTTTTTCCGTCTTTGTCAAAACCACTGGCCGCACCGGCCGAATTGGATACCCTAAGAAAAGCCAAGTTTTTGTTGGATATTCCTGTTGTCGCCATCGGTGGTATTTTACCGCAAAATGGTGGGCAATTATTAGCCGCAGGAGCTGGTTTACTGGCCGTTATCGGTGGGTTGTTTGATAATCAACCCGAGCAATCTGCCAGAGCTTATCGGGCATTGTTTGATAGTTAGTTAAAAGCGGTTGTCCTCGAAAAAAATCAAATCAAATCTGGGTAATAATTGATTCTTTAAACCAGGCTTTGGTTTTTTGACTTTCTAG
The DNA here is from genome assembly GCA_026399095.1 of Methylococcales bacterium. GTDB lineage: Bacteria > Pseudomonadota > Gammaproteobacteria > Methylococcales > Methylomonadaceae > Methylobacter_C. The sequence continues at coordinate 9,032 of JAPLRP010000080.1, read as the reverse complement.
GGAATGATCAATCATGGGTGCAGGGTAATTGCAAGCGCTGTGTTTTTTATCCCATTGATGAATTATTTTTGGTGAAAAGGTTTTAAGCTCCGGAATCCAGCGATAAATATACTCGCAATCGGCATCGAATTTTTGTTGTTGCAACCAAGGGTTAAATATTCTGAAATAAGGTTGAGCATCACAACCGGTTGATGCAGCCCACTGCCAATTGCCGTTATTAACACAAGGATCATAATCGACTAAGTGTTGGGCAAAATACCGCTCTCCCCAACGCCAGCTGACATGCAGATCTTTAACCAGAAAAGAAGCGACTATCATTCTAAGTCGATTGTGCATAAAGCCTGTGGCGTTTAATTCACGCATACCGGCATCAACAATCGGAAAGCCGGTTCTACCATTTGCCCAAGCCTGAAAGTAATCGACGTTATTGTCCCATTGCAGATTGGCAAATTTATTCATAAAAGGCCGGCCAAAAACCTGTGGAAAATGAAAAGCGATATGCGTAAAAAAATCGCGCCAATAAAGTTGCCTTAGCAATGGATGCTCGCTACCCAGATCTTCAATAATAGCGTAATAAGCTTCTCTGACTGAACACGTTCCAAATTTAAGATGCGCGGATAGTTTACTGGTTGTGTCTTGTGCAGGAAAGTCTCGTGTGGTCTGATAATCTGCTTGTTTATTAATACTGTCGAGAATGATCAATGCTTGCTGCCGACCTCCATCAATAACATGGGTTTCAAGTTCAGTTAACGATAAACCAAATTGTTTAATGGCTAGTTCAGTTGTGGGTGTTAAAAAGTTGTTGTTGGCTAATGGTTGTGGCAAGGCGACGGGAAAATGACGAGCATTGTTATAAAATGCTGTAAACACTTTATAGGGTGTTAGATCACTTTTAACAGCCTGTTCTGGTTCTGTAAGCAATGCGTCTGGAAGTATGTGTAAAATTATGCCTAATTTTAGGCAGATTTGGGATAACTCATAATCACGCTGTCGACTAAAAGGCGTGTAATCACGATTGATAAAGACAGCCTCTATTTTGTGCTGATCAACCAGTTTTTGTATGACTTGCTCTGGCAGATCGTTATAAAGCCCAAGCTGACCACCAGCATGAAGAAGTTGCTGTTCAAGATCAGTAAGCGATTGCAGCATAAATTGCAGCGCTGGTTTGCTTTGATATGCGTGCGGATTTATTTGTCTAGGATCAAAAATAAAGCAAGGTAATACCTGTTTTGAAACCCGTAACGCTTCATTAAGAGCTGTGTTGTCGTATAAACGCAAATCACGTCGAAAAATAAACAAGGCGTTCGTGTAGATAGTCATAAAAGCGTTCAAGTTAATGCTCAATCTATCACATGTGTTTTTTGCATTTCCAAACGTAGTGTTTCAATTCGCTTACGATTAACCCCAAAGTCACTATGTCCGGTACGTGAGGCTGAGCGAACATCGATCAGATTTGTTTGAGGATTATAAATAAAATCAAGGTCATCAACAAAGCGAAAAACCAGACTGGTGGCTTCAGCATGAAGTGAGTTAGTTGTTTCGTGAGTAATGACTAATCGGCTTTGTTTATTAAGAATCTCTTTTAAGGTTTTCCAGGCTTCAGCAGGGTTGCCGTTAACTTTAAGGGCTTGGATATAGTGTTTGGTATCTTGCGCCTGGCTGGACACACAGTTTGGCGTGTCACGACAAGGTGCTAGTGTTTTTTCAGAAGCCGAAATGGCTTGATTTGCTGTGCTGAAAGTCATAAAAATAATATAAAAAAAGATTTTAAATGTCATAGGGAAAGATGCAGGAGAACTCTGTAACAAAAAAAAGGTTCCCTTTAACTTTACATAAATTTCGAAAGAGTCAATTTTTGCGGGCCCTAAAGTCGCTTACTAGTCAAAAATTGTTAGGTATGGCTTATATTTCCATTTGATTTTGATTTAAATATAAACTATTTCAATAAAATTTATAATTGCTTTTTGTAGAATTAAGATTATATTATTTTGGTGTTTAATTCTATTAGTGGGGAAGGTAATATGAAATCAAAATATATGTCAGTTCAACGGTCTTTTTTGTTGGGATCAATTGCCGTTTTTGCAGCTTTAGCGGTTAGTCCTGTTGCATCTGCAAGTGATCATGAAACTCAATGCTTTAATGATGTTCAGGGGAAGATAGCCTGGGCTGATGAGAATTTTAATTGGGATCCTGAAAATGTAAAACAACTGTGCAAAGGAACTACAAAACCGACTGAGCCAGGAAAATGTTTTAATATGATCAAGTCAGGTCAAGTTGAATGGAGTAAAGGTAATAAGGATTGGGAATGGAAAAATATAATTAATCTTTGTTCCGGAACAAATAACGCTCAGGAGCGTGTTGATTGTTTCAGTAAAGGTGTTAGCAGTGGAGGAGACTGGAAAGATGTTATTTTGTCGTGCCAACGAACTGATAACAGTCAGTCTAAAAAGAATGAGATAGCTAATTAATTTAGCATTGTATTTATAGGTAGTGTTGAAGGTCGGTCATGATTTTGTATGACCAATCTTCAACGATTAAATAAGTTTTCAGATTTACAATTTATACGGGCAATAACCTAATAGATTTAAAGTGGCGCTGAAATATTAGCGACTTTGTGAATAACATTAATAATAATAATTAAGTTGAGTAATTTAAACTAGGAAGGGTATAGCAGTGCAAATTAAATTTCCGTTTGATTCATCCAAACCTATTTCTGGTGAGGCTAGTATCAGCATCAAAAAATCAATTGCTGATGTATTCCATTTTATAGGTGTGCGTTTTTACGAAAACTACCCAAAATGGACGCCTGAAGTGATTGAACTAAAGCCTTTGGATGGTAATGATATCTTTGTCGGTGCCAAAACCAAGCAGGTTAGAGAAGATCAAGGTTCGACTACTGAATCAATTTTTGAATTCACAGAATACGAGCCTATTGTAAAAATAATTTTTAAAGGCTTGGATCAACCGTATTCACACAGTTATCTTTTGGAAACAAGCGAAGGTAATCAAACTACAAAATTGACTTTTAAGTTTGAATTGTTGGAAATTGATGTTTTTATGCGGCCGTTTCAGAAGCTGATAAGGGCTTCAATTGAAGATGGAGCAGAAAATACAGTCGAAAACATTAAAAACTTAATGATCGCAGATGCCGATTAAGTTTTAAAGATAAAAAAATTATTATATAAAAATTGGAGTTTTAAGAATGACTTTTATTGTTGAAAAAGATAGCGGTCTAATACCTCAAGTGCTTTCTGCTATTTTGGATGAATGCGTTAATGGAGTAACGTTAGCCGACCCGGATTTAGAAGATGCGCCTATTGTTTATGCGAATAAAGCATTTGAACGCTTAACGGGTTTTGGCCAAGAAGATATTATTGGCTACAACTGCCGATTTCTTCAAGGTGAAGATAGAGATCAACCCGCTCGTTTTATAATTGCGGAAGCAATGAAAAAACATGAGGGCGTTGAAGTAACTTTGCGTAATTATAAAAAAGACGGAACCTTATTTCATAATCGTTTAAAAATAACGCCTTTATTTGATAAGAAAAATAGAGTTATTTATTATTTAGGTGTGCAGTATGACATTACCAAAGAAGTTAATGCTACAAATGAAATAAAAGAATTAAATGCTTTGTTAGTTGCTATAAATGGCAAGTAATTTATAGGGTTATCCTGCCATTAAACATTGGTTGACTATTTATGAATACGACAGAAACACTTAATAAAACTAGTAGCATGTTCTTTAACGAAGCTTTATTTGGATTGGCAATACTGGCTTTTATTTTATTAGTCATCATCGAAAAACGGCATCCTTACCGTGTGTTTCCAAAAAAGATTTTTAAAGAGTCTTTTATGACTAACACGACGGCATTTTTGGTTAATAATGTTATTTTATCGGTGTTAAGAGCCTCGTCATTATTTCTTGTGGCCCAAGAGTTTGCCTCGCATGGTTTGTTAAGTGGTTTAGATGACGGCCCCGTAAAATGGATACTGGCTTTTGCATTATTTGATTTGGCAATTTACGCTTGGCATGTTGCCAGCCATAAATTTGAGTATCTGTGGCGTTTTCATAAAGTGCATCATAGCGATAACGGTTTTAATGTGTCCACCGGTTTTCGCTTCCATGTTTTCGATTTATTAATCGAAATAGTTTATAAGTGTTTGTTTGTTGTGATTATTGGCGTGAATGCTTACTTGGTTCTTTCCATTGAAATTATAGAGTTATTCTTCATACTTTTTCATCATGCCAATATTCGTGTTCCCAATGAAGAAGCTATTTCAAATGTTCTGATAACGCCTTCTTTACATCGAACCCATCATTCCAGAAAACGTTCCGAGCATGATAGCAATTACGGTATTGTATTTTCCTTATGGGATAGGCTGTTTGGCACCCGCATTGAAGCTGTGCCTGAACAGATAGGTTTGGATTTGATACACGCTGATAACTTTATTCAGTTGTTTTCTTTAGCATTTATTACTGAAATAAAATTGAAAAAATTATTGGGGTGGATTCCTAAAGGAAAAAAACGTTAAGTATCTTGTTACGAATTGATCGAGATTAACACTTGTGATTATTAAAACAACTAAAGCTATCCTTGCCAGTGAAATTACTGATCCTTTGCTGTTTAAGCATCGACGTCAAATAATTAAAGGCATGATCGGCACATTGTTAACCGGTGCCGGCGTTAAGTCTGTGTTGGCTAATGACAATAAACCTACTTGGGGTGATTTACCAAAAGCGGATGTTTTAAGTCAGTCCTTAACCGTTACGCCGGCTGAAATCGTTAAAAACCATACTAATTATTATGAGTTTACTTTTAATAAAACTGATTCAACCAGTCTTGCACAAAATTTACCGACTGATCCTTGGTCGGTAGAAATTAGTGGCGAAGTTGAAAAGCCGGGCGTTTATCATTTAGAAGATTTGTTAAGTCAGCAGTCTATACAAGAATATATCTATCGTTTTCGATGTGTGGAAGCTTGGTCTATGGTCGTGCCGTGGGTCGGTTTTCCCTTGGCGAGCTTGTTAAAAATGGTTAAGCCGTTATCAAGTGCTCAATTTGTTAAGTTTACGGCAATATATGATCCTAATGTTATGCCAAACCAGAAAGTTAATGCCATGTTGGAATGGCCGTATGTCGAAGGTTTACGTATCGATGAAGCGATGCATCCGTTGACAATTTTAGCGGTTGGCATGTATGGAGAAAGTATGCCAAAGCAAAATGGTGCACCTTTAAGATTGGTTGTGCCTTGGAAGTATGGTTTTAAAAGTATCAAAGCAATTGTAAAAATTGAGTTGATGAAGCGCGCGCCTATTACCACGTGGAATAAATTTTCACCTAATGATTATGGTTTTTATTCTAACGTTAATCCTGCTGTGCCTCATCCTCGTTGGAGTCAAAACAGTGAGCGACAATTAGGTGGTCGTTTTTTTATGCCACGCCGACAAACCGAGCTCTTTAATGGCTATGGTAACGAAGTTGCATCACTTTATAGTGATATGGATTTGCGGCATTTTTTCTGATGACCTTTCGCTTAGATACTCTGTGGTCAAAGATCACTTTGGTTTGTCTGTTACCACTTTTATGGGTAATAATTGACATTACTTTTGATAATCTGGGGCCCGATCCGATTCAAACATTACACATTCGTTTAGGTGATTGGGCCATGCGTTTTTTATGGCTGACCTTATTAGTGACACCTGTTCAAACGATAACTAAATGGCGTGGTATGGCTGATTATCGACAAATGTTGGGGTTATATGCTTTTTTTTATGCGACATTACATGTCATGGTTTATTTGCTGGTAGATCACGGTTTAATGTGGCAAATTATTGCTGTTGATATTCTTGAAAGTTCTTATATTTGGTTTGGATTGATCGCTTATTTGATTATTATTGCCTTGACTATTAGCTCTCCAAAATGGGCTAAGAAACGGATGGGAAAGCAGTGGAAAAAACTCCATCGATTAATTTATATTGCCTCACTTGCTGTGATTATTCATTATTATTGGCAGCTCAAAGGTAATATGGCAGAGCCTTTGTTTTATTTAATCATTATTTTATTATTACTGGTATTTCGGGTTGCTCTTTGGTTTAAAAATCGTAAATTTACTAAAATGATGATTCCAACAACACGAAGAATAAAGGTTGTCTCTGTTGCAAAAGTGTTAAATCCAGAACTATCGATTGATTTACAAGGTCCCGTTCTGAAAGAATTGATCATTCAAGAAGTTGAACCTGATTAATACCTTAGTCTAAAAAAGAGGTTTAAGTTCACCTCGTCACTTGAAGATTTATATCAAGCGCATTATTGTATTAAAAAATTAAGTACTCACTCTTTCTAATACTTCATGAAAAAAATTCCTATCGGCATTAGCAGTTGTTTACTGGGTGAACTGGTTCGTTTTGACGGCTCTCATAAGCGTGATGCTTATATTAATGGAACGCTGAGTTACTATTTTGATTTTTTGCCATTTTGTCCGGAAGTGGCTATTGGTTTAGGGATACCTCGCCCAACGATTCACTTGGTTAAAATGAATGATGAGGTTCGTTGTGTAGGCGTAAAAGATCCGCAATTGGATGTAACTCATCGTTTAACAGAAATTGCCAGGCAACAAAAAAATAATCATAGTGAATTATGTGGCTATATTTTAAAAAAAGATTCCCCCAGTTGCGGTATGGAACGAGTGAAAGTTTATTCGGGTAAGCATCAACCTATCCGAGAAGGGTTTGGAATTTATGCCCAAGAAATGATGCGTAACAATCCTTTGTTGCCGGTTGAAGAAGAAGGACGTTTGGGCGATCCTGGTTTACGTGAGAATTTTATACAGCGTGTTTATGTGCTTTATCGTTGGAAACAAATAATAACCGAAGGTCTTACGCCGCAAAAACTGACGCATTTTCATGCCCGTCATAAGTTGATTATTATGAGTCATGGGGATTATCGTGAAATGGGCCAATTATTAGCCGGTTTAACTAAAGATAATTTGCTTCAAATAGCAGAGCACTATATTTTATTATTAATGACCACGCTTAAGTCGGTGGTTAATCGCGGTCAACATGTTAATGTTCTGCAACATATTCAGGGTTATTTAAAAAAAGAGTTAAGCGCTGACGATAAGGCTGAAATGTGCGAGATTATTGGGCGTTATCGTATTGGAGAAATACCATTGATTGTTCCTTTGACATTACTTAAACATCATTTTCGTAAGTCCCCTGATTCTTATATTGAAGAATCTTATTATATGTCTCCGTATCCACAGGAATTACAGCTTATTAATCAGTTGTAAAGTCAGCGCATGAGGTTGATATTTCTACGATTAAAGTTCATTGACTCTTTGGCCGTTTTGGCTAAACAGTCACGATTTTTGATTACTTTTATAAAATTTTATAACTCATGGCAAAAATTTTAATTGTCGGTTGTGGCTCTATTGGCATGAAACTGGCCCAAACGCTTTCTGGTAAGGGACATGAAGTAACCGGCCTAAAAAGAAATCCACCTAAAGCAGATGCCGGTAAGGTTAATTACTTCACGGCGGATATTTCGTCGACTGATCAGCTTAACGATTTATCTGTAGACTTTGCTGTTGTCTATTTTATTGTTTCACCTGATGGTCGTAATAAAGAAAGTTATCAGGCAGTTTATGAAACCGGCTTGAATAATTTACTTAACAGATTTTCTAAAGAAGGGGTTAATCCTCACTGGATTTTTGTCTCGTCAACCAGTGTTTATGGGCAATCTAAAGGTGAATGGGTGGATGAAGATTCCATTGCTGATCCTGAAAATATTACCAGCCAGATCATAAGACAGGCCGAACAAAAGTTGATAGCTCTAAATCCTGACAATATTGTGGTTCGTTTTTCCGGTATCTATGGCCCTGGGCGAGAGTATCTTTTAAGAATGGCTAAGCAGGGCAGTGAAGTTCAAAAAGATCCTCCTTATTACACGAATCGTATTCATCAGCAGGATTGTATCGGTGTGCTGGTTTTTTTGCTGGAGCAAAGTTTGGCAGGTGTTGCTTTGGAGCAATGTTATGTAGCCAGTGATGATGATCCTGCCACTATGTGGGAGGTTATGTCATGGTTGGCTAAACAGATGAACTGTCAGTCGCCTTTGATTAAAACTAACAATAATGAAATTGTTATGAATAAGCGCTGTAATAATCAACGCTTGAAAAAATTGGGTTATCACTTTCAATATCCTGATTACAAAACGGGTTATCTTGAGTTAATTCATTGAAGTATTTGCCCGTTATTCTTCTGATTTTATTAGCAGTGTTTGGCTTTAGTCTCGAAATAAATCGCGGTGCTCAGGCTTGGCAGCTTTTTTTAGGATTTCATCTTGCCGGTTTGGCAGCATTGACGAGTGTGTCTTTGTGGGGTTTAAAGCAGTTATCGACAAATAATAAACGGTTTGGTTTTGTTATCTTACAATTATTGGCTTTTCGGATCGCTTATTTTCCTGTTGTTGTTTTTTCAGCAACAGTCGCTTGTTATTCAGAGTTATTTTTAGAACACCTCGCACTAGATTTACCCATAAAGATATTTCCCGCTATGTTTGTTAGTGCTGCTTTAATGTTTGCTACTATTAGTTACCTACTATTTGGTTTACTTAAAGGGAAGGCAATATTGTTTGTGTTGATCGTTGCGTTGGGTGCCCCGGCACTTTTAATTTCATTTGCAGATAGTAAAGACCTGACTTTTTTTCCTGACAATAATTGGGCTGATATTGTCCCATTGCCCGCGGTTACTCAACCTAAGTCAAATCCATATTTAGAGGCTTATAGTTCAAGTGAAAGCAGTATTGGACAAAAAGTAACTGGTTTGGCGGGTAAGGTGCTTTATGACTTTATTCCTAAAGCACCTTGGGCTCAAGCGGTTCAGGGAACACTTAACGGTGTCCGCAATAATCTAAGCAGTATTGAAAATTATCAAAACCGGAATTGCAAGAAGGGCGAGGAAGGCACAATTACCCAAATTTAGCCGTAAGGATTGCACATTAAATGTGGCTCTCAGCGAGGCATAGAAAGGT
>JAPLRP010000063.1 GCA_026399095.1 Methylococcales bacterium | reverse complement strand
TGTCCAAGTGGCTTTATTTTCACTTATTATACCATAACACATTGTTTATATTGAATATATTAGGCTTCTTTAGGGTGATTTACGGTTGTGCCATGAAAATTGGAGGGGGAGTAATTCGGGCTGCTAAATTTTCGTTGGTATTCTCGGACAGCCTCCTAGTTGTTCAAATTGTGGGACTTAATAAAGGCTTATAACTTACGCACCATTAACTGGTGCGTCATTCATAGCTCTTGTTAAGACGTTATCAATTGTTGATAATTTATTTTACAAGCTGACTATATCCACCACTAAAATATAAAAGAGGCTCTCCTGAACGGCAATAGCATTCTTGAACTTCACCAATAATTATCCAATGAGTACCGGCACGCACTTTCTCAATAACTTTACACTCTAAGGACATCAGGCTATCAGTTAGAATCGGCGCCCCCGCAATACCCGATTTCCAGTTTGCATTTTCATAGCGTTGTTGCTGACTACTACCACCGGCAAATTGATTTGATAAATCTTGTTGCTCGGAATTTAAAACATTAACTGCAAAAATTTGGCTTTCCTGAATGCCTTCGCCTGTGTCTGCTGAATTATTAATACAAACCAAAATCTGTGGCGGATTAACTGAAACACTGGAGAATGCAGTCACTGTCATTCCTTGAACACCAAATTTTTCTGAACTTGTGGTCACTACAGTGACGCCACTAGCCCAAAGTTGCAATGCATTTTTAAAATCTTCAACGCTAACTGTCATTTAGTTCTCCGGTAATTTGCTAGACTTATATATTTTCTTGGAAACAGACATCCAATTATTTTTGTTTCTAAGGTATGGTACAACACCCCTGCCTAGTTGTTAAATAATCATAGAGATTCTTTGTAGGGCTGACTGAACTTATATGAAAAATGACTGTCGCATCAGGCAATTACATTATTAAAAAATATTCGGCTTAGCCTAAAACTGTCTTGCAGGCTTGTTAATTGGATGGTCTTATCTAAGTTGAAGTCAGTATAAACAACACGACTTGCTATTTAATTAGAGATCTATACTTGATAGTGATAATAATTTTGTAATACTTTTAAATTTCTTCTATCCTTTAATTGATGGATAAATTAGCTGAACACTCCATAATTAGGAAACAAACATGTACATAATCGACATGAGAGTAAATCCTCAAACATTATCGATATCTCCGATTTTAAATGAGCGACGTAATTATACAAACACCTTCAACCCACCAGATTGGTTGAAATACCTGGCGCCTAGATCTTTTAATTACCCAAGACTTAATCGTCGCAACCTAGATAGACGCAATGAAAAACGACGCTTACCTGATCGGCGTCAGTTTGAATTCGTTAACAAGCGTTTCAGTGACGGTTTTTCTCTAACCTTGGCAGAAATGAAGTTAATTGAAGATATTTATATGAGTGAATTATGATGTAATTTTTATAGCTGTAAAGCCGCTCTAATACAACGTAACACGCCATAACTATATTGGCCATCAAACCAATCATAAACCGGCTTTAAAGCATTTTGTTGTTCAATCGGCAAACTCAAAATCACTTCCTGTATCGAGTTTATTTCTTGCTCGGGTAATTCTACAACATCGGCCAAAGTCAACATGACTTGCTCCAACGCTTGAGATAAATGATTGTAAATAGTATCTTCTTTCAACTCTCTTCTTTTAGAAATCTGTTTTATGCTGTACCCCATCTTAAATAACTCAACCGATTCAGTCGTCGTATCCGGTGTTTTATATTCTTCAAGATAGTCCTTGATAACTGCTAAAAATTGATCCCCATAAAGCGTTAGTTTTCGTTCTCCCACGCCTGATAACAAAGCAAATTGTTTATGATTAATCGGCTTGCTTTCCAACATAGCCATCAAAGTTGCATCGTTAAAAATAATATAGGGTGGCACATCCTGGGCATCCGCAATCTCGCGTCGTTTTGCTCGCAAAGCCTCCCATAAGTCACTATTTCTTTCAGCCTTGCTAAATGATTTGCTTGTCCCTTTTTTACCTATACGACTTTTTTCCGGCTTTATATCTTTGCGCAACATTAATTGCTGTTCACCACGCAAAATCGGTCGACAAGCATCAGTGAGTTGTAAAACGCTAAAATGATCAAAATTAACAGAAACCAAATTACGCGCGACCAATTGCCTAAACACCGAAGACCATTGTTGATCATCCAGTTCTTTGCCAATACCAAAGGTAGATTGTTTATGATGGGCTGCGTTTATAATTCGCTCGGTTTCTTTGCCCCGCAAAACTTCAATTAAATAACCCACACCAAAACGTTGCCCTGTTCTGTAAATACAAGATAAAGCCTGTTGTGCCACCAAGGTTCCGTCCCAAGTTTCAACTGTTTCCAAGCAGGTATCGCAATTTTTACAAGGCTGCTCAAGCTGATCACCAAAATAATTTAATAAAGCCTGGCGACGACAATGCACTTGTTCACATAAAGCCAGCATCGCATCGAGTTTATGCAGCTCCAAACGCTTGTGGGCTTCATCAGCATTTGAGTCGGCAAGCATTCGCCGCAATGTAATAACATCTTGCAGACCATAAGCCATCCAGGCGTTGGCAGGTAAACCATCACGTCCTGCCCTGCCTGTCTCCTGATAATAAGCTTCAACGCTTTTAGGTAAGTCCAGATGGGCAACAAAACGCACGTTAGGCTTATCAATACCCATGCCAAAAGCTATAGTGGCAACAATGACCAGACTCTCTTCCATTAAAAAGCGATGTTGATGCTGATAGCGCAAATCGTTGGACATACCAGCGTGATAAGCCAAAGCGTGAATGCCTTTAGTTCGTAACCAATCAGCGGTTTCATCTACTTTTTTACGTGATAAACAATAAATAATACCAGAGTCGCCCGCATGTTCGGCAAGGATAAATTGCAGTAATTGTTCACGAGCCTGTTGTTTCTGAACTATACGGTAACGAATATTAGGGCGATCGAAACCACTCAAATAAAGCGGCGCTTTCTCCAGATTTAAGCGCAGGCTAATTTCTTGTCGTGTTTTTTCGTCTGCCGTTGCCGTCAAGGCAATTCGTGGAATATCTGGAAATTGTTCATGCAACATGGACAATTGCAAATAATCAACCCGAAAATCATGACCCCACTGCGAAACGCAATGTGCTTCATCAATGGCAAACAAAGCAATCTGAATTCGTTGAAATAAAGCTAAAGTCCGCCCCGAAGTTAATCTTTCAGGTGCTATATATAATAAATCCAATTCGTTATTAAGTAACTGTCGTTCAATCGTGCGAACTTCATCACTGGATAAGGTAGAGTTTAGAAAAGCCGCTTTTACACCTAACTGAAGCAAAGCACTGACTTGATCTTGCATTAAAGCGATTAATGGAGAAATAACAATACCCACGCCCGGTCTTATCAAAGCTGGTATCTGGTAACATAGCGACTTACCGCCACCGGTTGGCATTAATACTAGCGCATCTTGACCAGCCAATAGCTGCTCAATCACTTCTTGTTGCTGACCTCTAAAATGATCATAGCCAAAAATAGCTTTCAGTATTTCAAGGGGCTTCTTCTGCTCAGCTTTTTCCATACTACGATAATATTTCTTGAATCAGGTAAACGCTTTATAATAGGCAAATTATACAGGACTGAAGGGAACACACGCCTAATCTATGACGTATTTTACAAATAAGCTTTCGACTCGACTAGATCAACTGCTGGCAAATGATAAGCAAACATTGCTCTGCGGTGGTCTTAAAGGCATAGAAAAAGAAAGTCTTCGTATCGGTAAAGATGGTTTTATTGCACAAACACCACACCCGACGGCCTTGGGCTCAGCACTCACTCACCCCACCATCACCACGGATTATTCTGAAGCACTTATTGAACTAATAACCCCGCCTTTTGCTGATATTAAAGACAGCTTGGGTTATTTGCAAAATGTACATCAGTTTGTATATGAGCATCTGGATAACGAAATTTTACTCGGTGCCAGTATGCCCTGCGGTATTAATGGTGATGAAAGCATTCCCATAGCTAAATACGGCACCTCTAATATAGGTCGGATGAAGCATGTTTATCGACATGGTTTATGGCATCGCTATGGCAGAACCATGCAAGCCATTGCCGGCATTCATTTTAATTATTCAGTGCCCGAAGCCTTATGGCCGGTTTTACACCAACAAGAAAACAGCCCACTTAGCCTTGAGCAATTTAGAGCCGAAGCTTACTTTGGTTTGATTAGAAACTTTCAAAAACTGGGGTGGTTAATACTCTATTTATTTGGTGCCTCGCCGGCTATTTGTAAAAACTTTTTTAAAAGCCGACCTGAATTAATGGCACAGTTTGAAGAGTTTGATGGTGGCACCCTCTATCATCCTTATGCTACCTCATTGCGCATGAGTGATATAGGCTATAAAAGCAAAAATCAGGCTAATCTAAAAATTGATTACAACTCGCTAACAGGCTATGTTGACAGCCTTAGTCAAGCCATAGGAACGCCCTACCCTGATTATGAAGATATTGGCGTTTGTGTTGATGGTCAATACCGTCAACTCAACAGCAACATACTACAAATAGAAAACGAATTTTATAGCACGATTAGACCCAAACAAATCATTAACTCGGGTGAAAAACCTACTTTGGCACTAAAAAAACGCGGCGTTCGTTATATAGAAATGCGCTCTCTTGATCTGGATATATTTAATCCCATAGGTATTGATGAAGCCAAAGCCCGTTTTATAGAAGCGCTCTTATTAACCTGTTTATTAAAAGACAGCCCTGCTATTACTGACGCAGATCATCAGATCAATAATGCTAATCAGCTAGCAGTAGCCAATTTTGGCAGAAAACCGAGACTTCAACTTGACCAAGGCAATCAAAAGCTAGCATTAAAAGACTGGGCCTCTGAAATTCTTGAATCCATGCAAACCGTTTGCGACATTTTGGATAATGATGAGGCAAATAAACCCTATAGCTCGGCCTTGGCAGCACAACAAGTATTAATACAAAACCCTGATTTAACAGCATCGGCGAGAATACTGGAGAGCATGGCCGAAACGCATCAACCCTTTAGCCGTTTTGCCTTAAATAAATCAGGCGAACATGCTAAAACATTCAGTCAAACAAAATTGAATGCCGTCGATACCCAAACATTTAATGAAATGGCGGCACAATCACACGCCAAACAAAAAGAAATGGAAAGCAAAACACAAATGCCTTTCGATGATTACTTAACTGACTATTTTTCACAAAAATAAAACAACTACATTCATGACAGCCTTGGATATCAGCCAATTACAAACCGAATTAGCCACTAAAAATCCTCGCATCATCCTTAAGAAAGCGTTGGAACTTTATGATAACATTGCACTTTCATTCAGTGGCGCTGAAGATGTCGTACTCATCGACATGGCTATAAAAATAAAGCAAGATATCCGTGTGTTTTCTTTGGATACCGGTCGATTACATCCGGAAACCTATCGCTTTATTGAAAAAGTCAGAAAACATTACCAAATAGATATAGAGCTTTTAACACCAGACCGCGATCAACTCGACAGCTTTGTAAAAACCAAAGGCCTGTTCAGCTTTTATGAAGACGGCCATCAAGACTGTTGCGGCATTCGTAAAGTTGAACCCTTAAAACGTAAACTGGCAAGTGTTGATGCCTGGATTACCGGTCAACGAAAAGACCAAAGCCTGGATACCAGACAAGATATCCCCGAAGTACAACTAGACACTGCTTTTTCTAACGAACATCATCCCTTGCTTAAATTTAACCCAATAATTAATTGGAGCTCAAGCCAAGTCTGGGATTATATAGAAGCCCACCAAGTTCCTTATAATGAATTACATCAAAAAGGCTTTATCAGTATAGGCTGCGAACCTTGCACACGCGCTGTTCTGCCCAATCAACATGAACGAGCCGGTCGCTGGTGGTGGGAAGCAGGCACCAAAAAAGAATGTGGCTTGCACGCCGGTAACTTGAAATAATTAGCGTCTATGGCTTTTCTATGAAGCCGCTAAAAAATAATTGCAGGTAAAAAAGGCACACAGCTATATACCGAATGCCTGTCGTTCAAAAGATCGCTTTTTATCGCAATGTGCTTGAAAAGTTGACTAATAATCCTTTATTTCCCTCGACTGACATTCCTTTGCCAGAAGCCAAAGCAGCAATCGATAGTTTGGAAGCGTCTTTTTGTGAGTCTCGTGATGGTGGCCATACGATTATTGCAAAAATGCATCAACAGGACTCAGTCACCACCAAGATTTTCAAAATATGTAGACAGAATAGCTGATGGTGACGAACCCGCTTTATTGAGCAGTGACTTTCATGCTTCCAGGATACCCGCTTCCATACAGAAAGCGATCTTATCGGTTATTTACGGGCTTAATTCCGGTGATATTAAACTAATTGCCAAAGCAGTGGATAGAGCAGGCTCTTATATGTAGCAATTTGCTAAAGATAGCTTACCTGAGACTGAAAGTGAATGGATAATTTGTGGTTATAGTACAGGCAACTTTTGAATCAAGCCATCTTGAAGTGTAAAATATTATTTTCGTGTAGCAGCAGTTACTCCTGAAGGTATAACTGACTTTAGTGCGCCGGTCGTAAAACTCATCATTTAAATTTAGGCATTACATGATAATATCTTCTGACTTAAAAATATTAAGCGACTATAAAACTAATAATAATAAAAGCCAGGAGAATACAATGCCTCATTCTAATAAGCTTCATGACAGTCTTGATACCTTTGCACGTCAGCATAAAGAGCTGGCTTTAAAATTTCAGGAATTTGCCCGTTTCGTTAAAGATTGCACCCAAACCCCCGCTGTAGCAAACCACAGCATTACGGTGTCATTACAACATTTGGATAGCGGTTTTTTCACGACTACCTTTGCTACACGCACAGTTACTTTTGTGTTTAAGTCATTTCTTGATGAAAGCGAAACACTTCAGGGAAATGTTAAAACCTATTTACAGCAAGCGTTTCCAGAGACTAAGCAAATTCAATTTGGTGAGTTTGTCTTTGATGAAATGGGACATACCGACATAAAACTACAAGACGAAGACGCACCGGTCAATTTTGCTAATGATCTGGTTACGCTTGATATTGTTTTACATTTTATTCGTGAGAGCCTGTTTAAATAAAGCTTTTAATTCTGTAAAAAATCATTTGATCCACGAAAAACACAAAAAGCACGAAGGTTTAAAAATAGACCATGAATAGTCCTAGGCTTTGTAATATAAATCAATTAATAATTTCGTGTCTTTCGTGTCTTTCGTGCTTTTTGTGAACTAACTGTCCTTTTTAGGTTTAAACCAATAAAAGGCCGAAACTTACGCTTCGGCCTTTTATTGGTTTTAAGTGATTATTGCCGCTTATTCAAAAAATTAAGCTTTCAAAAACTTTAAGCCGTCTTGGCTTACTTCCACTTTTATCGTATCACCGGCCATAAAATGGCCTGATAATATTTCTTGAGCCAGCGGATTTTCAAGTTGTTGTTGTATGGCGCGTTTCATGGGCCTTGCCCCATACACCGGATCAAAGCCTGCTTCACCCAGAATATCCAAGGCTTGGTCGCTAATTTCAAAGCCGATTTCCCGGTCTTTTAAGCGTTGACGTAAATGTTCAATCTGAATACCGGAAATGGCTCTGATTTGTTCACGCCCCAAAGGATGAAAGACCACGGCTTCATCTATACGGTTTATAAATTCAGGTCTAAATTGCTGACTGACTCTTTCCATGACTGCGGCTTTCATCACCGGATAAAGCGCTTCTCCGGCCAGTTCCTGAATAATATCAGAACCAATATTAGAGGTCATAACGATAACGGTGTTTCTAAAGTCAACCGTTCTGCCTTGACCATCGGTTAAGCGACCATCATCTAATACCTGTAACAAGATATTGAACACATCGGGATGCGCTTTTTCAATTTCATCCATTAATATAACTGAATAAGGTTTACGTCTTACCAGTTCGGTGAGATAACCGCCTTCTTCATAACCTACATAGCCCGGGGGCGCACCAATTAATCGGGCGACAGAATGTTTTTCCATGAACTCGGACATGTCAATTCGTACCATTGCATCTGTGGTATCAAACATAAACTCTGCCAAGGCTTTGCACAATTCTGTCTTGCCCACACCGGTTGGGCCCAGAAACAAAAATGAGCCATTGGGGCGATTGGGGTCGGATAAGCCGGCTCTTGAACGTCTAATGGCGTTACTAACGGCTTTTAGTGCTTCTGTTTGTCCAACCACACGTTTACTTAAGTAATCTTCCATGCGTAATAATTTATCACGCTCGCCTTCCATCATTTTTGAAACGGGAATGCCTGTCCATTTTGATACGACTTCTGCAATTTCTTCTTCAGTGACCTTATTACGCAATAAGGTCATTTTATGTGTATCAGCGGCTGCCGACATGGCCAGTTGCTTTTCCAGATCCGGAATGATGCCATATTGCAACTCTGACATTCGTCCTAAATCATTGGTTCGACTGGCGACTTCCAAATCTGTTCTGGCGTGTTCGAGTTTTTCTTTAATCGTTGCCGAGCCTTGTAACAAGGCTTTTTCTGATTTCCAGATTTCTTCCAAATCAGAATATTCTTTTTCCAGTTCGCCAATTTCATCCTCTAGTATTTCCAGACGTTTTTTTGACGCAGCATCTTTTTCTTTCTTTAAAGCAACTTGCTCAATTTTTAATTGAATCAAGCGTCGATAGAGTCTGTCCATTTCTTCGGGTTTGGAATCTATTTCCATACGAATCCGACTGGCGGCTTCGTCTATCAAATCAATGGCTTTATCCGGCAATTGCCTATCAGCAATATAGCGATAAGATAAAGTTGCAGCGGCAACAATAGCCGGGTCAGTAATATCAACACCGTGATGCACTTCGTACTTTTCTTTTAAGCCGCGTAAAATGGCAATGGTGTCTTCTACGGAAGGCTCATCAACCAATACTTTTTGGAAACGACGTTCCAGCGCGGCATCTTTTTCAACATATTTACGATATTCGTCTAAGGTAGTGGCACCGACGCAATGTAATTCGCCTCGCGCCAATGCCGGTTTTAACATATTACCGGCATCCATGGCGCCTTCTGCTTTACCGGCACCGACCATGGTATGCAACTCATCAATAAACAAGATGACCTGCCCTTCTTGTTTGGCGAGATCATTTAAAACCGCTTTTAAACGTTCTTCAAACTCACCTCGAAATTTGGCACCCGCAATTAAGGCGGCCATATCCAAGGCTAACACTTGTTTGCCTTTTATGCCTTCGGGCACTTCGCCATTAACGATGCGCTGGGCAAGGCCTTCGACAATCGCCGTTTTACCCACGCCGGGTTCACCGATTAAAACAGGATTATTTTTGGTACGACGTTGTAATACTTGGATGGTACGACGAATTTCATCATCTCTACCAATAACCGGATCAAGCTTGCCTTGCTCTGCACGTTCTGTCAGATTGATGGTGTATTTATTAAGCGCTTGACGTTGATCCTCTGCATTTGAATCATTAACGGCTTCCCCGCCGCGCATTTTTTCTATGGCTAATTCGACATTAGCCTTGATGGCGCCGGCTTTTTTAAGCAAATCATGTAAAACGCCTTTTTCTTCACAAGCGGCCAGTAGAAATAACTCACTGGAAATGAATTTATCATTACGTTTTTGTGCTAATTTATCGGTTAAATTAAGCAACCTTGAGAGTTCATTAGAAATTTGAACATCACCGCCGGATCCACTAACCGTGGCAATTCTGCCTAATTCGGTGACTAATTCTGTTCTTAGTAATTGTGTGTTAACACCTAATTGCCCGAGTAAGGGTTTGATACTCCCTCCCTCTTGATCCAATAATGCAACCATAAGATGAGCCGGTTCTATAAACTGGTGGTCTTTTCCCAAGGCCAAGCTTTGTGCATCGGCCAAGGCTGATTGAAACTTGCTGGTTAATTTATCCATACGCATAGTGCTTACCTTCTGAAGAAGTTTTTAAAGATACTCTCGATATGAGGGGGCATCAGGCCATTTTCAAGGATACAATGACTATCTAAAACTCGTATCAAGTTATGAGTAAGTAATAATTAGGTAAGGATAGTTGATTTTTAGACACTTACCTCAATAAATCCGTGCGTTCCTCGCTTTGATTTAATCGCTAACCAGTCTTTTAATTGTTTTAATTCTTCTGTTTCTTCTAATTCATCCAGGCTTTTCTTGTTTTTTAATAAGCGAAATGCCGAAGATAATACGTTGTAACGATCACCGGTAATACCCGAGCGCTTTAAGCCGATGGTATTTAAACGATAATGCTTGGCAGGTCTTCCACCGATCAACATAAAAGGAATAACATCCATATTAAGGCCGGTCGTACCCTGTACGATGGCAAAAGAGCCTACCCGACAAAACTGATGGACAACCACAGCACCGCCCATGAATACGTTGCTACCCACTTCAACATGACCACCTATGGCAACATTATTAGCAAAAATAGTATTGTTTCCAATAATACTATCGTGCGCAACGTGACTGTTATTCATAAAATAACACCCCGAACCAATTCGAGTTGCATCGTTTTCTTTAGAAGCTCTATGTGCTGTAAAACCTTCCCTGAAATTATTATTGTCGCCGATAATTAACCAGGAATCGGTGCTGGCTTTAAAGCCGGTGTCTTGTGGCAAGCCCCCTAAAACTGCGTGAGGATGCAAAATATTACCTGCCCCCATTTTTACATGTCCATGAACCACTGCATGCGCACCAATCTGGCAGTTAGCACCCATTTCTACACCACTTTCAATCACAGCAAACGGGCCAACGATAACCTCGTCTCCCAAGACAACATCTGATGCTATATAAGCGGTAGGGTGTATATTTTTTGCCATACTAACTATCCTCTGGGATGAAATTTTGAATGTAAATCTTTTAAACGTTCTCGTGCGATATGGGTATAGATTTGAGTCGTTGATAAGTCTGCATGGCCTAACAGTAATTGGACCACACGTAAGTCCGCACCATGATTTAGCAGATGTGTTGCAAAAGCATGTCTTAGGGTGTGGGGTGACAACTCTTTATTTATGCCGGCTTTTTTAGCATGACGTTTGATGATATGCCAAAAAGCCTGTCTTGTCATGCCATCTGCACGATTGGTTACAAACAAATAATCTGACTGGCGCTCGCCCAGTGTCGTTTTTCTGGCCTGGGTCATATAAGCTTCCAACCAACTCATGGCTTCTTCACCAACCGGCACTAAGCGTTCTTTATTGCCTTTGCCAATAATCCTGACCACACCTTGCCTAAAACTGATTTGTTCGAATTTTAGGCCCACCAACTCGGAAACTCTAAGCCCGGTTGCATAAAGCATTTCCAGCATGGTTTTATCCCTAAAGCCTTGCCTATTGGTCACTTCTGGCGCATTAAGCAATAGCTCAACATCATGCTCGGATAACGATACGGGTAAAGAACGACCAATATGCGGTGATTCTATTAAAGCAGTCGGATCAATGGTTATTTTATTTTCTCTAATGAAATAACCATAAAAACGACGAAGACTAGATAGTATGCGTGCTGACGATCGGTTGCCGATGCCTTCTTTATAACGACTGGCCAAAAACCCGGATAAATCGCCGGTATCAACTTCTAATAGCGATTTATCTTTCAACCATTTGGCAAAAATCCTCAAATCGCTACTGTAGGCAGACAGTGTGTTTTCACTCAACCCTTGCTCTACCCAAACGGCATCAAGAAACTGTTCTATCAATTCAGTCGATGTCATTTTTTATGAGCTGATTCAAAGTTTAGTAATTTAGATTTTATGTCCATAAATTCACCTTGGGTTTGTCCGTAATAGCCGCCTAATCCGGACACAGCGACGACTCGATGACAAGGAATTATCAGGGGATAAGGATTGTCTCTACACGCATTTCCAACAGCGCGTGGAGACGAGTTTATTTTTCCGGCTAATTCAGTATATGTGATGGTTTCGCCAAATGGAATCTGAGCAATTTCTGCCCAGACTAGCTGCCGGTAAGCACTACCTTGCCGTAATAACTTAATGTGAATATCTGGTTGTGTATTTAAAAAAAAATGATCAAATTTTCGCTGTAGTTCATGATGTTCTGATAAGGGAATGTTAACAGACTGCCATTTTATTTGACTAATAACCGCTTGCTGAATATATAAAACCAGACTACCTGCCGGTGTATTAATTTTTATAGCTTCTTGAGTTCTAGAACAGTCTACCTCGTTCCATTGAATTACAAATGCCATTAAAAAATACTTTATTAAATAAATATGATTGTTACGCCAGCTAAGGACTTAATCCAACAAACTGCTAGAAACAACCCAGTATTATTATTGACTAACGGACACGGTATTTAAGTTTTGGGATTTTTTAACTTTAACGGCATAAGACTCAGCACTTTCTTTGGTTTTAAAGCCCTTAACTTTTAACTGATACCACGTTTTATTGCCTTTTTTGATATCTGTTATTTTTACCTGAATGCCATTCTCGATGAACTTGGCTGCTTTACTCTTAGCAATTGCCTGATCTTCAAAAGCAATTAAATTAACGGACCATTGTGACTCAGCACCATCAGCCTTTAATTTATTTTTAGATGTAGTGCTTAGAGCATCAACCTCTGTCGGTTTTTTGTTATCTACTATCGGTGTTGGTTTGGTGTTCTGTTTAACTGGTAGAGTGTTGTCCGATGATTTTTTAAGGCTACCAGGTGCTTCTTTTTTAGGTGCAATAATAAATGCTTGTGGTTTTGCTTTTAAGGGTTCTTTTACTATAGGTTTTTTTTCGATTGAGATTTTTTCATTTGCTTGGGTTTTAGCAACTATTTCTTTCGGTTTTGTATTTTCAAAAGTTGATGGTTTGAGTGCTTTTTTCTTTTCAATCGAACCTGTTATTACAGCTGGTTTTTTAACGACAGTTGATACATTGTTTTTTGCTAAATCTGAAGATGATTGAGTTTTTTCTTTTGATGTTTGTGATAATTTGGGGGGGGTATCAATTGAAGGTTTTATTTTTTCCTGTACCGGTTTTTCCAATGCTGAATTTTGAGTTGTTATAACAGGTTCAAGTTGTTTTTTTGCAGGATTATTATTTTCAGGCTCTATTATGGATGCCTGCGTATTATTGATCTCTTTCGGTTGATTTGGATTAACTTGTTCAATAGTCTGATCGTTGTTATTCATGTACATTGGAGGCGCATTTTCTGCAAAATCCCCCATATTTTCTTCGAGAATTGCATTTAAATCTGATAATTTGGACACCTTACTTTGTAAATTAAAAGCGATTAACCCTATCACAGCGACTGAAATTAAAGCAACTACGCCAAAACTTAAAGAAGCATAAGTGATTCGATCGGCTTTTTTGATTTTCTGCTCATAATCACTTAATTGTTTTTTTAGTACTTCCTGCTCGACATTAGCATTATTAACCTGCGTTTTTTCAGGAACAACATTAATACTACTTAAAACTTTTTCTTTATTAAAAGCCTTAGTATCGATTGACTCTTGGATTGTAACGTGACTATCACTTTTATTATCGACAACTTGATTGCTGAATTGACTATCAGGTTTAGTAATAATTACCTCTGAACCCAAATTAGCCTTATTTGAAGCGAACATATTTTGTTCGTTTAGATTATATTCAAAATCATGAGATCTTCTAAAGTCATGAATTTCTATCGTCTCATGAATTTCTTCGAGTAATTCAGGATCAAGATCATAGCCACTTTCTAAAATTAGATGATTGATCGATTCTTTAAGTTTTTCACTTTCATCTAAGTCATTATAAATATGAGTCATATTAACTTTTTCTGTCTCAATACCTGGAAACAGGTTTTGATCAACTTGTTCAAAAGAGCCAATATTGAATTGATTATTATCCAAAAACTCATCAGCAACATCTATATCATCAATTAACTTAGCCTTCGAGAGGCTATCGTATTGTAATTTATCGTCCAAATCCTGAGGCACAAGCAAACTATTTATTACTTCCTCATCTTCAAGAAAATTATTTAATGGGACAAGAGTCAAGTCATCTTCATTTTGATTAATATCCAAATCTACTAAAATAAAATCATTTTCTTCTGAATTGAAATCAGGGGAAAAACTGTTCCGACTATTTTTAGGCTTTTTTGACATATTTTTTTGTTATCAGAATTAATTAAGGTAACCATTAAACATTAGTTAATGTTTTGTCTTCAATAAGAATGTTATCATTTTAATACCTTTAATTACATAATGTTCATAAAGTTTTATTGGTTTTAGTGCTAAACTTCTAGAAAAACTAATTTTAAAATAAACGATGCAACTAGCCATTACTGTTTTAGGTAACAATCAGTTCAATTTTATTGGGGAAATATTACCTGTTGTTAGAGATTGCAACTGTAATATTTTAGAAATAAGATCATCTCAACTAGGACAAGCTACCGGCGCTTACTTGCTTATCCAAGGTAATTGGAATCAAATTGCCAAACTTGAAAACACCCTTGATAATATTCAGAAACGTTTAGAAATCAAAATCCATTTGCTACGACCCGATCAAAAAGATAAGGACAAAGGTAAAGATTGCATACCTTATTCATTGGAAACAATATCACTGGATAAAGATAGCGTTGTAGAATCGATCACCTCTTTTCTGTATGACCGCGATATCAATATTGAAGAAATAACAGGCAGTTCTTACCAGGCGCCTTATATCCAATCATCCGTATTTTCAACCAAGTTTGTTATTATAATCCCCCCGTCACTTCCTCTGTTAACACTGAGAGAAGAGTTTTTGGATTTTTGTGATCAATTAAATATTGATGCTATTCTCGAACCTATTAAACGTTAGGATTTATTATGGAACCTATTAGTATCGGCGTTACTTTGCCTGATTTTGAATCAGCTTGTACCGACAATAAAAATTTTAAATTAAGTAACTATCGAGGTAAATATGTCGTTTTATATTTTTACCCAAAAGATAGCACGCCTGGTTGTACACTCGAAGGCCAAGCCTTTCGAAATAATATTGAAAAGTTCACAGCGTTAAATGCCGTCATATTTGGTATTTCGCGTGACACGCTTCGTGCCCACGAAAACTTTAAGTGTAAACAAGCATTCCCTTTTGACTTGCTTTCTGATGAAGATGAGAAAATTTGCGAATTATTTGATGTTATAAAAATGAAAAACATATACGGCAAACAAGTCCGTGGCATAGAACGCAGTACTTTTATTATTGATCCTCAGGGTATACTGATCAATGAATGGCGTAAAGTAAAAGTTAAAAATCATATCGAAGAGATTCTTGAATACTTGACAGTAACGACACAACAATAAATTTTTTTCTAAAATCGCAATGCTATAGACGACCTAAACTTCAATAAAATTGGTCCGTTATTTATTGAAGAGGTTTGTTTAAATAGCTGTTTTCAACGCTTATGATGGCTTTATTTAATACGCCTAGGGTTTTTTCTTCACCGATTTGCAATCCCATCATATAAAAAATAGGCATCCAAAAAGGATTAATTAAAATCCCGCCCATCACACTTTTCCATGTCCGTTTCAAGTTTAATAAAGGATTTAAGGAATCGGCCAGTGACTCAGTGGGATGATTTGTAAAAACAGCGGCAATGGGCGATAAAAAATTTTTTTGTTGCCTGTCTAGTTGTTCAAGGGAACCCACTAGTTTTCTTTCCATTTTTTGGTAATTAATCCTTGAATAACCTGCAGAAAATGCAAACGTAACAGCTACCATTGGCAGAAGGACGCTAGGTGGGGCAACTGGAGCAAAAGTTGAAGATAGCATAACAATGCCAAGACCTAACATTAAGGCATCCTCTCCTTTTTCGACATCTCGATCAATACCTTTGATAATGTCAGAAACATAATCTTCACAAGAGTCGTTTATATAACTATTTTTTTCTGTCATGGAAATAAATCTCCTATCTGAAATAGGAGTAGTTATATCCTTTTACCCGACAAAGTCAATAATATGATTCTTGGCTATGGGCTTTAGTGTTGAAATTCTAATGCCTTAACTTAAAAAACGCAGTTATACACGAGGGATACTAAATCTAGAAGATACGTTATCTTTCAAAGTCTCTTATTCTTTAATTAACTAACTAGTTATTGTATCTTTCAAATTCTGTGGTGCTTTTTATAGATCCAATAACTTATCCAAGTTTAGCGCTCTGATTCTTTTTTAGCGACATTATTCCTTAAATAAACCGGCATTGCCAATTCAACTGGAACGCTCAATCCCTGCTCGTAACCTTGCACTCCCAATCGGGCAATTGCACCTGCTCTGGGTAAATGCTCAACTTCGTAGTAACTTACCTGAGCAGATAATCGGCTCATTAATTCTTGATTATAAACACCCCATCCTGAACCAATGCCAATGCCCTTAATATCAGGGAAGTCGACAGTAGTAGCCGGAGTTACTGATTCTTTACCTAGTAGCTTGGCAAAGTTTTTTTCATCACGTTGGTAGACTCCCCAAAATATCTCACCCATTCTGGCATCCATCGCAGTAAAGGCAACGTTTAATGCTGATAAATGACTTTCAATATTAATTTTATCGCATTGTAAACTATCATTATTTTTATCAAAAAACCCTTGAGCAATAGCCGCCAAAGTTGATACAGGTATTACCGGCAAATCTGCCCCCAATGCTATACCTTGAATTACGCCGGTTGCAATTCGAATGCCGGTAAAGGATCCTGGTCCACAACTAAATGCCAAAGCATCAAGTTGTTGTGGCCTTAAACCGGCCTCAGACATCAAAAAGTCAATCATCGGTAAAATAAGTTTGGTATGCTCTTTGGGTGTTAATTCAAAACGCTCACTAACAATTCCATCAATATATAATGCTGCCGAACAGGCTTCGGTCGAAGTTTCTACCGCTAACAATTTCATGAGTCATTCTCTTGTTTAAAAAACGCCTGTACATCCACAATATCCCGTGTCCGTTTCATAGGCGGGACGCTGTCTAAAAACAACTGTCCATAAGATTTTTTTAATAAGCGTGGATCACAGATCATCAAAACACCTCTATCGGTAACATCACGAATTAACCGACCTATTCCCTGTCTTAGCGCAATGACTGCCGTAGGTAGTTGATATTCAAAAAAAGGATTTTTTCCTTGCTGTGTCATCGCTTCCAGCCTGGCTTTTAGCACTGGATCACCTGGCGATGCAAAAGGTAATTTATCAATGATAACGCATGATAAGGCTTCTCCTCTAACATCGACACCTTCCCAGAAGCTTGAGGTTCCTAATAAAACAGCATTACCTGCTTCTTTAAACTGTTCGAGTAATAATGCCTTGGGTCGACTTCCTTGAATAAGTAAGGGATATTTGATCTTTTTCTCCAGTAATTCAGCTGCCTCATTAAGCGCTCGATGACTGGTAAATAAAAAGAATGCCCTACCCTTGCTTGCCTGTAAAACAGGTAAGGCAAAGTCGACTATCATGGGAATAAAGTTAGGGTCGTTTGGTTGTGGCAAGCCTTTAGGATGATAAAACAGCGATTGATTAGGATAATCAAAAGGACTGCCCCAACTTTTACTAGGCGTATTATTAAGCCCCAAATTATTGGCGAAATAATTAAACTTGTTGGCGATACTTAAGGTTGCTGATGTAAAAATCCACGCAGCCTGATGTTGCTGCATAAAACCATGAAATTCATAGGCAATATCAAGCGGAGTCAGACTTAGGGTAAAGGTTTTTCTGTGTGTTTCATACCAGCGTATCCATTTGCCACTTTTATCATCGAGTATTAAATTTATTTTCTGGAGCATTTCTTCAGCACGTTTATAACAAGATTCCAGTGCTTTAGTTTTAACAGAGGCTAGCTTTAATTGATCAACCAAACGATGCATTTGCTCTTTAACTGCATTTAACCCACCTGATATTTTGGGATTATTTTCAATGTCCTGCCACTCACCTCGTTTTAGCTCTATACCAAAAGCAAGTCTTAAATCTTTTATTTCATGCTCCATGTCCTCACAGGCCGTGCGCAAAGCCGGTATGTCAGTTGCATCTTTGTAATATTCCATTAATGTATCTTGTGCCAAATCATTCAGTTGTTTAGCACCTACGGTAACACCTAAAAAATTAGACGCGGTATCAGCCAATTGATGCGCTTCGTCTATAACTACCACTTCTGCATTCGGTAATAATTCGCCAAAACCACTATCCCGCAATGACCAATCTGCACATAACAAATGATGATTCACGACCAAAACATCGGCTTCTTGAGCCTGCTTTCGAGCCTTAACCAAAAAACAATCCGTGTAATCCGGACATTCCTGACCCAAACAATTATCCAGAGTAGAAGTTGCATGATACCAAACCGGATCGCCTTCGGTTACACCGGACATTTCAGAGGTATCCCCTGATTTGGTTGTCTTACCCCATAACTTGATTTTGGCTAAGGCAACAGCATCTTCTTTACTAAAACCTAAGGTTGAAGTCAGCGCATTTTGCAATCGATAGGTACATAAATAATTACTTCTACCTTTCAACAAAGCCGCGATGAAGGGCGTTTTCATAGCTTTACGAATAACAGGTAAATCTTTATTAAAGAGTTGGTCCTGAAGATTTTTGGTGCCCGTTGAAATAATGGTTTTTTTGCCGGATAAAATAGCAGGCACTAAATAAGCAAATGTTTTACCGGTTCCTGTCCCGGCCTCCGCTATCAGATGTTGTTTTTTATTAATAGCATCGGCAATGCCCGATGCCATTTCCAATTGGGCTGAGCGTGCTTGATAACCGGATATTACCGTTGATAATGCACCATCATTGCTGAAAAATTTTTGGGTGTCTGTCACTTTAAAAGAATGCAATTAAGGAATGAAAAAGGACTAGAAACTGCTTTTTTGTAGTCCTTTTATGAAAGATAGGGCCATAATATCTTGAGTTTTTTAGTCGAAGTTAGAATAACTGGTTAATCTAATTTCGGGTTATTTAGCTGATTGACTGCTCAATCTTTGTAAAAAACACTATCTCCTTACAACTATTCAACAGCTAATAAACAACTTTTTGGTCTTTCAAAGCACTATAAATATCATCTATAGCCTCTTGATTTGTATCGAATTTTAAATCAGATAAATCATCTCCATTATTGACACACAAACAAATCAAGCCGGCTTTTTTAATGGCGCTAACGAGCTCCGCATTTGAAGTTTCTAAAACAGTAGTTGCATGCCCATTATCAAATAATTTTCTTTCCAGCTTGTAAGCGACATCTAAACTTGCCACACCGGATAAAGAAATGGCTACCGGTTTTTGACTATAACGGGCAGCGCGTTCTTCTGTACTCACTGTGTGTTGATTTTCGTCATCGCTAGCACCAGTAATCATACCTGCGCCAACAGTGCCGTTAGTCAAACGATCAATAATAATAAACGCACCTGTACCTTTATTATTTTTATACGCATCAAACACGACAGGTGCATTAACGGCTAACGTGCAAGAACCAATTTCATTTAGCTGTAAGTCAACAGCATCATGATGTTCTAGTGTATTAACATCTATTCTGTGATGTATCAGGGCAATGGAACCGGAAACGCTGCGGGTAGCCAGCTTGATAGTATATTGGCGACCGGGTGTTAACGCTTTTTCATCCATCCAAACAATAGTCGCGACAAACTTGTCAGCGACTATCGTAGAGTGCTGCTCTTTACCAATCAGCATATCGCCACGACTGATATCAATCTCATCTTCGAGTGTTAAGGTGACCGCCATGGGTGGATAAGCTTCTTCAAGGTCACCGTCATAAGTAACTATGGCTTTTATTTTGCTACTTTTACCGGAAGGCAAAGCAGTGATTAAATCACCTTTTTTAAACACACCCGAAGCAACAGTACCACAAAAACCACGAAAATCGAGATTGGGTCGATTAACATATTGAACCGGGAATCGGGCATCGCTAAAATTGTGATCATTGGCAATTTCAACGCTATTAAGAGCTTCCATTAACGGCTGTCCTGTAAACCAAGGCATGTTTTCGCTAGGATTTACAACATTGTCGCCATCCAAAGCAGACAACGGGATAAAACAGATATCTTGCAAATCCAGACTATTTGTAAAATCCAGATAATCCTGTTGTATCTTCTTAAAAGTTTCTTTGCTATAACCAACCAAATCCATTTTATTGATGGCAACAAAGATGTGTTTAATACCTAACAAGGACGCAATAAAACTATGTCGTTTAGTTTGTGTTTGCACGCCATAACGGGCATCAACCAGAATAATAGCCAGATCACAAGTTGAAGCACCGGTAGCCATATTACGGGTATATTGTTCATGCCCCGGTGTGTCTGCAATAATAAATTTACGGGTGGATGTTGAAAAGTAACGATACGCAACATCAATGGTAATACCTTGTTCACGTTCCGCTTGCAAACCGTCCACCAATAAGGCCAAATCTATCTTGCCTGCACCGGTGGTGCCTGACTTAACACTATCTGCCTGAACCGCAGCGAGTTGATCTTCGTAGATCATTTTGGAATCATGCAGTAAACGACCTATCAAGGTGCTTTTGCCGTCATCGACATTACCACAGGTTAAAAACCGTAGTAACTCTTTGTTTTCATGTTGCGCTAAATACGCGTCAATATCGGTACTAATTAAATCGGATTGGTGGGACATGGGTTATAGGTTCAAGGTAAAAGGTTCAAGTACCATTAACTAAGACAAAGCAAAAGCTTAATCCCAGCTTATGGAGCCGCAAGGTGCTGGAGTATTTAGAAGTAACCCTCGCGCTTTTTCTGCTCCATGGAACCTGATTGGTCATGGTCAATGAGTCTTCCCTGACGTTCAGAGGTTGTCGTTAAGAGCATTTCCTGAATAATTTCGGGCAGCGTGGTGGCATTAGACTCAACTGCACCCGTTAATGGATAACAACCCAACGTACGGAAACGTACTTTTTTTATTTCAACTTTTTCATTTGGGCCGATAGGCATGCGCTCATCATCAACCATAATTAACATGCCATTTCTGTTAACAACAGGCCGGTCTTTGGCAAAATATAAAGGCACAATTGGTATGTTTTCCAGATGGATATATTGCCAAATATCCAGCTCAGTCCAGTTTGAAAGTGGGAATACACGAATGCTTTCGCCTTTGTCGATTTTTCCGTTATAGATATTCCATAATTCAGGACGTTGATTTTTTGGATCCCAACGATGGTTTTTATCGCGGAAAGAATACACCCGTTCTTTGGCTCTGGATTTTTCTTCATCACGGCGAGCGCCACCAAAAGCAGCATCAAACTGGTATTTATCCAACGCTTGCTTCAGACCATCCGTTTTCATAACATCGGTATGTTTTTTACTGCCATGAGTAAAAGGTCCAATACCTTGATCAACACCACCCTGATTGATGTGTACCAATAATTCAAGCCCCAGCTTTTTAACCATCTGATCCCGAAACGCGATCATTTCCTTAAACTTCCAGGTGGTATCAACATGCATCATGGGAAATGGAGGCTTACCCGGATAAAAGGCCTTCATCGTCAGATGTAACATAACGGCAGAATCTTTTCCGACAGAATATAGCATGACTGGACGCTCAAATTCAGCCGCTACTTCACGAATAATATGAATACTTTCAGCTTCAAGCTCTTTAAGATGGGTTAGTTTATGGTCATTCATTAAAAGTCCGTCGGGGGTAATTGTCACGATATACTTATTGAGCATTCCCAATAATAACCAGCATTTTAATTTGAACTGACTGTTAATACCAGTCATCCCTAATAAATTATTACTTTCTCTAACTTAAAGTTGAGGTAATGTGTAAAACTTAATCGATCTTATCTATTTATGTGATCATAATCAGCTCTAATGTGATCTTAAATCTGTCTTTTACGTGTCCTGTCAAATTAAACCATTTCACATTGACTGTTGATTGCCTCCATCGAAGCACTAAAATCCTAAAGTCCACGAACCTCAACTGGAGCACCCCATAATTGCGAAAAAACTGCCTGCGCATTTTCAGGTGACCCTGTAGTCAAAAATATCTCTCGGCCAAAAGACTCGCTTGTAACACTACTCTTCTCGTTCCTTAAATAACGCATGGTTTGGCGAGCAACAGCGCCTGACGACTCGATTATTTCAACTCCCGGACCAGCGATGCTGCGTATCACGGGCTCTAAAAATACATAATGCGTACACCCTAGCACAAGGGTGTCAGCGCCTTGATCTAGCAATGGAGAAACCAGTTTTCGAAGGTATTCGTAGGTAAAGTCGGATGAAAGCTCGCCTCGCTCAACAAGCTCAACCAAGCCTGGGCAAGGTTGCAAGAGTAGCTTCACACTTTGACCAAATTCACTGCATAGCCTTGCTACTGTCAAACTCTCTAGTGTTCTTTCAGTGGCAAGGACACCTACAACCCCTGTCTTGGTATGCGCGACAGCTGGCTTTATAGCTGGCTCCATCGCTACGACAGGAACAGTAAGTTGAGCGCGCAGCTTTTCAACGGCTACTGCGGTTGCGGTATTGCAAGCTATGACAATAACCTCTGCTCCGGCACTAACTAGCGCACTCACTATATGAGATGCCCGACTTTGAATGAACTTTGCCGATCGACTTCCATAGGGAGCATGTCCGGAATCTGCAATGTAGATAAAATCAACTGTGGGATGCTCTTTTCGAATGGCTTTAAGTACAGACAAGCCGCCGACACCAGAATCAAAAACCCCGATAACTTGAGCAGCGCTGGATAGAGTTGTCATTGAATAATTAGTTATTAATTGAGTCTTTTATTTAAATGAGGACGATGAAATTTAGAGGTTTTTTGTACCATTTTAATTAAGTTCATTACCATCTTGAGACGTGTAAAGCTAATGCCTACTTTAAACCAGGCGAGAAACACCCAGCATTATCATTCACTCTCGCCAAACTTCTTCCAGCGCAAACGATTGGCATTGGTCACAACTGTAACAGAAGACATAGCCATTGCTGCGCCGGCAATCATGGGGTTTAATAACACACCAAACAGTGGGTACAACAAACCTGCGGCAACGGGGATGCTGATGATGTTATAGAAAAATGCACCCATCAGGTTTTGTTTAATATTAATGACCGTGGCTTTGGATAACTCAATCACTTCAGGAACTTTTAACAAAGAGCCTTGTAAAATGACCACATCGGCGCTTTCGATGGCCACATCAGTTCCTGTTCCTATTGCCAGCCCGACATTAGCTTGCGCCAAGGCAGGTGCATCATTAATACCATCACCCACCATACCGACAATCTCACCCTGATCCTGTAATTCTTTAACAATAGCGGTTTTAACCTGCGGCAACACTTGCGCCCTGACTTCTGTAATACCTGCTTGTTTGGCGATGGCATGGGCTGTTATTTGATTATCGCCAGTTACCATGATAATGCGTAACCCTTGATTTTTTAAACGCTGCACTGCTTGGGCAGAGTCTTTTTTAATTGGATCAGAAACAGCAATGATGCCCGCAATGTTACCGTCCACGGCCAGTAACATCGGTGTTTGCCCCAGTGCTGACAACTCTTTTAGCCGGTCGTTGTATTTTGCAAAGGTGATACCTTTGGCGTCCATCAAGGCCCCATTACCAAAGGCCACAAGTTGTTCATTAATTTGCGCGGTAATTCCAAAACCGGCAACCGCTTCAAATTGTTTTACTTTATTCAGTTTAATTTGCTTGTTATTTGCTGCTTTTAATATGGCGGCTGCCAAAGGGTGCTCCGAACCGGATTCAATACTTGCCGCTAATTGCAATACTTGCTCTTGTGTATAGACACCGCTTGCTTCAATTGTCGAAACCGTTGGTTTACCGTCAGTGACAGTGCCGGTTTTATCAAGAATTAAACAGGTTAATTTTCCTGCTGTTTGTAAGGCATCACCCTTACGAATCAAAATACCTGACTGAGCAGCTCTTCCCACTGCAACCATCACAGAAATTGGCGTTGCCAAGCCAAGTGCACAAGGACAAGCAATAACCAAAACAGTCATTGAGGTGACAAAGGCATAGCCCAAAGACGGCTCAGGACCTAATATATACCACACAAGAAAAGTTAAAAACGATATTGCAACTACCGCCGGTACAAAGACACTCGAAATTTTATCAGCCAACCGCGCAATTTCAGGCTTGCTGCTTTGTGCTTGCCTTACGCTTTTTATGATTTGAGCCAATGCAGTATCCCGCCCTATACGCGTTGCCTGAAACAAAAAGCTGCCAGTTTGGTTCATGGTGCCGGCAACCACTTCTAAGCCAATACTTTTTTCAACAGGCATAGATTCACCCGTTAACATCGATTCATCTATTGTTGAATGTCCTTCCAGTAAAACACCATCAACCGGAATCTTTTCTCCGGGTCTGACTCGCAAGGTTTCGCCCAAACCCACTTCCTCAATAGGAATATCCATTTCTACGCCGTTTCTAACTACACGAGCGGTTCTTGGCTGGAGGCCTATTAATTTTCGTATGGCGCTGGATGTTTTTCCTCTGGCCATTGTTTCAAGACCGGTCCCGAGATTTATAAACGCTAAAATAACCACAGCGGCTTCAAAATAAGCATGTTTAGCTAACGCAGGCAAGGTATCCGAATAATCAATGACGATACAAGAATACAGCCAAGCCGAACCGGTACCCAAGGCAATCAGGGTGTCCATATTAGCTTGACCCAGACTTAAGGATTTAACTGCGCCACTGTAAAAATGCCAGCCTGAATAAATTAAGATACTGAGTGTAATGAGTGCAATTTCAGGCCATAGCCACTGCCCTGTTGCAGAACCAATTTCCGGTAACCAGTCAAAATGCTCAGAGAACATTAAAAAGGCACCAAAAGCTCCGGCAACTGCTGCTTTCTTCATTAGCTTTCGATAGCGTTGTAACTCTTGCTCTTCTTGCTCTGCCGGGTCTTCGAAACCTTCCATGACGGCTGCATCAAAACCGGCTTCTTTCGCGGCCTGTTTTAATGAATCAGGATCTGCTCGCCCCTTTATTATCGCAGAATGATCGGCAAAGTTAACGCTGACAGAAGTCACGCCTTCAACAATCGCTAACGCGCCTTCAATAGCGCTCACACATCCGGCGCAACGCATTCCTAAAATTGAAAGCCGTATCTCAGCATTAGACTCTTCTGTACTCATTTACTTCACCCAAGCGATATTCAGATAAATTATTAAATAACAGTAAAACCAGCACCTGTTATGGTATCTATAATGTCATCAAGGCTGGTTTTTTCAGTATCAAACTCAACCTTGACTTCATTGGCCTTAAAAGATGCTTCAACAGAAACAACACCTTCAATAGCATCTAGTTTAGTCTTAACATTCGTTTCACAACCACCACATTTCATACCAGTAACGGTTAAAACCTCAGATTCAATCATTTCACTCTCCTGCACTTAAGTAGTTTTCTATTTATATCATATTCGACTAATTGTCGGTAATCATGATAGTAGTTGTATAATTGAACTATACCGTTATTGTGCTTAACTGCCAAACAAAGCATAGTAACCATTGAAATGCAGCGTACCTTCTTGGTACGATAATCAACTTAATTATTTGTAAATAGTAACTTATGCAATTAAATACCATCTCCAACCAAGCCATTGCGCTCGCAGGCATTGCTCAAGCAGCTGCGTTGGTTCAACAACTTGCAACTAAAGGTACTTGTGACCAAGCCGCTTTAGAAACGAGTATTGCCAGTGTCTTGAAAATAGATTCAGATAGTGTCATTGATGTTTACGGCAGTTTAGAGGGAATTAAACTGGGATTACAGCAGCTTAATATACAAATGACCGGATTTAAAATCGTTAATCCTGAACAAGCACGCTATTCTGCTTCCTTAGTATTTCTTGAAAATCAGTTAAATGGTCGCAAAGATCTACTTAATACCATTCAAATCGGTATCTCCAAGGCTCAAGCGCAGAGCGAACATTTTGGTTTGTTACATGAAAATGTGTTGGCTAACTTGGGTGAAGTTTACCAAAACACCATTAGCACACTGCAACCCAGAATCATGGTTAATGGCGAACAAACTTATTTATCGAGACCTGAAGTTGCCAATAAAATACGCGCCTGTTTACTGGCAGGTATCCGTTCAGCCATTTTATGGAAACAATGTGGGGGTACTCGATGGAAGTTTCTTTTTTATCGCAAAAAAATCCAGGCTGAATTACAAGTATTACTTAAAAAAGTTTAACAGCCCCTATGGCTTATCTTATAGAAGCCAAACAGCTATGTCGTTATTACGGTAAATATCGTGCAGTCAATGATGTCAGCTTTTCTTTGGCCAAAGGCGAAATACTCGGTTTTTTGGGGCCTAATGGTGCTGGTAAAACGACGACCATGCAAATGTTAAGCGGTAATCTTGCACCGAGTTCCGGGCAAATTAAAATTAATGGCTTTGATTTACTGGATCAACCTTTGATGGCTAAAAAAAGCTTGGGGTATTTGCCGGATACACCACCGCTTTATAAGGATTTAAGTGTAAAAGAGTTTTTGAACTATTGCGCGCAATTGCATGGTGTTGCTAAAAACAACATGACTCAATGCATTAACCATTCAATGGAGCGCTGTGGCTTAACTGATGTTTCGCAGCGCTTAATTGACAATCTGTCCAAAGGCTATCAACAACGTGTGGGTATAGCTCAAGCCATCTTACACAATCCGGACGTCATCATTCTTGATGAGCCCACCGTTGGCCTTGATCCGATACAAATCAAAGAAATCCGAACCCTAATACGTGAACTCGGGCAAGAGCATGGTGTTATTTTATCGACCCATCATCTTTCTGAAGTTCAAGAATCCTGCACTCACGTACAAATCATTCATCAAGGGCAATTAGTTTTAAACGAAAGTATTGAAGGGCTTAATCATTCTCTTAACACCGGTAGTTTACTGGTTAGTACGCGATTGATGCCTGATACTGAAGTGTTACTCACCATTCCGGGTGTTAACTCAGTTGAACCTATTACCGACAATAAATTCATCATTCATTACTGTGTTTCTGAAGATCCTTGTCAACAAATCACTGAAACCATCATCACGAAGGGTTGGGGATTACAAGAATTGTCCCCTATAAAAAAATCTCTGGAGGATATTTTTATTTCCTTAACCCATACCAGCGATTCATGAACATGATTAATACAATCGCCATACATGAGTTCAAAAGCCTGTTTTTATCTCCCTTGGCCTGGACAGTGTTGGCCATCTTGCAAGCCATTTTGGCTTATATATTTTTAACGCAAGTAGAGACCTTTAATTTGATTCAACCCAAACTCGCTACTATTGAAGGCGCTCCCGGTTTAACTGATATTGTTGTCATTCCTTTATTTAGTAACGCCGCTATTATATTGTTACTGGTCACCCCATTATTGACCATGCGCCTTATCTGTGAAGATCGAAGAAACAAAACCCTGTCATTATTAATGTCTGCCCCAATTTCCAGCGCCGACATTATTATTGGTAAATACTTGGGAAGCCTTGGATTGTTATTAATACTGGTTGTTCTAATAACTTTAATGCCCTTGTCCTTACTGGTTGGTTGCGAACTTGATATGGGCAAGTTATTTTCCAATCTACTGGCATTGATGCTGCTGGTTACAGCCTTCACATCAACCGGACTGTTTATGTCAACTATTGCCGGCCATCCTACGGTTGCAGCCATGGGGACTTTTGGTGTTTTATTGCTGCTGTGGATTTTAGACTGGACTACCAGCATGAATGACCAACGAAGTGAGTTGCTTGAATATCTGTCTATTCTCAGGCATTTTCAAAATCTTCAAAGTGGTCAACTTAATACTGCTGATATCAGTTATTTTCTATTATTTACGATGACCTTTCTTTTTTTGGGTATTAGCAGTCTTAATAAAGATCGTCTATAAATGAAACTTACGCCACATCTTCATAAGCAACTGCGCTTAAAAAACGCCTTGATAACTGTATTGATATTGTGCCTGCTTGGCTCATTGGCTTGGTTGAGTAATCGTTATAGCTTTCAAACTGACTTGACCAATAATGATAGCAATACGCTATCGTTAGCATCCCAACAAGTATTAAGTTCAATTCCTGATCAAGTAACTATCATTGCTTATATCAAAAAAGGTCAATCAATAAGAACCCAAATTACTCAGTTAGTTGATCGTTATAGCCGAATTAAACATGATCTAAAGCTTACTTTTATTGACCCTGACTTAGATCCCGAACAAACTCGAGAGCTCAATATAGGCCCTGAAGGGATTATTCTTGTTGAATATCAGGGACGCACAGAAAAATTAAGCTTCATTGATGAAGCCTCATTGACTAATGCGCTCTTACAACTCGCCAATGCCAAGGAACGCTGGATTACCTTCTTGACCGGTCATGGTGAGCGATCACCAGAAAAACCCGCTAATTTTGATTTAGAATTATTTGGAAAAGAATTAGCGCGTCGAAAAATTAATGCGCAAACACTCAATTTGGCATCCGTGCCGGCACTTCCGGATAACTCCGCTTTATTGGTTATTGCCGCTCCCAAAGTGGCCTTACTGGCCGGTGAAGTTTCTCTTGTCCAGCGCTACATTCAAGATGGCGGTAATCTGTTGTTGTTAACGGATCCTGATAATCAAAACCTAAACATTCTGCTAAATGCTTTAGGGATTAAACAACTACCCGGCGTTATTGTTGACAGCACAGCCAAGCTTTATGGTGTGCAAGACCCCAGCTTTTTATTGACTAGTGAATACATTGACCACCCTGTCACACAGGGTTTGCAAACCATGACTCTGTTTCCCGTTACTACAGCATTCGAATTTATTAGTACCTCTGATTTTACTGCCCAAGCATTTTTAAGTACCTCTACAAAATCATGGACAGAAACAGGCCCCCTACAAGGAAAAATTCGATTTGATAATAATACTCAAGAAAAACAAGGACCACTTACCTTTGCCTATGCTTTAACAAGAACGATTAAACAAAACACGCAACAGCGCATTATTATTGTGGGTGATGGTGATTTTATAGCCAACGCCTATATGGGTAACGTTGGTAATTTGGACCTTGGCTTAAGAATGGTAACTTGGCTAATGCATGATGACCGCTTTATCGATATTCCCTCCAAAACCGCTACTGATAAAAGCCTGCAACTAACGCAAACAGTCATTACGGTTATTAGCTTTGGTTTTTTAATCATTATTCCTTTTACTTTACTCAGTACAGGTTTCTTAATCTGGCGTAAACGTAAACAGCGTTAAGCAAAATTCAATGCAATATTTAAGCGGTTCTTTTATTCTATTTATCAGCACTTATAAAGGTATCTAGGCTTTAAACCAACTGACCATTACAATAGTAACAATTCTTAAAATTGTTTTTATCGGAACATGAGCTACAAACGCGCTATTTTATTAATACTACTCCTCTCTGCATTAGTTACCCTTGCAGTTTTTACTGTGCCTGGATTGCAAGAAAAAGCAGGCGTTGTTCCACCCCAAACTATTTATACCAGCGCTAAAGATAACAATGGCATTGTCAAGCCTTGCTCGAACGAACATCCTGACTGGCGTCCTGCGCAAGTAATAGAAGGCGTTTCCATAGCAGCAGCACCGGCTTGTGAACCAGACAACCCCTATGATATCGTCACCTCCGTTAAAGGCACCAACAATGTGTCAATGGCGACATTAATGCAAACCAATTTTGCGCAAGATGCCTTAATCATGACCGATGATCTGGATCATGATGGTGATCCGGATGTTATCCATATCAAGCTTGAAGTTGTTGAGCTTAATGGTGCCACCCCAGATGGCGATTTTTTGATTAATACCTTTGATATCGCACCAGGCATACAACCAGGCCTTTGGGTTTATGCGCCCAAAGCTCGAGGCATGGCACTTAAAAACTTTAATTCGGTTGTCGCCAATCCAATGTTACGTGCGCCCTCACCTGTCATTCGTGTTGAACAAGGTGACAAAGTATATATCACCCTCGAAAACACCCATTACTTACCCCACACCATCCACTTACATGGCGTTGATCATCCTTGGGTAAACTCAAAAGGTGAAGATAACGACGGTATGGAGGAACATGCTGTTTTTCCGGGAAAAAGTCATACCTACGAAATTCAACCCCGTCATGCCGGCACCATGCTTTATCATTGCCATGTTCAAACTGCGCAACATTTTATGATGGGTTTGGCCGGCATGTTTATAGTCGAAGAAAATCAGCCCAATAACTGGTTACAAACATTCAATATAGGCGCTGGGCAAGTGCGACACCCGTCAGATGCCGTTAAAAAATCCTATAATCAAGAATATGATCTACATTATCAATCGGTTGATAAAAAACTGGCAAAAATCATTCAAGATGCCAATGATCCTAGATTAATTGCAGAACGCATGAGTCGCGACTACAACATGACTGAGTCCTTTGAAAACTACTTCATGCTGAATGGGCACTCTTTCCCTTACACCTTGCGTGATGCCATGATTATTGCCTCTGACAATGAAGAAATCAAATTACATATCGCCAACTTACAACGCTCTGCCGTAGCCATTCATATTCATGGCCATAAAGCCACCATCACCGCCTTAGATGGTGTTGAACAACCTGCGGCAATGCAAATAACACGTGACGTGTTTGATATTGCGCCGGCACAACGCACTGATTTAAATCTTCAAACCAAAAATGATGGCTTACATAGCTATGGCCCCGGTCTGTGGATGTTTCATGATCATGTCGCAACAGGCACCACAACAGATGGTATGGAACCGGGTGGAAACATGGCTATCCTTGCCTATAGCTATTTGCTGGATGAACAGGGCATGCCCAAAATGCATGATGAGTTATTCGACCAAGTCTTTAATAAAGATTATTATGCCAAAAAAATAGCCGTGTGGGGTGAAGGTGCTTTTGCCCCCTTATTAGGCGATGCGGGGTTACTTGCGCCCAATTACCTTCGCATTTTGTTGTTTGGTTTGGCAACTGGTTTACTCATCGGGCTACTGGTTTTTATTAGGTTGGCTTATAAACGGAAACAAAAACAATGAAAGCATTACTTGTGGGCCTAATGATACTTGGCCTTAATCCGTTAGCCTCAGCCATGAATCACGGTAGCATGATGATGGATGAAAAAGGCATGATTATGAATGCCAATCCTGACACACTACCCAAAGACTGTATAAAAATCTCTCAGAATCTTGATATCACCATCCATGCCGGGCAAAAAAATGCCTTGAAGTTTACCGGCAAAATGTTTGCTTTTGATCAACAAGAATGGAATGTCAAACCTTGTGCAAAGATTAATATTACTTTTATTAATGATGACCAAATACGCCACCAACTCATGATACATGGCTTGCCGGGTTATTTGTATCCGGAAGGCATGTTTCATTTAGAGCTTAATGGAGAAGGTCAATTACAAGCCTCATTGATAATGCCCAGTTTAAAAAAGACATACCTTGTGCATTGTGAATTGCCACAGCACATGGAAAAGGGTATGAAGGCCCAGTTAAAAGTCGATGGCGGTGATGG
This sequence comes from Methylococcales bacterium, assembly GCA_026399095.1. GTDB lineage: Bacteria > Pseudomonadota > Gammaproteobacteria > Methylococcales > Methylomonadaceae > Methylobacter_C. Next base: position 32,273 of record JAPLRP010000063.1, on the reverse strand, counting down.
CGACTTACCCAGCATTCCAGGTCTCACCAAACCGGTCAGAGCGGATAGTTATTTTGTTGATTGGACACCGTTAAGTCTATCAATATTAGTACTAAGCGCATTATTGGGTTGTGCCATTCCCTTTTTTATCCTCCTTAATGCAAACCGCATTAAAGATTTTTTGATTAAACTGTTTAATAAAATTTACTCTAAAAACCTATAGCTCAGACAACAGTTTCAGCGTTAACCGATCATGAAACTATTAATAAAGAGCCTTAGTTAAAACCGCTCCCACAACAAACTTGGATCAGAGAATATTATGAATAAATCACTCGCATACAGCGCATTATTAATGGCCTGTTTAACACCCGCTGTTCAAGCTGAAGATATTGGCTGCGTAACGACTACCTGGAAACTAATTGGCTCAAACCATAAAATTTGTGTGCAAGCTTTTGATGATCCTAAAGTACAAGGTGTTTCCTGTCATATTAGCCAAGCTAAAACCGGTGGCATTGCCGGCGCCTTAGGTGTTGCAGAAGACCCTTCACAATTTTCAATCGCTTGTCGTCAAGTTGGCCCGATTATTATTAACGGCAAATTGCCAGCAGAAGAAACAGCTTTTACAGAAGACACGTCACTCTTTTTTAAAGAAACCAAAGTGAGTAGAATGTATGATGCCAAACGCAACACATTAATTTATGTTGCGATTAGCAGAAAACTCATTGAAGGTGCACCCGCAAACAGTATATCGACAGTGCCGATCATGCCGTGGAATGGTAAGTAAATTAAATTTGATTTTTATAGTGGGCAAAAGTTATAGCGTTGACCACTATTGTTATTTATTACTCCGATGATTAATAATATCATCAACAACAGATGGATCAGCCAAAGTAGAAGTATCACCTAAACTATCCAACTCATTAGCGGCCACTTTACGTAGTATGCGCCGCATGATTTTACCAGAACGGGTTTTTGGCAAGCCCGGAGCCCATTGAATAATATCCGGATTGGCTATGGCGCCAATTTCTTTCCTGACTAAATCAACCAGCTCTTTTCGCAAGGTTTCAGAAGGCTCTGTTCCATTATTTAACGTCACATACGCATAAATACCCTGCCCTTTTATGTCATGCGGATAACCCACAACAGCGGCTTCGGCAACGGACTCGTGCAATACTAAAGCACTTTCAATTTCTGCAGTACCCATACGATGACCCGAAACATTAATGACATCATCAATACGACCGGTTATCCAGAAATAACCATCCTCATCACGACGCGCACCATCACCGGCAAAATAATAGCCCGGATAGTTTTTAAAATACGTATCGATAAAACGCTGATGATCACCATAAATGGTCCTCGCTTGCCCCGGCCAAGGACGACTGATGACTAAAATGCCTTCGGCTACACCGTCCATAATAACGCCTTGGTTATCCATAATTTCCGGTTTGATACCAAAAAAAGGCAAAGTCGCCGAACCCGGTTTTAAGGCAGTTGCGCCTGGTAAAGGCGTAATTAAAATACCACCTGTTTCAGTTTGCCACCACGTATCAACCACTGGGCAACGTCCTTTACCGACCACATGATAATACCATTCCCATGCTTCCGGATTGATCGGCTCACCGACACTGCCTAAAATTCGCAAACTACTGCGGTCTGTGCAAGTGACTGGGTCATTACCATGAGCCATTAAAGCCCGAATAGCAGTAGGTGCCGTATAAAAAATGTTAACCTGATGTTTATCAATCACTCGCCAAAAACGATCGGCTTCCGGATAAGTGGGGATACCTTCAAACATTAAAGTAGTAGCGCCATTACACAATGGTCCATAGATGATATAAGAATGACCGGTAATCCAGCCTATATCAGCCGTACACCAATAAACATCGCCTTCCTGATAGTCAAAGACATACTTGTGTGTCATTGCGGCATACAACAAATAACCGCCCGTGGTATGGACAACGCCTTTAGGCTTACCGGTTGAGCCTGAGGTATACAAAATAAATAAAGGATCTTCAGCGTCCATGGCTTCTGCCGGACAATCTTCTGAGGCTTGTGACATGGCTTGGTGATACCAGATATCACGAGACTCATACCAAGCAACAGGATTTCCGGTATTTTTGATGACAATAATTTTTTTAAGATCTGGACAGCCTTCAGCGGCTAAATCGACATTAGCTTTAATGGGCAGCGTCTTACCACCCCGATAACCTTCATCAGCACAAACCACATAATGGCATTCTGAATCCAGAATGCGATCTTTTAAGGCTTCAGCAGAAAAACCGCCAAATACAACTGAATGCACTGCACCAATGCGCGTGCAAGCCAACAGGACCGTAGCTGCTTCGCTGATCATGGGTAAATAAATACAAACCCGATCACCTTTTGTAACGCCTTGTGCTTTTAATACATTAGCAAACTGACAAACTTCGATATGTAATTGCTTATAGGTGATTTTTTTTTCTTTGGCAGGATTATCGCCTTCCCAGATAATAGCTACTTGATCACAACGCGCTTCAAGATGCCGATCAATGCAATTAACGCTTACATTAAGTGTGCCGTCTTCAAACCAGCGAATATAACCTGTAGGATAGTCATAATCCATTACCTTGGTCCAAGGCTGGCTCCAGTCGAGAAATTGTTCGGCTTGGTCTGCCCAAAAAGCCTCAGGCTGATTAATTGAAGCGTCGTAAAGTGTTTGATAAGTTTTACTATTAATATGCGCTTTCGCTGCAATAGTGGGTTTTACTTCGTAAACTTTACTGTCTGACATTTATAATCCTGAGGATGCCTAAAAACGATGCTTAATTATAAATGTTTTAGGTACTATCAGTGTTGAAATATTATTGCGGGGAATAACTTGTAATACTGTCAATTATTCGAGGGCTAATGTTTTGTTTTATGTTATTAAAATGCAGATAACATTATGGTTTATAGTAATTAGCCTTTAAACTCAATCTCATTTCTGCACCAGAATTTAACTTATTACGTAACCTTATTTTGGCTACCTATATTTTTGCAATCGGTTTATAGAACTTATGAATGATTTTTGAGTACTAATCAATTCTAGAAGAGCGCTCATGTATCCTTAAAGAGGCCTCATTAATCATGAATGAGCGCTGATGGATTAATAATGAGGGCTTCTATTATTAGTCTAGAGCATTCTAGTCTAATGATAGAGTTTTATTCATTTTAACTGAGCGCTACTCAATAATGATAGAGCGCTCTGTTATAGTAAATGAGGACTCATATAGTCCTGATGAGCGCTCTATCATCATAGATGGATGCCAAATAATCATTGATAGATACTCAACAATGAAAACTGAGCGCTTTTTTTAAAAACCACTGTTTATCTTTAAAAAATGCATTTACTGGCGATAGAGTTAATACATTTTTATGAAAAAATTCAGTTTGATGCTATTGATATTATTTTAGGTTAAAAATTGTAATATGACTCAAAGTTAATTAAATTAAAACTTAATCACTTATAGTCAGCCAGTTTGCTGTTTTCCATTGAATAAACAAAGTACACAATCAAACCAATTATCAACCAGATAATAAAGCGCAACCAAGTAATGCCTGGTAAAAAAGCCATGAGTGCACCGCAAGATAGCATACCAAGTACCGGAAATAAAGGGCTAAACGGACTACGAAACGGGCGTTTAAGATTGGGTTGGGTGATACGTAAGACAATCACTCCAAAACAGACCAATACAAAGGCCGCCAAGGTACCGATATTGACTAGTTCTGCCAGTTCACCTAAAGGCACAAAACCGGCTATCATTGACATAATAAAACCACATAGCACGATGACCCGAATTGGTGTTTGTGTGGTTTTATTAACTTTGCTAAAAAAAGGTGATAATAAGCCATCTCGTGACATAGCAAAAATAATGCGCGTCAAACCATAATACAGTACCAACATGACGGTCGTCAGGCCGGCGATTACACCTGTAGAAATAACCGCTGCCCCCCAATTATAACCCAGCAAGTTTAAGGCATGAGCAACCGGTGAAGAGACATTAAGTTCTGAATAATTAACGACACCCGTCAGCAGTCCTGACACGAGTATATAAATAACAGTGCAAAAGACCAATGAAGTAACAATACCAAAAGGCAAGCCACGCTGAGGATCTTTAGCTTCTTCAGCGGCTGTTGATACTGCATCAAAGCCAACATAAGCAAAAAAGACCAGCGAAGCACCTGCAAATACACCGGTTGTTTTCCCATCAGGTAAGGTTTGAAACCAACCAAAAGGCATGAAAGGATGCCAATTTTCTGGATGAACATTAAAAACAGCAATGCCTATAAATAGACTAATGGTAATGAGTTTAACGATGACCATGGCATTATTGGCTTTAGCGCTATGTTTTACGCCCATTATCAACAAACCCATCAGCATTAGGATGATAGTGGCAGCGGGTAAATTTATAATCCCACCGAGTATCGGCGCTTTGGTAAGGGATTCGGGTAATGGCATGCCAATGGCAGTGAGTGCATTATTAAAATAACCTGACCATCCATTAGCCACTGCGGCGACTGAAATGCCGTATTCAAGGAGTAAATCCCAACCGATAATAAATGCAATTAATTCACCAAAAGCGGCATAGCTATAGCCATAAGCACTACCGCAACCCCCAACAGCCGATGACAATTCTGCATAAGATAACGCGGCAAAGCCACAGGCAAAGCCAGCAATAATAAAAGATACGACAATAGCTGGACCGGCTTGCGTGGCTGCGGCGATACCTGTCAATACAAATATTCCGGTGCCTATAATGGCGCCAACACCCAAAAAAGCTAAATCCCATTTAGATAAGCAACGTTTAAGTCCGTCACTGTTGTCGTTATGTGACGCTATTGGTTTGGTACGAAAAATTTGCAACGCCATAATAAGTAATCGCCTTTGTAGAGTTTCAATTGAGGTATTGGGGTATTCGATATAAAAGATTAATAGTGTGGAGGCACTTCTTCAATATTTTCTCCGCCGCCATTGCCTTCTGTGGATAAACTTTTAATGCGGTCATTAAGCATTTTACAGGTCGCTTCCAGCCGGGTTATTTGATGCTGTTGCTGACCGACTATTTTATTTAATGTTTGTAGTAAATCTTCTTGATAAGCTGTTTTTATTTCCAGTTCTATTAGTCTATTTTCATTCATAAGGCTGTTTAAATTACTTTTGAAAACTGCTGTTGATTTTTTTGTGCCAGATATTTATCAAATACCATACAGACATTGCGAATTAATAACCGGCCAGGCGGTAAAACGTGAAGTCCGTAAGTGGTTAGTGTTATTAAACCATCGTCTTGCATGGGCTGCAGTTCTTTAAGTTCTTTGGCAAAGTATTCGGCAAAGTTAATGGAGAACATGTTTTCTATCGCAGAAAAATCAAGTTCAAAGTGACAGATAGTATGGATTATAACTGCGCGGCGTAATTTATCATCAAAATCCAGCTCTACACCTTTATAAACCGGTAATTTATTTTGTTTGATTAGCTGGTCATATTCATCCAGTTCTTTTACATTTTGGATGTAAGCATCCCCTACCCGACCAATAGAGGTAATGCCAAAACCAATCAGATCACAATCTGAATGGGTAGAATAGCCTTGAAAATTTCGGTATAACTTGCCTTCTCTTTGTGCGATGGCTAATTCATCATCCGGTTTGGCAAAGTGATCCATACCGATATAGACATAACCGGCTGACGTTAATTTTTGCCCGACCATTTGTAAGATATCCAGTTTTACTTCCGCACTGGGCATGTCAGCATCATTGATCTGCCGTTGGGTTTTAAACCGAGCCGGGATGTGGGCATAGTTAAAAATAGAAAACCGGTCAGGTGCCGCCGCGATTATTTTATCGAGTGTATTGGCAAAAGAAGTCACTGTTTGTAGCGGCAAACCATAAATCAAATCAATATTGGTTGATCTAAAGCCTTCTGCTCTCGCATCCTCTAATACCTTAAAAGTTTGCTCTTCACTTTGAATACGATTAACTGCTTTTTGTACGGCTGGATCAAAATCTTGCAAACCCAAGCTGATTCGGTTAAATCCTAACTCACGTAATTGTTTAATGGTGTGGGAATATGTTTCTCGGGGGTCAACTTCTATGGAATATTCGCCACTGTCGTCATCTTTTAATAAAAAATGCTGACGGGTTACTGTCATAAGTTGTTGCATTTGTTCAAAGCTTAAGAAGGTAGGTGTACCGCCGCCCCAATGTAATTGATTAACCACTCGGTTGGCATCAAATAAATCACCCAGCATGGCAATTTCTTTGTATAAATTCTCTAAATAAGGCTCTGCATGCTTGCGATTTTTGGTGACAATTTTATTGCAGGCACAATAAAAACAAACCGTATCGCAAAAAGGAATATGAAAATACAACGACAAAGGACCGCCGGCAGTATTGGATTTTATAATATGCTGGCGATAGTCTTCGTCATTGAAACCGTCATGTAACTCTAAAGCGGTTGGATAAGAGGTATAACGTGGCCCTGCTCTGTCATAGCGATGGATTAATCCCAAATCAAATTTAATTGATTGATCCATCATTTAACAGAACCGTTAATAATTATTTTATGGGCCTTTTTATCAGTTAAGGCAACTTGATCAATAGAGCCTATTAAATCGCCAGGCTGTGTCATGGCATTACCGGATTTTGATATCCGTGCCAATAGCTTAACATTAGCAAAATTTGACAGCTTCATGTTGGGCATCATCGCCATTGAGTCGTTCAAACTGACAGTTAACGGCAAGTCAGACACTTGCTTACGCACGATAGCTAAAGGCATTTTAGGCCCAGATAACGCTTGGGCATAAATAAAAACCGTCTCTTCGGGAGATGTTGATTTTAACAATTCCGGAGCCAAACTCACTTGAACAGAAACCGCTAAATCGGATACCTTGTCCTGTTGAGCCGGTTCAGACTGGCTTTGAGTTGGAGTCTTTGGGGTATTATCGGCAATTCTTGTGAGTAAGCTTTCAATTTCTTGCCGGGGCTCAGAGCCCGGCGGCAAAGATGCCGCCAGTTTTTTCCATAATTTTATGGCCGTCGGTGCATCACCTTGTTGCGCTTTAGCCATGCCACCTAACCACAAGGCATTTAAGTTATCTGGTTCTAAAGACAACGCTTTGTTTATTAATTCTGTAGGCTTACCCGCCATGTTTTTGTCATTGACATTAGCAAGCGCATCCGCATAAAGCAACATCACTTCAGCTTGCTCACCCAACAAGCGATAAGCATTTGCAAAAGCATCAGCGGCTTGAGGATAAAGCTCCATCGCTTTATATGATCGACCCAACATTAACCAACCTTGAGCGTCATCGGGATTAGCTTTCATTTTTTCTGCCAAGCCGGTAACGATTTTATTGATTTCTGCAAGCTTGATAGTTTCCGGATCAACTGACATTTCCGCGCTGTGACTGACGGCTTGATAATTACCCAACATAAAATAGAGCGAACCAGCCAATAGCGGAATACCTAAAGCAATAACATAAACAATCCACTTACCTTGGGTTTTTATAGTGATTGCAGGGCTTGCTATATCCAAATCATCGCTCAACGCTTGCTCAAGATCAGCAAATTGTTCGTCATATTGCACCTGACTTATGCCGCCTGTTAGTCTGTTTTCTTTTAGCTCAGCCAAGCGGTGTTTAGCAATTTGGATATTACGCTGATCAAGATCGGCTGGTTTAATGATTTGTTTACGCCAAAGAGATGGCAGGATAAATAAAAACGCAAGCAATATCAGGGTGCTGACAATCAGCAGAAATAGCATATTCAAGAGGCATCACCTTTTTCTAACAAATTGCGGATTTTTTTCTGTTTGTCTTGATCTATCTGTAAACTGCCTGCTTGAGCCTTTGAGTTAGCTGAAGCATTTTTACGTCTGATAAAGAAAAACACAGTGATTAAACCCATTAATAAAAATATAACCGGCGCTATCCAAAGTAGTGTGGTTTTGCCTGCGAAAGCGGGCTTATACAACACAAAGTCGCCATAGCGATCCGTCATAAACTGGACTATTTCTTCTCTGGATTTACCTTGTTCGAGCATTTCGTAGACTTGCCTGCGCAAATCTGCAGCCAATTCTGCATTGGAATCGGCAATGGTTTGATTTTGACACACCAGACAACGCAGTTCCTTGGTTAATATCTCATAACTTTCTTGTTGTTTAGGATCGGATAGTTGCCGAGTGTCGACTGCATAACTGTTGACCGATAAAAGAAATAAAATAATTAATAAACGCTTCATTAGCTTTCAGCTTGTAATTTAGCAATCAATGGAAGAAATATTTGCTGCACATCTTCTGCACTTACCGGGCCTGTATGCTTGTAGCGTATCAGACCTTTTTTATCGATAACAAATGTTTCCGGTACGCCATACACGCCATAATCTATGCCGATACGGCCATCCTGATCCATAATACTGATATTGTAAGGATTGCCCAAGGTGTTCAGCCAGTTTTTGGCATCGACCGGCTTGTCTTTATAATTTAAACCGATAATAACAACAGTGTTTTGCTGGGCTAATTGATTAAGTATCGGATGCTCCGCTCGACAAGATACACACCACGATGCCCAGACATTAAATAGCCAGACCTGACCTTTTAAATCAGTAGGCGTCAACTTTTCTTTAGGTGCGTTAAGATTGAGGGCAGAAAATTCCGGTGCGGGTTTATTAATAAAAGGCGAAGGAATTTCACTGGGTTTAAGATTTAAACCCAAGGCAAGGAACACCGCCATGATGATGAATAATACTAAGGGTATGATGTATTTAAGCATTATGATGATTTTTACATTAATCAATTGAATTACGAGCTAGTCGATATCGCTTGTCAAAAGCTGCACACAAACCACCGGCAGCCATAAAAACAGCGCCCATCCAAATCCAGCGTATAAATGCTTTGTAATAAATACGTAGGCTCCACGCGCCTTGGTCACCCAATGGCTCACCAATGGCAACAAATAAATCCCTAAATAAGCCGGCATCAATCGCCGCTTCTGTCATCGGCATAGTTTGTACTTGATAAACCCGTTTTTGGGGTTCCAGCTTGGCAACTTCTTTGCCTTCATGACTGACTGTTACAAAAGCTTGTTGTGCAACATAGTTCGGGCCTTTAGTTTGGGTGACACCTTTAAACTCAAAAATATAGCCGGACATATCTATAGTTTCGCTAGGTTCCATGCGCACATCTTTTTCAACGCTATAAACACTGGTTAGGGTAATGCCGGTTACAAAAACGGCAATACCCAAATGTGCCAAAGTCATCCCATAAAAACCGGCAGGAATAGTTTGCAATCGTTGCCATGTAAAACCTTTAGCGCCAAGACGATCAACAAATGACAAACCAGTAATAGCTAAAGTCCACAAAGCCAATGTTAACCCCAATACCGCTGACCATGAATAAAAAGGCATTAACAAAGGAAACAACAAACCACCAGCAATACAAGCGGCAATAATCCAGCGCACTCGTAAAGCCAATTGACCAATTGAGTCTTTTTTCCAACGCAATAACATACCCAAGCCCACTGCAATCGCTAATGGCGCCATTAAAGGGATAAATACGGCATTGAAATAAGGAGGGCCAACAGAAATCTTACCCAAGCCTAAAGCGTCAATCACCAAAGGATATAATGTACCTAATAAAATACTGGATGCAGTAACAACCAACAAGACGTTATTCAATAAAATAGCGGATTCACGGGACACCAACTCAAAGGTAGCGCTACTTTTAACCGTAGGGGCTCTGACGGCATAAAGCAACAATGAACCACCGACCACAACGGCCAGAAAAACAAGAATAAACAAGCCACGTGCCGGATCACTGGCAAAAGCATGAACCGATGTTAAAACACCTGAACGAACGAGAAAAGTACCCAACAAACTTAAAGAAAAAGCAAAAATAGCCAGTAACACAGTCCATGTTTTGAAAACACCGCGTTTTTCAGTGGCGGCTAAAGAATGAATAAGTGCTGTGCCCACCAACCAAGGCATAAATGAAGCATTTTCTACGGGATCCCAAAACCACCAACCGCCCCAACCTAACTCGTAATAAGCCCACCAACTACCCAAAGCAATACCCAGCGTCAAAAACATCCAGGCCATATTAGTCCAAGGTCTCGACCAACGAGCCCAAGCGGCATCCAACCGACCTTCAAGCAAAGCGGCAATAGCAAAGGCAAAAGCCACCGAAAAACCGACATAACCCATATAAAGCATAGGTGGATGTATGGCAAGCCCCGGGTCTTGTAATAAGGGATTTAAATCACGCCCTTCAAGAGGCGCAGGAAACAAACGCTCAAAAGGATTGGAGGTAAACAACAAGAACAAAATAAAGCCAATTGAAACCAACCCCATGACACCTAATACGCGAGCCAAGGTGGCTTCTGGAATACTTTTGCTAAATTGCGCAACCAAACCAGTCCAGAATGTCAGTACCAAACCCCATAGTAACAAGGAGCCTTCATGCGCCCCCCAGACACCAGAAATTAAATATAAGGTAGGCAAGGACGTATTAGAATTAGTGGCGATATATTTAACGGAAAAGTCATGCGTCAGACAACTATAAGTCAGACACCCGTAGGATAAAAACATAAACAATAGCTGTGCGAACGCAGCAGGCTTTGCTATTGCAATCCAACCACTGAGTCCACGATAGGCACCCATGATGGGTAAAGTACCCAAAACCAGCGCCATACACAAAGCAAGTATCAGTGAAAATTGTCCTAGTTCTGGTATCATGCTATTGGCCTTTGCCTTCAGTGGGTTTATTTTTCAAACTGTCTTTTACTTCAGGCGGCATATAGTTTTCATCATGCTTGGCCAGTACTTCTTCAGCAATAAACACACCCTGATTATTTAATTTTCCGTGGGCAACAATTCCCTGCCCTTCCCTGAATAAATCCGGCAAAATCCCTGTGTATTCGACGGTTACTTCTTTACTAAAGTCAGTTAGCTTAAAACGAACCATCATTCCGTCGCCGGGTCTTTCGACGCTACCTTTAATCACCATACCGCCCAAACGAAATAAAGCATCTTTTGGCGCTTTACCATCCACTACGTCTGTCGTTGAAAAAAAGTACATTAAATTGTCATTAAAAGACTTCAAGGCAAAGCCCGTAGCTATACCTGCTCCTATCACCATGATGGCAATCAAAATTAGACGTTTTTTTCTGGCCGGTTTCATCATGACTTATCGTTTCCGCTTTAAACTTTGGCTAAAAAACTGTTTACGTTGAGAAACAGGGATAATGACATTGGCCAATAAAACCAATAAAGTAAGTCCATAGGAAGTCCAGACATAAAAAGCGTAGCCACCCATGGCAAAAAATTCTTGCATAGTCATTATTTGTTCTCCAGTACCATTGTTTTTACCCACTGCGAATTACGTTCGCGTCTTAGCAACTCTAAGCGTGTTCGCTGTAACAAGGCAATTAGATAATAAAACTTAAAAGATAAAGCCATTAACAACAAAGGGATGAGCATACTGACATGAATAGATGGTTTATCCATTTTTGTGACTGTTGGTCCTTGATGCAAGGTATTCCACCATTCTACAGAATAATGAATAACCGGAATGTTCACCACACCCACCAAAGCCAATATTGCGACCGCTTTTGAGGCTACGCGCTTATCATCAATGGCGCCATACAAACCAATGACGCCTAAATACAAAAATAACAAAATTAATTCGGACGTTAAACGGGCATCCCAAACCCACCAAGTTCCCCACATGGGTTTTCCCCATAATGATCCGGTAAATAAAGCGATAAATGTAAAACTGGCGCCAATCGGCGCACTACTAATGGCGACTATCTCTGCTAATTTTATTCGCCAAATCAAGCCAATTGCACCGGCAATAGCCATGACGACATAAATAAATAATGACATCCAGGCACTAGGGACATGAATATAAATAATGCGGTAACTATCACCTTGCTGATAATCGGCGGGCGCCAAATACAAACCCCCATATAACCCGGCAGCCGTTAACAACACAAAAATCGCTACCAACCAAGGCATTAAACGTTCTGTAAACGAATAAAAATGCGGGGGCGATGCCATTCTGTGGAAGAATCGAACTACTACGTCTGGAACTAGAAACATATAATTTAAGAGAAAAGGTAAGATTCAATAATTAAAGAGAAATTTATTTACTCGTCAAGCTCAATGGCTCTAAAAGTTAAATAGTAGTTAATAACTAGAAATGCGTCTGTCTATTGAAAGGCATAAATGTACTGTTACAAATCAACATTAATATTTGTTAAAGCAATGACATTACACTTTGTATAAATTAGCTTTATATTTTAAATTCCAATTATATCCGATATTCAATAGAGGCTTAAGTTTTTGTCCTTTAACTGCTTTCAGTTTACTCCAGCCACTATTAATACAATGTAAATCGCCCCTTACGGGGCGATTTGTTTAAGCAATTTGCTTTGACCAAATGTTATAAACATCCAGTCAAGCTCTAATTAGTCACTAAGGATTTGGGCCGTTGTGACAACTAAAACAGCTTACTTGATAACCAACTGGCCAGTTTTTAGTACCAAAGTTTCCTGCATTAATGGTTTTTGCAACTTTTATAGCACTCAGTGGCGTACCTGCACTGGTAGTCCCGTGACAATAAGCGCAACTAGGTGTTGTTGCACTACCATTTTTATTGGCTCCTTGATGTGAACTCACCCAAGCATTTCCTCTTGTGTGCATACCATGCGGCCCACCATTGACGGTAGTTGGTACCGTTTTATGACAAGCAGTACACTCTGCAACTGGTCCAGTATGCCCTTGAACGGCAATACTTTGAGTATTGTCATCTGCATGAGTTGATGGATATTCCGCATGAGTTGCTCCATGACAAGCTTCACATTGCAAACCACCATGACCGGTACTGAAACGATATAGATTTAATCCGGGGACTGGTGTATTAGCATTGGTAGCAAAAGTATGATCCGTTGATATTTTAGGCAATCCATTCACATCAGTAGCTGTTGTAGTGCGCTTACTATTGTTATGGCAAGACTCACAAACAGGTTCATTAAACCAGCCTTGACGAGCCTTACTACCCACTGCAGTCAAATTACCATGGCAACTTTGACAGCTAACTGCATTATTCCCTGAAATGTCTTTAGCCTTACTCATAGGCCCACGTAAACATTGTGTAACAGAGCCCGGATGGCAATTATAACAAGCTTGTCGATCACCACTCGTATCCAGTGGCAAATTAGTTGCCGGATCAATCACGTTAGCATGTTTTGAATGTAAGACTTGGGTGAACGGTCTAATATCAGCGAAACCAGACATTACTGTTTTCTTGTTTAGCTTGTCAAAGTATGCGTTACTGGCATGACATTTAACACATAATACTGGCTTCAAAGAATTCGCTGTTGCTAGCAAGCCTTTAGGATCAAAGTTTGATGCCGCTAATGCAGCCTGATAAAGTGGCGTGGTCAATTGTTTTTCGTCATGCAATCGTAAAATATTTCTTTTCCAGTCTTTTTCCTTATCCAAATCCACTACCCAGCCGGCAGTTGGTTTTGCAGCATTACTTATAGTTGTTGAGGCATGACAGCCCTTACAAGTCATTTCATCACTGACCGGCAATACGGTTGTAGTTTCTGCCAGTATATTATTGCTCAGATCTCTGGCGACCACTTTAACAGTAGGATAGAAATTCTTAACCGGATTACCATTATTATCAATTAATGGGTTATCCGGAAATGGCGTCATCGGAATACCTTCCGCTTCAAACCATTTAAAATCAGTATTATAAATCATATCAGTAGGAATTAAACTTGGAACTTTACTGCCCGGAGCTGGAGTGCCTGATGCAAGACCATCCAAATTTACACCCTCATCCTTGGCAGGATTAAGACCAAACAATAAACCCACGTTATCCCAAAAATTGGTTTTATCATAACTGCTGCTATTCATGGATCCAGTAGAGTCAGGAACAGCTTCGTAAGTCAGCTTAACGTTAGTCGTAATCAACTTACCCGACTTATTTTTCAACTGTGCATGTAAGGTGTTGTAAGGAGGCAAGATAGTGAAAACCGAGAAATCCATACCATCCATACAATGCATACCCAAATCATTCCAGGCAAGCAAAGTATAGTTGCCGGCTACTGGTGCTGCCTGCACTGTAACCGGTACAGTCAAAGTTGATTTAGTGTCTTTAATTGTTAAGGTTGCTGAGCCCGCACTGACACCTTTCACAGTAATAATATTGTTAGCAAAAGTAGCAGTTGCAATAGCGTTACTTGAAGATGTCACGGTTACTGCTCCGACTGCATTTGATACCGCAATAGGAGTTGTTGCACCAATGGATAACGAAACAGTTGCAGGTAACACAGTCAAAATAGGCGAAGCGGTTACAGTAATATCCTGAGTCACTTCAGGTGCAGCATTATAATTATTGTTACCAGCCTGATTTACTGCGATAGTACATTTTCCAGTAGAAATAGCCTTGACAACTGCACCATTAATGGTACATATATTTAGTGTAATCGATGAGTAAGATACCATCAATGCTGAACTTGAAGTCGCAGAAACTGTACCTGTTGCCCCATTAATAAGACTCAGTGGTGGACCCAAGACAATAGTTTGTAAGATTTTTTCTACGATAATATCTTTAGTGACTTGTGGGGCGGCACTATAATTTGCATTACCTGCTTGATTTGCTGCTATGGTACATATACCACCAGCAAGTCCGGTAACAGTAGTACCATTGATTGAACAAATAGTATTGGTTAAGCTACTAAAAATAACCGGAGTAAGGCCTGACGTTGCTGTCGCAGTAACTGTAGCTGTTCCATTATAAATAAGGCTCGGTATTGAACCGAAGCTAATAGTTTGGTTTTGTATACTAGTCGCGTAAATCGTGACATTAATTTTTTTGGACGTTTTATTATCTCTGACAGTTACGACAGATTTTCCTGGAGCTATTCCAGTTATAGTTGCAGTGCCTTTGCTAAAGCTTGATTTTAAGTAAGTTACACTCGTATTATTGGTACTCGTAGAAACCCTTACAGGCTTTGATGTTGAAGAAGAAGCATTAGTGACAGCGATATTAACTTTATTACCAACATTAATTGTTGCTGAACTCGGATTGACACTAAGCGCCAATGCATCAGTAAATACAAACAATGCCATTAAAAACAGAAATACACGAAATACTGGAATAGTCGCTTTCATAAAAACCCCTCTTTTTTAGTAGGAAAATACACTTTTATTTATTAAGGATATTAAACCTTATAGTGTGTATGTTCTATTATTTAATCAATGGTTTTTTAAAAGACTTCAATTATTGATATTTACAAATAAAATATTTTGTAATTTACTGCTTATTTAATAAAGCTAACATTATTGATTTTGTTGACCGATGGATACAAATGGAAATAATTAGAAATGTTAAAAATATTTATCTGTATTTTTAACTTAATTTATTGCCTAGTAAGTCAGTAACTGCGGTATCTGCTACGCCACAAACTTTAATGTTGTTTTTAATCACGCAGGAATAGTTTTCATGAAGATGACCATGAAAAATATGTTTAACACCCATCACGGCAGCTAATTCACCAATTGCCCTAAAACCATGTCGATGAGAACCGGGAGCTTCATGAGAAACAAGAATATCAGCTTTTAAATCTTTTAATGCCTCAAATTCGTCATGCCAAATTGCTGATTTGTATTTCAATGACAACTCAAAATGAGGAATATTAGCTGACTGGTTAAGTAAATAATGCTGTTTTCCGAGCCATTTTGGCTGTTGTGGCGGGTACCAAACTCTTCCCAAAAAAACGCCACTTAAACCAACAATTTTAAGGCCGGCAATTTCAGTGACTTTTAAATGTAAATCTCTATGAGAAAAAGCTGAATTGAAAAGATTATGATATTTAACGGGTGTTTCAAAATCGTGATTTCCGGCAATCCACCAAACTTCAGTCAAGTTTTCTATTTCTTTTAAATACGATTCCAAGGGGAATTCAAGATCATAATCCCCCAATAAAACAACAGCTTCCGGCTTATATTTAAGAACAGCAGTTACAAGTGGCCTAAAATTTCCATGGGGGTCACCAGCAAATAAAATTCTCTTATGTTGGGTCACGTTATCTTCTTATTAATGTATTTTTAATGGTAATGATGAAGATAAAGTGAGTTACAAATCGCTTAATGCCAGTTCCTACTGAAATTTTCGAGCACCCGCTTAATTAAAGTAAATTCCTGGCTTTTATGAAAGCTTCTCTAAAATCAAGATATAACGGTTTATTTGTTTGCAGCATTAATTTTAGCATCTCATGTTGCAACTGATATTTGACATTACCAACTGCTAACGCGCCCACACCAACAGCACCTTGAGAACTTAGCGCATGAATTAAAGGCGCACCTAAATCATTACGTTTAATGCCCTCAATGCCCATCGGTGGAACTGCATTAACATCGCCAGCCACCTTCAATTGTTTAGCTTCTTTAAGGACAGCCGAACTTAATACTTGAACGCCTGCTTTAGCAACACAAAAAACAATATCAGCATTGGCAACCAACTGAATTTTGTCTGCATCAGAACTGGCACAAGCACCTTTTAATGAGCAACCAAAACGGCGATTGTAATCTTTTGCAACATCGGATGCAGCTTCAATGGATAAATGATCTACCAAAGCCGTATCAGCCCCTGCTAATGAGGCAATAATACCTGTAGCAATTCCAACCGGCCCTGTGCCACCAAAAACAAGTGCGTTACAATCTTTAAGTTCTTTACCATGTTTGCTTTTAAGCTCTTTCTCTACGCAAGCCACCAAAGCAGCTGCGGTCGTAAATGCCCCGCTGGGGTCTGCAAAAACGGACACTTCAAAAGGCGGAACCATTGCTTGTTTACTTGCATCAAGCATATCGATAGCCAAGCCTAAATCGCGGCCACCAATAAAAATTCCGGTTCGTTTAACACCGGCTGGAGATCGTGAAAAAATGGCATCCTGGGTAAGCCTGTTAACGCTGTCTAATTTAACATTGCTATAAGGCATAAGCACATCAAACCCTGCATCCATAGCCATATTAATATCAAACGGACTATTATTAGGCATAGGGTCAAGCATGTGTAGAATGCTGCGTTTCTCCATTAGAGATATCCTTTATTAGTGACTGCGGATAAACTGAAAATTAAATCTAAATATTGGACTTAATGTAATCTCTGGCTACTTCAAACGCATGTTCAAAATGCAAATACACGGGCTTTTCACTGCTAATCATTTTTTTCAATAAACGGTTTTGTGCTTGGTATTTAATATTGCCAATCGCCAAGGCGCCGATACCCACAGCACCACTGCTGGAACCATCAATGGGTGTGCCATTATGAAAGGCATCAACACCGGCAATCCCTGCGGGTGGAACCGCATTAACATCAGCGGCAACTTTAAGCTGCGGCGCGGAAGCAATAAGTGCTGCACTTAACAATTCAATTCCTGCGGCGCCGGTTGCAAAAACTACATCGGCCGTTTTAATGTACTCAGCTTTATCTGCATCTGCACCAGCGGCGATAGTGATTTTACCGTCACCAAATTCATTGCTACACATATCGGCGATAAGCTGTGCCTTTTCTAGTTGTCTGCCGATGATTCTGACGTTTGCTCCTGCTTGAGCAGAGATAACTGCGGCAGCTTGCCCTACCGGACCGGTACCACCCAAAGCGAGGATGTTTTTTCCTGCCAATGTGGTATTGAATTTTGTAATTAACTCATGTTCAACAGCCGCTACCATACCGGCTGCTGTAGTAAACGCGCCACTCGGATCAGCAAAAACAGAAACTTCAAAGGGTGGAACCATGGAACGCTTGGCCAATTTCAACATATCCATTGCTTGCTTGGTATCTCGGCCACCAATAAAAATACCGGTACGTTTTAAATTTTTTGTACTACGGGAAAAAATAGCATCTTGCACCAACCCCTGAACTTCACTGGCTTCAACATTGGTATAAGGAAGTGCAGAAACCCAGCCCGCATCTAAAGCCATATTGACATCAAATGGGCTTAAATTTTTAGCAGTGGTTAACATGTGTAAAATGAATGGTTTTTCCATAGTGGCTCCTGAGTGTATTAATACGGCAAGTATAAAAGAAAAAATAACAGAATAACAATGTACTTGCTTAATTACTGTTCAAATCAATCATTGCTATCGTGTCAATATAATTTTATTCCTACTTGTTCGCGTTTGCTTAAATCAAGCCTTTAAGCTTATAGAGTAACTCCAAAGCCTGCCGGGGCGTAAGGTCATCCGGTTTTGATTCTTCAAGCATAGTCACCGCTGGATGAACTTCATTAGCAGAAAATAAATCAAATTGGTTAACACCGACGGCAACCTGCTGCTCACTATAAGCATGTTCTTCCAAATGCCTTAGCTTGGCTTTTGCCTTGTCTATCACTTGTTTTGGCACGCCCGCCAGAGAAGCAACTTGTAACCCATAACTTTGACTGGCAGGGCCGTCTTTAACAGCATGTAAAAATATAATTTTGTCGCCATGCTCCATCGCATCCAAATGAACATTATGAATGGTTTTCTGTTCATCAGCCAAGGTGGTCAATTCAAAATAATGGGTCGCAAAAAGAGTAAAAGCTTTCGTTTCTTTTGCCAGATGATCAGCACAAGCCCAAGCTAATGACAGGCCATCAAAAGTGCTAGTGCCACGCCCTATTTCATCCATCAAAATAAGACTTTTTGCGGTGGCATTGTGCAGAATGTTAGCAGTTTCCGTCATTTCAACCATAAAAGTAGAACGCCCGCTCGATAAATCATCAGAAGCGCCAATACGGGTAAAAATCTTGTCGACTGGACCGCACACCAGATTTTTTGCGGGCACATAACAACCTATGTGCGCGATTAGAACAATCAGCGCTGCTTGTCGCATATAAGTTGATTTACCGCCCATATTGGGGCCAGTCACCACTAACATTCGTCGCTGATTTGAAAATGACAGATCATTTGGGACAAAAGGAATGTCGGAAACTTGTTCAACAACCAAATGTCGGCCACCGTCAATGGTGATGCCAGGTTTATCCAGTAAAACCGGTTGAGATAAGTTTAAGCTTTCTGCCCGTTCTGCAAAATTAACCAATACATCCAGTTCAGCCAATGCTGCAGCGCAATCTTGCAAAGGAATTAAAGAGCGACCAAGATGAATAAGTAATTCTTCGTACAAAGCTTTTTCGAAGGTCAGTGATTTTTCTTTGGCACTCAGCACCTTATCTTCAAACGATTTTAATTCTTCAGTAATATAACGTTCAGCGCCTTTTAATGTTTGTTTGCGCGTGTAATGTGGTGGCACTTTATCAGCATTTAAATGAGAAATTTCAATGTAATAGCCGTGTACTCGATTATAGTTAACTTTAAGCGTGGTAATACCGGTCGCTGCTTTTTCGCGATTTTCCATATCAATCAAAAATTGATCGGCGTTTTGGCTCAAATGTCTTAAATCATCCAAATCCTGATTATAACCTTTGGCAATTACGCCACCATCACGAATAAGTACGGGTGGATTATCAATGATCGCGGCTTGTAGTAATTTTAATAGCTCCGGTTGCTCACCAATTAGCTGACCTAACTTTGCTAATTGAAGGTTATCACTGCTTGCAAGTGTTTGCTGTAATGCCGGAAGTACAGCCAAGGTGTTCCGTAATACCAAGAGATCCCTAGGGCGCGCTGATTTTAAGGCAATACGAGAACTAATTCTTTCAATATCCCCGACTTGTTTTAAATGTGCTTGTGACGCTTGATATAAATTGTCATTGAGCAAAGCATCAATACAAACATAACGATTATTGAGGATCTTATGGCTACGTAAAGGTCTGTTTATCCAACGTCTTAAGCAACGACTACCCATAGCTGTAGCTGTTTTATCCAAAACACCAAATAAGGTAAATTTAATTTGGCCTGACGGATGGTAATCCAACTCAAGGTTTCTTCGACTGGATGCATCCAATAAAATACTGTCAGAACTATTTTCTGTGCGTATTCCTTGAATATGCGGTAAAGCACTTTGCTGGGTATCTTTAACATATTGTAATAAAGCACCTGCTGCTGCGATAGCTGCAGGTAAATTGTCACAACCGTAACCTTTTAAATCAAGCGTGTTAAATTGAGTTAAAACCCTTTGTCTGGCACTTTCAAAGTCAAAATGCCAAGGAGGTCTTCTGCATAATCCGCTACGTTGTTGTAAACTTAAAGGCAACGACCAGTCTTCACTAAATAACAATTCAGCAGGATTAAGCCGGCCCAACTCACTCATTAATTGATCTACTGATTCCACCTGTTGCAAGATAAAGCGGCCACTGGTTAAATCGAGGCTTGCTAAGCCAAATTGCATTTCTGAATTTGATATTGAAAAAGAACAAATAGCGACCAGTAAATTATCTTTTCGATCCTCAAGTAATGCTTCGTCAGTGACTGTACCTGGCGTAACAATTCTAACCACTTTGCGTTCAACAGGTCCTTTAGCTGTTGCTGGATCACCTGTTTGTTCACAAATAGCAATTGACTCTCCCTGCTTTAACAGTTTGGCAAGATAACCTTCAGCAGAGTGATAAGGTATGCCGGCCATAGGAATCGGTAATCCTGATGATTGTCCTCGACTGGTTAAGGTTATATCCAATAATTGTGATGCCTTTTTAGCATCATCAAAAAACAATTCGTAAAAATCCCCCATTCGATAAAATAAAAGAGTATCAGGATGATCTGCTTTGATGCGGAAATATTGCTGCATCATCGGTGTGTGCGGGTCTGGGGATTTTTGTTTTATAATCATGGTTCTATTTTATCTGAAGTCGCAAGAGACAACATCATGGATATTGAGTTATTAGAAACT
Source organism: Methylococcales bacterium (assembly GCA_026399095.1). Taxonomy (GTDB): domain Bacteria; phylum Pseudomonadota; class Gammaproteobacteria; order Methylococcales; family Methylomonadaceae; genus Methylobacter_C. The sequence goes on along the minus strand of JAPLRP010000063.1, from coordinate 11,440 downwards.
TCTAAAAAATTAGGTCAACTATTACAAGCCAACGGAAAAAAAATTACCACTGCCGAGTCTTGTACTGGCGGCTGGATTGCTCAAATAATTACTGAGGTTTCGGGAAGTTCTGGCTGGTTTGATCGTGGTTTTGTGACTTACAGTAATGCATCAAAAATAGAAATGCTAGGTGTTAAGCTAAAAACACTCGAAATTTATGGCGCTGTGAGCGCAGAAACAGCAACGGAAATGGCTTCAGGTGCTTTGACATTCAGTCATGCAGATTGTGCTATTGCGGTAACCGGAATTGCTGGACCTCAAGGTGGTACTCCTGATAAACCGGTAGGTACAGTATTTATTGCATGGGCATACAAAAACCAAAAAATCAAAGTTATTCAACTAAAATTAACGGGCAACAGGCATGATATTAGAAGTAAAACCGTGAAAATTGCACTCGAAGGAGTAGATATAGCGTAATCAAAAATCCTTAGTCAAAACCATACCTATACAACGCTATGCATTTTGTAAAATAATGATAATACAGCTAATCAAAAACCAAATTCTGATTCATCTATATCGTCAAACTGATCTTTTAAACGCTTTTTTTCCAAATAAATTTCAAGCTTTCTGCGCGAATCTAGTTTGACAGTCTTTTCTTCTATATCCTCTGCAAGTGATATAAGATCACTCCCTTCATAAATATCATCGTCATCCGTGTCAGCATCCGTCTGTTTAACTACTAAATTAGAAGTTTCTTTTTTCATTTTATACTCCCACCGTAAAAGTAATATTAAAATCGTAACAAAATAAGATGTAAAGCAATAAATAATAACTATAGGTACAGAAATCTTAGGTATGCAGTTATTTTCAACTTAAATTATAGTTAAGAATCAAAAAGTAAATCATCATTTATCACTCAATAATATCAATCACTAAATCTTGTAAATTTATTATTACCCATGAGATAACAATAAAGATTGTGGCGACTTTAACTGCTGTTGTTATAATTCACTGGCGATTATCAGTTTTGCCCACCTTTAAATCACATTAATGAAAAACAAAACCAACGATTTATCATCTTCTGCTGATATTTTTACATCAAATTACATCTTTGAAAATATTGGAACCCCTTTTGTTATAGGGCTGGCTGTTGGTTATTTTGCAAAAAAAATGTTACTTATATCCCTCTTTTTATTTGGCGGGGCTATTGTTTTACTTTTTGTAAGTGAGTATTTCGGTATGACGCAAATAAGCGATGTAAACCTTCAACAAGCGGCCGATACGGCTACTGATGCTGCAAAGCAATCCGGTGATTTTTTGATAAAAAGGTTATCCAATTTTACTAGCAAAGGTGTTAGTGCAACAGGTGGTTTTTTTGTTGGATTTAAGTTGGGTTAAATCTAAATACAACAGGCTTTGCCTTGACTGGTATTAAACTAACAATCAGTTTATGATTACAACAAGGTAAAAAATCCGGCATTTATTTATTGAACGTTACAACAGGTATATTGATTTTACCGCCCAGAAAAAAGTTCAATTATTATTTTTCCTTTAAATTACTTTCTGTTTTTAGGTTGTTTCGTTTTCTAATAAAACCCCTTTTTAAATGCTGCCACAAAAACAACTTACCTACCCACTACCTTATTTTGAAGATAGTTCTGTGCTGTTTTCTTCAATTGCAGACCAGCCTTGGTCAGTTTTCTTGGATAGTGGTTTTCCCCAAAGCAAGCAAGGTCGTTACGATATTATGGCCGCTGATCCAGTCTGCACACTGATAACAAAGGGTGATATAACAGAAATCACTCGTAATAATGTGACAATACAATCCAACCTGGATCCGTTCGGTCTTGTTAAAGCTCAGCTTTTACCTCACATTGCCGGCTTTGATGATTTACCTTTCAACGGTGGTGCCATCGGTTATTTTTCTTACGATTTAGCCCGTAGATTAGAAAAACTTCCTGTTATTGCAAATGATGCCGAAGATATTGCCGATATGGCGATAGGTATTTATAACTGGGCTGTTATTGTCGATCATCATCAACAAAAAAGCTTTTTGGTGGGACACGAATGCAGTCAACAAAAATGGGATGGCTTAATAGCTCAATTCAACGCATTACAGATACAAGACAATCCTGACACTTTTGAAGTGACCAGCGCCATAAGCTCTAATATGGATAAGGCACTCTATACAGAAGCCTTTAACCGGATTAAACAATACTTAAAAGAAGGTGATTGTTATCAGGTAAATTTGGCACAACGATTTGTCGCCGAATGCGAAGGTAATCCTTGGGCCGCTTATCTTCTTCTTCGTCAATTAAATGCCGCACCCTTCAGTTGTTATCTAAACTTGCCAGATCTTCAAATTCTAAGCTCGTCGCCAGAAAGATTCTTAAAGCTATCTAAGGGTCTGGTTGAAACCAAACCCATTAAAGGCACACGCCCAAGAAAACAAGATGACATTGATGACCGTCTACAAATAAAATTACTTGAGAACAGCAAAAAAGACAAGGCTGAAAACCTTATGATTGTTGATTTGCTTCGTAATGATATTAGTAAAACCTGCAAAAAAGGCTCGGTTAAAGTACCGGTTATATTCAATATAGAAAGCTATGCAACAGTACATCACTTGGTCAGTACTGTAACCGGACAATTGGCTGATGATCAACATGCTCTGGATTTATTAAAAAGCTGTTTCCCGGGCGGGTCTATTACTGGCGCACCTAAAATTCGAGCCATGGAAATTATTGAAGAACTTGAACCTAACCGACGCGGAGTCTATTGTGGCGCTATAGGTTATATCGGTTTTAATGGCAATATGGACACTAATATCGCCATACGAACATTGGTCCATTCCAATAATACCATTCGTTTCTGGGCAGGTGGCGGTATCGTTTATGATTCAGTAGTCGATGATGAATATCAAGAGAGTTTTGATAAAGCGAGTGCAATGCTTGCACTCTTAAACCAACTAAGCAAAAAGTGATTATCGTCAAACTGGGCGGCAGTTTGTCCCAAGCTGACACACTAATTAAGTGCATTGATAAAATTGAAAAAAAATATGCGCCTAAAAGCGTTGTTATTGTTCCCGGAGGCGGTGCATTTGCCGATCAAGTCAGATTGACTCAACAACGCTGGCAGTTTGATGACATCACTGCACACAGAATGGCAATTTTGGCTATGCAACAAATGGCCTTGTTAATACAAGGTCTTAAAAGTCATTTTAGTATTGCCCATTCAGTCAGCGAAATCCCAGAACAATTATTAAAACATCCAATTGTTATCTGGTCTCCGGATATCGTTGAACTGGATAATGCGGCTATACCTGCCTCTTGGGATATAACCTCTGACAGTCTGTCGGCCTGGTTGGCGCAGATACTCTCAGCATCAGAGCTTATTTTAGTTAAAGCAGCCATCTTTGATAACAGCCTTACCCTAAAACAACTCGCTGAACTGGATGTTATTGATAAATGCTTTTGCGCTTTTGTGGATCAAGCAACTTTTAAAGTAAAGATTGTTAACCAACAAGATTTCTAATCATTACTCTATCATCTTATTTCAAACGAAGTAAAAGCTTCATCAATTTCCAGCTCAAAAAGATCTACCTGATCAACGCGAGCAGTAATAGGACCTTTGTGACTCCATTGGATTAATTTCTCAATACTATCAGAATCAGCTTCTGCAATTATTTCGACTCGACCATCGCCTAGATTTCTAACACAGCCTTTTATTGCCAATTGTTTGGCTTTTTTTTGGGTAAACATTCTAAAATAAACACCCTGCACCCGACCGGAGACCACCAATTTAATTCTACGCGGCATGGGTAATTTTCCAGCAATAATGGATTCTCGGATTACGGGAAAAATCTTCCGGAATAGTTTTAGCGCTAATATCGACCACTGATAATTCTGATAACCCTGGGAGATCAATTTTAAAGCGCCTAAAATTTGTTGAGAAATATAAAACGCCCTCAGTTGCCAACAATGCAATGGCATTTTTAATCAACTGAACATGATCATTTTGGATGTCAAATACATCATCCATCCGCTTTGAGTTGGAAAAAGTTGGCGGATCAAGAAAGATTAAATCATATTGTCTACCATCAAGCTCTTTCGCTTCGTTGGCTAACCATTCCAAGCAATCCGCCTGTATAAACTCATGTTCACCGGTATTTTTATTCAACGCCATGTTCTTTTTAGCCCACTCAATATACGTATTGGACATATCAACAGTGGTGGTAGATTTTGCAGCGCCTACAACAGCATGAACCGTTGCACTGCCGGTATAGGCAAACAGATTTAAAAAGCGTTTATTTTTAGCCTGCTGTTGAATCAGCAATCGTATCGGCCTATGATCCAAAAACAAACCCGTATCTAAATAGTCCTCAAAATTAACTAATAACTTGCAACCGCCTTCTTCAATAATATGAAAGCGCCCCTGATCATCATGTTTTTCGTATTGATCAGTGCTTCTTTGTTTTTTGCGTATTTTCAAGAATACCTGATCACTATTAACGCCCAATACCTGAGGTATTTCAGCCAGTAAGCCCGCTAATCTTTGATCAGCTTTATGTTGATCAATGGTTTTGGGTGGCTCGTATTCTTGAACATTAATCCAAGTTTGTTCGCCTTGATAAATATCAACAGCAGCAGCATATTCAGGTAAATCAGCATCGTAAACGCGATAACAAGTAATAGCGTTTTGTTTTGCCCATTTAGATAGTTTTTTAAAATTCTTTTTAAGTCGATTAGCAAATTCTATTGCGCCAACCTTGCTATCTTCGTTATGGATAACAACAGCTTCTATTTGCCTAACTTCTTTTACAGCAAGATCTTGAATGTCGTGCTTAAGTGCATTTTCTAGACGTAAAATCTTTTCAGTCTCATCTTCAGGTTGCTTTGCGGTATTAATCGCAAGCACTTTAGTAATCCGTTCTTCCTGATTTCTGGCTTTAGGAATAAAAAAATTACTTTCTTCAACGTTTAGTCGTAATAACTTACACTCCAGCGCACCGTTATAGAGAGTAATAGGCTTTTGTGAGCGGACACCCAAACGAAAACCTAATTCCGGATTACTGATAATCATGGCTGCTTTCCAACCAATAAAATGGGCTTTTAAAGATTCACCAAATTTCTTGTACAACTCCGCAGTTTCCTGTTCATCACCCAAGCGTTCACCGTAAGGGGGATTGCAGATTAACAACCCCGGCGTCCAACTATCTGCCGGTTGGGCATCTTCAATATCACGACGCTCTACGTGGATTTTGTTTTGTAAACCGGCATTGGCGACATGCGCTAAAGCGGTATTGACAGTGTGACGATTTTGATCAAAACCAACAATTATCGGTAGCTTTTCCAATCCCACTTTTCTGCGTTGTAAGGCTTCCATTCGTAATTTCTTCCAACACGCAGCATCATGTTTTTTCCAGCCAATAAAACCAAAATATTCCCTTAGCAAGCCCGGCGCATAATCAGCGGCAATCATAGCTGCTTCGAGCAATAAGGTACCCGAACCGCACATTGGGTCAATTAATGTCCCCTTTTGTTTGGCAATTTCCGTCCATCCACAGCGCAACAACATCGCAGCTGCCAGGTTTTCTTTCATGGGCGCTCTAATATTAACATCACGATAACCTCTGCGATGTAAACTTTCACCCGACAAATCCAAACTCAGTTGAGCTTGTTCGCCTTGTAAATATACATTAATACGAATATTCGGTTGCCCAGTATCAATACTGGGTCTTTTTTGAAATTTATCCCGCATCTGGTCGACAATGGCATCTTTAACTTTTAAAGCACCAAAATGCGTGTTGTTAATCGCTTCTGAGTTTTTTGCGCTGAACGAAACAGCAAAAGTGTCTTCAGGATTAATATGCTCATACCAATTAATTTGTTGTATACCGTTATATAAATCTTCTTGGGTTTTTACTTCAAAAGAACTTAACACCAGTAAAATTCGATTAGCTGTTCTTGACCATAAACATGCCCGATAAGCAGTTTCCAAGTCACCCTGAAATGCAACTCCCGCCATTGTGGCTTTGATGTTAGTAATGCCAAGTGTTTGAAGCTCATCGGTAAGAATGGTTTCCATCGCCTTAGGCGTGGTGGCGAACAGCTGATAAATAGGCATAAGATAAAGATGAATAGCGTGAGGCAAATAAAAAAGGCGTAAGGTGCAAGGCAAGCAGCCAGCACCTTACGCCTTTTTAAAATATGTTATTATTGAATTTTGATCAGTTCAACATCAAATATCAATGTTGAATTTGGAGCGATTGATCCGCCAGCACCTTGCTGGCCATAAGCAAGCTCTGAAGGGATAAAGAAGCGGTATTTAGCACCTTCTGTCATTAACTGAACGCCTTCAGTCCAACCAGGAATAACTCGGTTTAAAGGAAATGAAGTTGGCTCACCACGACTATAAGAACTGTCAAATTCAGCGCCATCAATTGTTGTGCCTTTGTAATGCACTGTCACGTTATCAGTTGCTATAGGAAAGTTTTTACCTGTACCAGGTGTTAAAACTTCGTATTGCAAGCCACTGGCTGTGGTTACAACGTTGGGTTTTTTAGCATTCTCTGCCAGAAAAGCGATACCTGCAGCTTTATTTTCTTCAGGGGATGTGGCATTAGCCATTGAAAACATAGTAAATCCTATAAGAATAACGGTGATAATTGAAATAACTTGAGTTTGAATTTTTCTCACGGTTTTGCCCTTTAAGTAACGTAAAACGCATAGTTTAGCAAAAAACAAGTTAGTTTTTTTAATTCATTTTACAGGTAGCTAATTGACGCTGAAATACCTTGGCTCTATTCGCCACTTTATCCGCAAGCTGTTTTAACGAAGCCTTTCTTAAATAACTTTTACGCTGAAAACCATCATGTCCTTCATGGTAAGCCAAATACAGATTTTTGGTATCCCACTTTGAGATACCCAATTTTGCATGACTGGTATTACTGTACCAACCAATAAAATCAGCCGCATCAGAAAAATCATCACGATCAGAAAACCATCCTCCGGCATCATCAAGATAATCATCCCAAGTACCATCAAGGGCTTGAGCATAGCCATAAGCACTTGTCGGCCTAAACCATGGGATAAAACCCAGCAACCAAACTCGGGGCGGCCTTGCGTCTGCTACAAAATGGGACTCTTGGTGCATAATAGCCATCTGTACATAAACCGGTACGCCCCATCTTTGGTAAGACTCTTTAGCATCGTCATACCAATCTTCATTTTCTTGAAAAGTAGCGCAAATATTGTCACCATTTTTAGGTGTAACTGCCGTGCAAGCTACCAAAAAGAAAACAAAAAACAGAATTAAACGACTAATCATAATCAAAAAATGGGTGAAGCTAATATTGATTGCTAAATAATTAGGTAAAAAGGAATTGAAATACAGTTTAGTTATATCCAATAAATGCATTATTAAACTCAATATAACATATTGATGCTAAATCATTATATCCATGAAGCACAATCCATTACATCTGCATGCAGATATATTTTATATACCGATTATTAATAATTCCAAAATATATAAAACCATCCTGTAACAAGCCTATCCATGCAATACAAAAGTATCTCCAATCACTGAATTGCTATTACAGCTCATCAACACTTAATAAATACGCAATAACGTGGAATAATAACCACCATCACGTCAACCTTTATCAAACACCAACTACTTAAATAAATATTATGGCGCAATACATTTATTCAATGAATCGGGTCGGCAAAATTGTTCCACCCAAAAAATACATACTTAAAGACATATCACTGTCTTTTTTTCCTGGTGCAAAAATCGGCGTATTAGGTTTAAACGGATCCGGTAAATCAACGCTTTTACGTATCATGGCCGGCATCGATAAAGAAATCGAAGGCGAAGCTATTCCACAAAAAGGTATTCATATCGGTTACTTACCACAAGAACCGCAACTGGACCCGACTAAAACAGTGCGTGGCAATGTTGAAGAGGCTGTCGCAGAAATTAAGAGCTCCTTGGCACAACTCGACGCTGTCTATGCGGCTTATGCAGACCCTGATGCCGACTTTGATAAACTTGCTGTTGATCAAGCGCGACTTGAAGACATCATCAATGCTTGTGATGGTCATAATCTTGAGCGCAGATTGGAAGTTGCAGCCGATGCCCTACGCCTTCCCGATTGGGATGCCGATGTCACTAAACTATCCGGTGGTGAAAAACGCCGTGTTGCCTTATGCCGGTTATTATTATCCAATCCCGACATGTTGTTATTGGATGAACCAACCAACCATTTAGACGCAGAATCAGTCGCATGGCTGGAACGCTTCCTACACGATTATCCCGGCACTGTGGTTGCCGTCACCCATGATCGTTATTTCTTGGATAACGTCGCAGGCTGGATTTTAGAACTGGACAGAGGCTCCGGCATTCCATGGGAAGGAAATTATTCTAGCTGGTTAGAGCAAAAGAGTAACCGTTTGTTGCAAGAAGAAAAACAAGAGTCTTCACGCCAAAAAGCCATGAAAGATGAATTGGAATGGGTACGCTCTAATCCAAAAGGTCGGCATGCAAAAAGCAAAGCACGATTGGCACGCTTTGACGAACTGTCGTCATCAGATGTACAAAAACGTAACGAAACCCAAGAAATATATATACCACCCGGCCCCCGTCTGGGCGACGTCGTTATTGAAGCCGACAACATTAACAAAGCCTTTGGCGATAAATTATTGGTCAACGGCTTGAGCTTTAAATTACCCCCCGGTGGCATTGTGGGTATTATCGGCCCTAACGGTGCCGGCAAAACAACCTTGTTTAGAATGATGGCAGGTGTTGAACAACCGGATTCAGGTACCTTAACCTTAGGACAAACCGTTCAACTGGCTTATGTCGATCAGTTACGTGATGATCTGGATCCCAAGAAAACCGTCTTTGAAGAAATATCGGATGGCTTGGATATGATTACCGTCGGCAAATATGAAACGCCGTCACGCGCCTACGTCGGACGCTTTAATTTTAAAGGTGCAGATCAAGGCAAACGTATTGGCGATTTATCAGGTGGTGAACGTAATCGTGTCCATTTAGCCAAACTACTTAAAACCGGCGGTAATGTCTTGTTACTCGATGAACCGACTAACGATTTAGATGTTGAAACCTTACGTGCCTTAGAAGAGGCTTTACTTGCCTTCCCCGGTTGCGCCGTAGTTATCTCGCATGATCGCTGGTTTCTGGATAGAATTGCCACACACATGCTCGCCTTTGAGGGTGACAGCCAAGTGGTTTGGTTTGAAGGCAACTATGAAGATTATGAGGCCGATCGCCATCGCCGCTTAGGCAGTGATGCGGATAACCCCAAAAGACTTAAATACAAAAAACTGTCTTAATCTTAGCAAAAAGTCCGCAAGGAAGCGGACTTATGTGACTATAAAACATTCCAAATTAAGTTTGGTTGATTATAGACTTGAAACTTTTGTTACTTATCTTTTACATGTTAATTACTTAACAGGAGCATTTTCTTTTGGTGCTTCAGCCGGTTTTTGTGCTTCAGCCGCCTTTTTTTCTTCAGCCGCTTTTTGTCTATCAGCAGCCTTTTTCGCTAACGCAGCTTTTTGATCCGCAGCCTTAGTAGCAGCTATTGACCCGGTTTCTGTCGCGGCTTGAGCCAGTACTGGCGTTAAAAGCGCTGATATTGCGCAAAAAAACAGGGGTAATGTGATTTTTTTTAAGTTGATGTTTAACATAATTAACCTCTTAATTAATAATAATTTTTCTAAATTGAGTGTCACTCGCTAATGTCCTGTTAAACAATGCCTGTTTAACAGTAATTTAGCCCTATAGCCTTTTATATAAATTGGCAGGCATGCGCCAGAGATAGTCCGTTAATTTTATGCAGGGACTGATTAAAACTTATCAGTTTAATACTGGAAGTACAACAAAAAAAATAACTCTATTTATCAATACAGTTATTATTCTATTCCCTCACCATCTCATAAACCGCCAACCAATACAGCGTACAATAATCACATCCATTCCAATCCACTCATAAATCTATCCTGATTGCCCGGCTAATAGTAAACAGGACTTGCCCGCTTTTTTATTGTTACTCCGACCCAGTTATTTTCGCTTGAACGGGCGTACCAGCTCTCTGAACGGACTTACGAGCTATCTGGACAGACGTACAAGCTTTACTATACTGGCTGAGATTGTAATCCCGACCGAAATAAAGAAAATAAAGGGACACCAGTTATTTAAACAGGGCTAAAGGCATGTTCAAAATGGTATTTAGTAATTATTTTTTTCAGTTCATCCTGATTTTTTAGCGTTATCAACTATGCTTGCATGTATACCCATGGTTTTTATAAACGCCCCCTTTAAGCGATAGTATAAAAAACCTTTTTTACAAAATACAGCAATTGTTTGCATTAACGCTAAATGATACAAACAGGGCTCTGGTCATTACAAACCAACAGAATGACTAACTATAGCGACAATTTAACTGATAGCTAATCTATTACTTATCATGTCAACTAACTTTCTCAATCTACCGCCAACATCAATTCCAGGCATATAAAAAATATTTGTATAAGAAAAATTATGTACGCATCAACCTCATACATACCGCAAGAAAAAACAATCACGAAGGCACTTTGGATAATTACCGGCTTAATAGCCTCCATAGGCTTGTTGACTTTACTGGGTTGGGAAACGGATAGCCCAATCCTTACCTCGTGGCAATCCGGGCGTCAAACAATGGCTCCAGTCACGGCATTACTCTCATTGTTATTTAGTTCCGCACTGGGACTCTACTTATTAAATTTATCAAGCCAAAGCATTCATATCTCTGCCAAACTGATAAGCTGGCTGGGTATACTGATTGCTTTATTACTCTGTTTTTTTCGTATTAACGGTGATTATCTCCCGTTAGAACACTTGGGCTTTTTTATTACCGGCTTATTGGGCAAAGCACCAGTCGGTTACATCTCGCTAATAACTGCTTTTTGTTTTTTACTTGCTTTTATCAACGTTCTTATTTTAAACAGCCAAAAACCTGTTATTCCTTGGCGCATAGGAATTGGCTTTGGATTGGCCGCAGTCATCTTATTATTTAGCGCTGGATTTTTGTTAGCTTATAGTTTTGGTTTACCGCTAATTTCAACTAACGTAATTATATTACCGGCATTTAATACCGTTTTTTTATTGCTATTAATAGGTTTAGCGCTGTTACTCATTAATTACCAAGCTTTTTACGTCAGTCAGTCAGTCAGTTAGATACTATGTTAACCAAACTGCCAGCCTATCTACTTATTTATGTTATCTTCTCGGCGGGCATTATTTTTGTCGCCTATGACTACTATCAAGACATCGAACTCAAGTTTCACCAAAAAATTAACGGTGTCCGCAATAATCTAAGCAGTATTGAAAATCATCAAAACCGGAATTGCAAGAAGGGCGAGGAAGGCACAATTACCCAAATTTAGCCGTAAGG
>JAPLRP010000049.1 GCA_026399095.1 Methylococcales bacterium | reverse complement strand
TAATACGCATTGGCGAGATCGTCCCAAGGCATACATGCACTCAGTTTTATCCAACGATTGTTTTTATCCATGCTACGTTCAAAAGGCGTTTCAAATCCTTCTAAAGTAAGCTGAGTTTGGCTATGTATTCGTATCATAAGTGCATGGGTTTTGTGAGGTAAAGCTCATTTTCTATGCATCTATTATACCATTTATTGACAATATAGTTATTATTATCAATAGGTTGTTGTTTCTGAGTGGACTCTAAATAATCGTTAACAAAATAAATTTGGTTGGACCGAATTGCGGGATATTATGAGGAAAAATAAATGGGTAAAACAAAGTTGTTAGTCTACTGCTGCAATATTTAAAATTACTTACAAAATATACAGGGAACAAATAGCTTTGTTCCCTGTATATAATTTTGTAGATTAATTGAGAATGGGGATGTTTTAATCCCTTTAAATGTCATAATTGACTAAAAAAATAAATGACTAACGTGGGGTAAATTAATCTGTAACATCAAAATTGGCTCACTTTGGATCTTTTTCGATTTAAATTAACATTACTGGCAATAGCCGCTGAAGCGAACAAGGTTGATGAAATAATAAATTCACCTGAAATAAAGCCAATTAGTCCCGTTATAAAAACAGCGCTGGTTAAAATATCTTTTTGTAAATCGTTCATGGGTAAATCCTCGTTTAATTAATAGATAAATGGTTTTTTTTAAACCACAACTAAACTATACAGAAGACTCTTATTGTTGACAATAATACTGTTATTATATGAATTATTTCTTAAAAAGGAATAATAGATTCATTAGTTATTCATATAACTAAATGTCTAATAACAAACTTTTGATTAGAGTACTTAAAACAAGTATTAAGCTTGGCCATAAATTTTGATTAATAGCCGACGGATACAGAAAATAAAAAGGTAGGGCCAATTAACGGAGGATCATAACTTTCATGCTTTATCGCTTCGACAGCTTGGTCAATTGAAGTTTCAGTAGCATCTATATAACGAAAATCAAGCGATACAAATTTATAAAAATAGGTACCCCCTACGTTCCAATAAGGATAATCAGATCCCAAAACCGCTTTAGTTTGACTGTAACCAAAGCTTGTTGAAAACTCCAAATAATCAGTTAACGGATATCTGCCGGTCAGCTGATAATCGATTGCATAGCTTCCCAAATTATAATAGTTATCAGCAAAAGAAATTCTGCTCGAGATAAAATCTTGGTAATGCAAAAATAGATAATACTCATTGTAATCGGCTGGATGTCCAAAAACATTACCATCATAAAGGTAGCGTGACCATTGCGTATCCATTCGCCAATCATCTGAAAAGCTGTAACTGTAACCCAGGTAAGGAATTATCTCAAAATTAGCAGCTTGACCTTCGTTTCCTTTAAACTCATATTCAATATTGGAGGCTGAACTACCTAGATACAAACCTAATGAATGCTCATAATCAATCGTGGCTTTTAATGCAAAATGATTTGCACTTTTTGTAAACCATCTTTCAATATTATTAGTAGTTGCTGTTAAATCTGCATGAAAGACAGCAAAACTAGATTCCGGAAACGTATAAAGCAGGGTATAAAAGATTTGTATAAGAGATATTTTTTTAAAAACAGGTCTAATACCCGCTTTATATAAATTTAAAATAATAGCTTTTAATCCCAGCAAGCTTAAATATCCCTATATTAAGTTTAAAGTTATTATACCGTTAGGCGTGCTTTAATAAATTGGCTCGATAAACATGCATCAACACAAGGAAGGCTAAAAAGTCATATAATCCATGAATAATGATAGGAATCAATAAATTCCTTTCGCCGCCATAATCTAAAGACAAGCCTAAATAAATACCAACCAAGGCTGCCAAAACAGCATAAAGAGGTGTTAATGAATGCACTAATCCAAAAATAACATTACTTCCAATTAATGCAACTGTTTTACCCCATGAATCTTCCATCCAGGGCTGAATTACACCTCTAAACACCAATTCTTCAGAAAACCCGGTAATTGCAGCTAATACAAAAAGATCTGCCCAGTGATAGCGATGCAACACCGGACCCAGAGAATTTAGCAATAACCGCTTTATATTTCCCACTGACGAGCCCTGAATTTTTTCCATAACAAGAAATATGAAAAACAAAGGGATTGTCCCCGCTACACCATAAACAAAAGCAGGTTCGGAAAAAATAATAAGCCCAAATGGATCGAGGGTTGCCATCCAACCTAAAAGTACAGCAACCAGAATTAGTGAGGCCTCAAAATAACAAGCCGATTTAAAAAATTCATCTAATTGAAAGAATGATTTATTCATTGTTAGTTTTTGTAAAATTAAGCTTGAGGCATTTTAAACCAAAATGGTTAAAATAGACGTTTTGATTCGTTATTATTTAATCTCATGCAGTGTTTTATTTATAAAAGCTTAAAAAAAGACTACCTTTATTTGTATTTAGTTAACAAAGATGATTTCTCTAAAGTACCCGAAGAATTGCTTAGCAACTTCGGAAAACTTGAGTTTGTTATGGATATAGAGCTATCAGCAGAACGAAAACTCGCACGGGAGGATCCACAAAAAATTATTGAATGCCTGAAGCATCAAGGATTTTTTGTGCAATTACCGCCGCAAAGAGAAACCGCATAACAGCGTCTTTCTTTGTAATTGTCTTTACGCTTTAGGTAAAGTAACGCCGGTTTGCCCCTGATACTTACCCGCCCTATCCTTATAAGAGGTCTCGCAAACTTCATCACCACCAAAGAAGAGCATTTGAGCCACCCCTTCATTTGCATATATTTTTGCCGGCAGTGTGGTGGTGTTTGAGAACTCCAAGGTTACATGACCCTCCCACTCAGGTTCCAAAGGAGTTACGTTTACTATAATGCCACATCTTGCATAAGTAGATTTACCTAAGCAGATAGTCAGAACCTCACGGGGAATTCTAAAAAACTCAACGGTACGAGCCAAAGCAAATGAGTTGGGTGGGATAATGCAAACATCGGATTTAACATCGACAAAACCATTTGAATCAAAGTTTTTGGGGTCAACAATGGCTGAATTAATATTTGTAAAAATCTTGAATTCATCAGAGCAGCGCACATCATAGCCGTAACTTGAGGTGCCGTAGGAGATAACCCTACCCTGTTCTGAGTCTCTGACTTGACCGCTTTCAAACGGCTCTATCATCCCGTACTCTTCCGCCATACGGCGTATCCATTTGTCCGACTTTATACTCATGAAATATTAAATACCTTGCTTGTTAAATTGTTTTATTTTCACACAGTGAGGGTTTGGGTTCAAGGTTCAAGGTTAAAAATATAAGCCAAATGGTTATTTGTATTATTCAATTTGCACCATTAACCCAATATGTTACGTATTTTGAACCACAATAGTAGGGAATCGAGTGCTAAAATCTTTGGTTTTTAGCGCAAGTTTAGCGGCTGTTTTACGTGCTATTTCTTTATATATTTGAGCTGCACGCCCTTCAGGTTCAGCAATAACGGTAGGCTTTCCAGAATCAGCATATTTCCGGATTGAAATATCTAAAGGTAAAGAACCCAAGAAATCTACCTTGTTTTTTTCTGACATGGCAAAACCGCCGCCCTCACCAAAAATAGCTTCTGGATGTCCACACTGACTACATATGTGCATACTCATATTTTCGACGATACCTAATACCGGCACGTTTACTTTTTCAAACATCCCCAAACCACGCTGAGCATCAATAAGAGCAATGTCCTGAGGCGTTGTGACAATAACTGCACCACTAACAGGAATTTGTTGCGCAAGTGTTAGCTGAATATCACCAGTACCGGGTGGCAAATCGATAATTAAATAATCTACATCAAGCCAATTGGTATCTCTTAATAATTGTTGCAAAGTGTTGGTTGCCATTGGTCCTCGCCAAATCATTGGCTGATCAGCATCAATCAAATAACCTATAGACATGGTTTGGATGCCATAAGCTATCTTGGGTGTCATGGTTTTGTTGTCTACGCTTTCCGGATAACCTGTCAACCCCAACATGGTTGGAATACTGGGACCATAAATATCGGCATCAAGAATTCCAACAACGGCTCCTTCTGCTGCCAATGCCAGAGCCAAATTCACCGCAGTCGTTGACTTACCGACCCCCCCTTTACCGGATGCAACTGCAATAATATTTTTTATATTGGGTTTTGGCTTTAAAGCTTGTTGCACTGCATGAGAGAGGATTTTTACAGTAACATCAACACTAATGCTTTCAAACCCCTTAATAGTACCCAGCAGCTCCTCAATCGAGGCTTTCAATTGATCCATGGTACTTTTTGCAGGGTAACCCAACTCAATTTTTACATTAAGATTTGCTCCATCAATAGTAATAGCTTTAACAGATTTCGCTGTAACCAGATCAACACCATGATTGGGGTCGATAAATGTTCTTAAAAGATTTTCTACATCTTTTTTTTCAAGTTGCGCCATGGAGGTTCCGTTTTAAAAACTGATTAATGAGTACTCTATTTGGATTCAGTTTAAATCCATTAAATTACCCTGTTAAAAGGTATTCTACAGTTTTTTAAATATAATTCATTTTTTCCCAATGCACTATTCAGTAGTGCTGTTCATTTTATGAGATAATTGGATGATTATAATTTAAGCACTTCTTTAACTTTTACAACATGTCAGAAAGAAAAATTCTCGTCACCAGCGCCCTTCCCTACGCCAACGGCCCCATACATTTAGGACATCTGGTTGAATACATTCAAACGGATATTTGGGTACGTTTCCAGAAACAACGTGGCAACCCTTGTTACTTTGTTTGTGCTGATGATACCCACGGCACACCAATCATGCTTAAAGCTGATCGGGAAGGCATTACCCCTGAACAACTAATCGCTAAGGTTGGCAAGGAACACTTGGCGGACTTTACTGAATTTGGTGTAGCATTTGATAATTATCACAGCACACATTCCGAAGAAAACAGAACCTTTTCATCATTGATCTATGAACGTTTGCGTGATGCAGGACATATCAGTTCGCGCACGATTACTCAAGCCTTTGATCCGGTTAAAAACATGTTTTTATCTGATCGTTTTATCAAAGGCGAATGTCCAAAGTGCGGCGCACACGATCAATACGGCGACAGTTGTGAAGCCTGCGGTGCAACTTATGCGCCCACCGAACTGAAAAATGCGGTTTCCACCATTTCTGGCGCAAAACCGGTTGATAAAGATTCAGTTCATTACTTTTTCAACTTGGCTGATTTTACCGACATGCTCCGTACTTGGACCAGTGCCGGCCATTTACAACCCGAAGTACGTAATAAATTAGCGGAATGGCTGGATGGAGGATTACAGCAATGGGATATTTCTCGTGATGCGCCTTATTTTGGCTTTGAAATTCCGGATGCACCCGGGAAATATTTTTATGTCTGGCTGGATGCACCTATCGGTTACATGGCAAGCTTTAAGAACTTCTGTAGCAAACAAAACCTGAATTTTGATGAGTTCTGGGCACAGGACAGCTCTACTGAGCTTTACCATTTTATCGGTAAAGATATTATTTATTTCCACGCCCTATTCTGGCCGGCAATGTTAAGCGGTGCTAAATTTAGAACACCTACTGCCATTTTTGCGCACGGTTTTTTAACCGTTAATGGTGAAAAAATGTCCAAATCTCGGGGTACTTTTATTACCGCAAGAACCTATCTAGATCATTTAAACCCAGAATATCTTCGTTATTATTTTGCCGCAAAACTCAGTGCAGGCGTTGATGATATAGACCTAAACTTTGATGATTTTAGTCAACGGGTTAACTCTGACTTGGTTGGTAAAGTCGTTAATATCGCCAGTCGCTGCAGCGGCTTTATCAGCAAACGATTTGAGAATACGTTATCAGTCAACTGTTCAGAGCCCGCTTTATTCCAGGAATTTATCAACGCTAACGTAACAATTGCAGAATTTTATGAAGCGCGTGAGTTTGGTAAAGCCATGCGAGAAATTATGGCCTTAGCAGATAAAGCCAACCAATTTATTGATGAGAAAAAACCTTGGTTAATTGCCAAACAAGAGGGTAATGAAGCAGAATTACACGATGTTTGCTCAATGGGCATTAACTTGTTCCGCTTACTGACAGGTTTTCTAAAACCTGTCATACCCGCACTGGCGACAGAAGTTGAAATTTTCTTAAATATAAACCCGCAAGTTTGGCCGGCCAATACTCAAGCCCTGCTAAACCACAAAATAAATGATTTTAAACCGTTAATGACTCGCGTAGAAGCCGATAAAATTGCAGCAATTATTGAAGCATCAAAAGAAAACCTTGAAAAAACACCTGATCAACAAACACAACTGCCTAATATCAAAGCCGCTATTTTTGAACCGATAGCTGAATCAATCCAATTTGATGACTTTGCCAAGCTGGATTTACGTATTGCCAAAATTATCAAAGCCGATCATATTGACGGTTCTGATAAATTATTACAACTGACTGTAGACATAGGTGATGAAACCCGCAATATATTTGCCGGTATTAAATCAGCTTACGCACCAGAAGCCCTTGAAGGAAAGTTGACATTGGTTATCGCTAATCTTGCCCCTAGAAAAATGCGCTTTGGTACTTCTGAAGGCATGGTTTTAGCGGCTGGCCCTGGCGGTAAAGATATTTGGATTTTAAGCCCGGATGAAGGTGCGATTGCAGGAATGCGGGTAAAGTAAAACTATCTATAAGTTTTAAAGATGCTCAAAAGCCCTCTATAAGAACTGCCACAAATTCACAGAATATCAATTTATATCTATGAGCCTGTGGCTTTTTACTTCCTCTAATTTATTACGCTAAAAGCCTTAAATCATTCCAAAGAACAGACTTCTGTTTATTTCTTTTCTTTCGCATCAGCTTCAGATTTGGCAATAACAGCAGAATAACATTCCATTAAACTTTCTGTATAGTTGGTTCGGGCTTCCGTCAGATCTTTAGCTGAACCAAAATCAGTGCTTAATTCTTCAAGTGTTTTTTTAGGATCTTCTGACTTGGTTAAATTCAACATTTTTGAATAGTTACGATAAGCCATCAAACGCTTTGGATCTAAACCAAAAATACCCGGCATATTTTGCGAACTGGTATCCACTACGCAATCAGTCATATATTCAGGCGTTATTTCATAATCTTTAATATCAGCTTCTTTCTGCATCTGTTCCAATACAGCCTGTTCATATTGTTTTTTATCCGCACAAGCCGGAAGCAGCAATGCGGACAAGGATATGAGTAATATTTTTTTCATGTAGGGTTACCGTTATTTAGTTTATGTTTTTTTCCGCATTATACGCACTTACCTTAGGCTCAAGATAAAAGCTTGAAAATTTCTGCCTTAATCCATTTCCTTCATTGCCTGTCTAATCCAAGACTCTGCTTCTGCATTAATATCAGCAGCTTTTCGACCTTTACTTTCAATAACCGGTCCAATTTTTAGTTTTATCACACCGGGGTATTTTAAAAAACTATAGCGAGGCCAATAATCACCAGCATTATGAGCAACAGGAATAACAGGGTAACCGGATTTACAAGCCAACATGGCACCACCGATATTAAACTTCAACACATCTCTAACACCCGCACGCGTCCCTTCAGGAAAAATCAGTACAAATAAACCTTCATTTAGATATTTTGTACCTTTTTCAAGTAACGCACGCAGTGCAGCACGCTGATTTTTTCGGTTTATAACAATCGATTTCAAGGTTAGCAATGACCAACCCCAAATCGGTAAATAGAGCAATTCCTGCTTTATAACAACGGAATGAGGAGGAAGAATATATCTTAAGGCCAGCGTTTCCCATGCAGATTGATGGTTACTTAATAAAATAGCCGACTGTTTTGGATTAATGTTCTCCAACCCTTCTACTTCATAAGTAAGACCGCAAAAAACTTTCGTCATCCAGCCGATAATGGCACACCAGGCATGCCCAATTTTCCAACGTATCTTAAAAGTTGTTAGCATACCTAAAATAAGCAATATTCCAACGATAGTTGCAGTAGAAAAAATACCCAAAAACAACAAGGTAGAACCTATATAGTTTTTATGCCGGGTGTCTTGATGTGATGTGTTTTGCTGCGTCATATAAGTTCTCAAAAACAAGAAAATTGAGTTGGGGATTATTTAACAATGTTTTTTGACCCTTGCCGGTTTTAACCAGAATAGGTTCTGCGCCGACTTTTTCAGCCGCCTGTAAATCCCTTAAGGAATCACCGATGACCGCAATCTTCGTTAAGTCAGTATTAAAATCTGCGCCAAAAGCTTTAAGCATCCCTGCTTTGGGTTTGCGACAATTACAAGGGCTATCAGCGCCGTGTGGACAATAATAAATGGCAGCAATATGACCACCTTTTTCGCTAACTAACCGACGCATTTTTGCGTGAATTTGTTCCAGCATCATCTCATCAAACAGTCCTCTCGCGACTCCCGAT
The DNA here is from genome assembly GCA_026399095.1 of Methylococcales bacterium. Lineage (GTDB taxonomy): Bacteria > Pseudomonadota > Gammaproteobacteria > Methylococcales > Methylomonadaceae > Methylobacter_C. Next base: position 24,533 of record JAPLRP010000049.1, on the reverse strand, counting down.
TGATTGGTGACGACAATAACTTGATAGCCTTGTGCCGTAAATAAGGCAATTGCTTCCAGACTACCCTCAATAGGTAACCATTCATCAGGTGACTTAATAAAAGCATCTGAGTCATGATTAATTACTCCATCACGATCCAGTAAAACATACCGTTGATTAGACATTATAATTGTTGACAAGATGGGTAATAATCATTGTATTAACCCATCCTTAATTGTAGTTGTACTCAAAATTGGGCTATTAAGATTGCAGCTTGGAAATGTCCGCACACGTTAAAAATTGCTCCGATAACATATTAAGCAAGGCCAAACGATTGGCTCGTAACTCAAGGTCATCACACATGACCATCACACTATCAAAAAACGTATCGACATCTTGTCGTAAAGCAGCTAAACGGGTTAAAGTTGCAGCATAATCACGCTGTGCAAGCATCGGCTCAATTGCAATGGCTGCTAGTTTTGCGCTATCCAGCAATTTTAGCTCGGCAGGCTCTACCAACGCACCCACCGCAACCTGTGCGGACGCTTCTGATTTTTTCAGGATATTGCGTATGCGTTTATTGGCAGCCGCTAGACTCTCAGCTTCAGGTAATAGTCTAAAGGCTTTAACAGCGGCCAATCGTTGCATAAAATCTAAAGGATCAGCCGGTTTAACCGTGATCACTGCGTCAAATTCATCTACACTATAGCCTTTATCCAGACAATAACCTTTTAAACGATCAAAAACAAAATCAATGACCACGGCTTGGGTGCTTATTACGTCAAAGGTATGTGTAAACAAGCTCAGTGAAAATTCGATTAATTCCCGAATATCAAGGGTTAAATTATTTTCAATAAGTGTACGTAATATACCCAAGGCAGCACGGCGCAACGCATAAGGATCTTTATCGCCAGTCGGAATCAAACCTGCACTAAATATACCTGTAAGTGTATCAATTTTTTCTGCAATAGCTAAAACTTGGCCTGTTTGACTACTCGCAGTCACACTACCTGACTGTTTGGGGAAATACTGTTCTTCCAGCGCCCAAGCCACTGCTTCGGGCTCATTATCAGCCAGAGCATAATAACGCCCCATAAGACCTTGGAGGTTACCAAACTCACCGACCATTTCAGTTATTAAATCTGTTTTAGCCAAGAGAGCAGCCCGTTTTGCTAGCTCACTATCAAAATTTAGTCGAGTAGCAATAAACTCAGACAACTTTATAACCCGTTGCGACTTTGCAGCAACCGTGCCTAATTTTTCTTGAAAAACAATAGTAGACAAGTTTTCTACCCGGTCAGCCAATGATTTTTTTCTATCTTGTTTCCAAAAAAATTCTGCGTCTGCAAGTCGGGGAGTCACTACCCGTTCATTGCCGTGCTGAATGGATTCTGGATGACTACTTTCGATATTACTGAAAGTAATAAAATTAGGCAATAACCCACCATCAAAATTTTCAACCGGAAAATATTTTTGATTGGTTTGCATCGTAGTAATCAACACTTCAGCCGGTAAAGCTAAAAACCGTGGATCAAAACAACCAGTAATAGGCACCGGCCATTCATTTAAAGCAGCAATTTCTTCCAATAAATCAGTTTCAATATGGGCAACACCCTTCACTGCAGCCGCGGCTTTTTGTGCTGCGTCTCTGATCAATGATTTCCTTTGTTCAATATCAACAATAACCTTGCCTTGATTAAATAAAATGTCTTGATAGTTTTCAGGCGCAGTTATAGTCAACTTTTGTGGTGCGTGAAAACGATGTCCCAGAGTTGAATTACCGGTCTGTAAACCCAAGATTTCTGTATTGATCACCGTATTACCATAAAGCAGAACGGCCCAATGAACGGGCCTGACAAATTCCGTATTAAAACTGCCCCAACGCATCCTTTTAGCGATGGGTAAACCGGCAATGCTCTGCCTGATAATATCAGGAATTAAATTTTCTGTTGCTTGGCCTTTAACGACTTGACTAAAGGCAAGCCATTCGCCTTTATCTGTTTTTAAACGATCCAGTTTTTCAAAATCAGTACCGCAACTCGTCGCAAAACTTAAAGCTGCTTTGCTAGGGACGCCATCCGCTGAAAAAGCCGACTGAATCGCAGGCCCACGTTTTTCAACTGTTTTGTCAGGTTGAGCTGTTGATAGGTTTTCAATAAAAACTGCCAATCGCCTGGGTGTGGCATAAGCTTTTGCACTAGTAAAAGGAATATCTGCAATTTGCAATCCCTGAACAATTCCATCCAGCAATGCATTGCTTAATCTGACCAATGTTTTGGGCGGTAACTCTTCTGAACCTAATTCAAAAAGTAAATGTTTACTTGTTGTCATTTTATGCTCCTTGCTCTGTCAACATTGGAAATCCAAGCGATTCGCGGCGGGCATAATAAGCTTCAGCAACGGCTCTGGATAAGGCTCGAACTCTTAAAATGTAACGTTGGCGCTCGGTTACCGAAATCGCATGACGTGCATCCAGCAAGTTAAACGTATGTGACGCTTTTAATACCATCTCATATGCAGGCAACGGTAAATTGAGCTCAATCAATTTTTGGCATTCCTGCTCATAGGTATTAAAACACTGAAACATAAAATCGACGTTGGCATGGTCAAAATTATAAGCCGACATTTCGACTTCATTTTGATGAAACACATCGCCATAAGTGACAGTGCCCAAAGGACCCTTAGTCCACACTAAATCATAAACACTTTTAACGCCCTGCAAATACATGGCAATACGCTCAAGACCATAAGTAATCTCGCCACTAACAGGCCTACATTCCAACCCGCCCACTTGCTGAAAATAAGTAAACTGAGTCACTTCCATGCCATTTAACCAGACTTCCCAACCCAGTCCCCAAGCACCCAAAGTAGGTGATTCCCAATTATCTTCTACAAATCGAATATCATGCTCAAGTAAATCCAGACCTAAATAACGTAAAGATCCCAGATAAAGTTCCTGAATATTATCGGGTGATGGCTTTAAAAGCACCTGGAATTGGTAATAATGCTGCAGACGATTTGGATTTTCTCCAAAGCGGCCGTCAGTGGGGCGCCGTGAAGGCTGGACATAAGCAACATTCCAAGGCTCGGGACCTATTGCACGTAAAAAAGTGGCGGGATGAAAAGTCCCCGCACCTACCTCCTGATCCAAAGGCTGTAATAAAATACAACCCTGACTTGACCAATAGTCTTGTAACGCCAGGATAAGTCCCTGAAAAGTTGATGAATCGTTGTTTCTATTCGACACGGTGTCTACACGTTAGGCAGTAAAAAGTGTCTAATTATAGCGTAAATATGTTTTTGTAGTATGGTTTGGAATCAGGCAAAAAAAGATGGTTTCTTGAACCTAAAGAGACTTAAATCAGTACTATTCAAAATTATCAATATATCACACAGAATTTATTTACAATAATACCCCTGATTAGACCCTTGATTTAAAGACAGCAATTATGAATAAAAACAACATCCCAAGAATTAAAGGCTATAAACAACTAAAAAAATTACGCACTGCCCTGGCAATTTCTCAAGGTGTAAAGCTTTTATCAACTTTGCAACAAGAAGCAGAAGGCACTGTCTCACATGACCAAACGAAGCGCGTTACTTACTTAACGGAGCTTTTTTCACGGATTCACCGTGAAATGTTTCAGGACTGGAAAGAACAACCGACAGTTTGTCATCGCCCAGGATCCATGACGGACCCCGAAAAAAGAAAAGAATTTCGTGAAGCTATAGAGCGCTTGGTCTTAGACGGAGACGATAATAATGAAACTGCTATTTTTGATAATAATGGTTTTGTTATAAGCACTGAAAACATCGCAGAAAGGCTGGCCAGTTTTTACCAAAAAATGCGTTGCGTAAGACCCTTTTACTATGGGAACCGCTTAACGCTTGATTTCTTTATAACCATGCTTGGCAAATTACCGGCAATCAAAAGCGTTTATGAACAAAGCATAGACTTTAGACGAATTAATGTCTGTGATGCAGTTGCCCTTCATAATCCTCATAGTACACTGAGAGAAATTACCCTTGCCTTTGAACATGCACTTAACCCTACTTTTTGTAAAAGCTTGCAAAACAAAGCCAATGCTTATGGTAAGTGGCCGGAAAACAAGAGATTTGTATACGGAATACCTTTTTTGTCGCATACAACGTCAACGGGCATAGAATGTCTGGTTTCTGTTAATGGCGGCCTGGTGCCTATGGCCAACATCACCAATGAATTATTCATAGCCGGAAAACATTTAGCCGATTATCCACTTTGCGCTGCTCAAAATATGATTGGCTATTTACCGGGAACAGAAGAATTACGAAGTGCCGGAAAAAATGAAATTGATGGTATCAGCTTAGGTGAAGATGGCTCAGCCCCCCTGTTCTGTCTTGATATTAATATGCTAACGGGACTACGTTCGCCTGGTCATACGGAAGTCGTACAACTGCTTAAGCAATGTGAAGGTGATAAAGCGCTAATTTTTGATCTGGTTAATAACGAAGGTCTAAAAGAACGATTGCTGATCGCTGCAAGTGGAGACAACCGATTAGAACGAGCGGTTGAAATTGCCTATGAGCGACTGAGTAAAATTATATCCAACCTTGATAAAGCAAAAGAGGCTGTGTTTGAAGGAAAAACACCTGTTGTAAACCCACAATTATTTATGTCAATGGGTGGTGCGGGTTCCGGCAAATCAGCAGTCGAAGAAATTGCAGAAGCCAACTGTGGCGATAATTTTGTTATTGCTTCACTTGATGAATTTAGAAAACAAAGTGATCTTTACAAAGTACTAACTGCGGCAGGTCATCATAGTGATGATTATGTTTACGTTGAACCCTTTGCAAACCGCTTACGTGATTCAGTGGCCGATTACGCAAAATTATATCAATTCAATATACTTTATGATGGCACAGGCATCCCCTATCAGCCTCGTTACTCAAACATAGTCAATCAATTCAAGGCTCACGGATTTTATACCCAAATAACAGCTGTAGATGCTTTTATTATTAAACCGGAAGGTCGTGAAAATGAATTAATTAGATCCAGTGTTATCAACAGCGTAAAAGAACGCTTCGAAACAGCTGGCCGTGCGTTGCCTTGGGTCGTTACAGTAGACAAACACATTCGAGCACCCAGATCATTCTTGAATGCCTTAGAACATGACATGCTGGATAAAATATCATTATTTGCTAACGATGGCGAAAAAGATCAACACTACTTGGTTGCAGAGAGTTTTTCTTTTTCTGACCAAGAAGTACGGGCGCTCCAAAATCACCAGCTCTCCGGCACTTTGATGACCTATTTAAAAACACTCATCAGAACCCGTGAAGACTCTATTTTAAAAAACTTAACCTGGGATGATGAGAATAAGCTTGAGTCGCTTATTAACAAAAATGCAGCGTTTTATGAGGATAATGTGGCTTACCAAATTTATCAGAGTAAAAATAATAATCGCGTACTGCTTATATATAATGCCAGACGTATGGTCGACTTTGTAGAGAAAAGACAATTAAATCCCAATGCTTCAGGTGAAGACGGCTTGTTACATAAACCCGAAGCACTAGCCTTTTACATAGATCCCTATGCAAAAGATCCTTGGATAACCAAACTTCAATATTAAGCATTTAGCTTAATAACCGCAGTTAATGATGCATGCATCATTAACGAATCATTCACTTGATATAACCAATTGCCGTCAGACTAAATATTAATGATGGCAATTTTCACCATGAATATGTCCGTGCGAGGCTTCCTCTTCGGTTGCTGCCCTAACATCAATCACTTCAACATCAAAAGTTAAGGCCTGTCCGGCTAAAGGATGATTGCCGTCAATAGTAATATTATCGCCATCAATACTCACTACTGTAACGACTCCGGTATCTGCATGAAACTGCATGCCGACTTCAATAGTATCAATACCTTCAAACATTTCGCGGGAAATAACTTCAACCATGTCTTCCATTAGCTCGCCATAACCATCTTCAGCATCAAGACGTACTTTAAACTTGTCGCCAATGACTTTGCCCACCATTGCATTTTCAAGGCCGGATATAATATTTCCACTACCCTGTAGATAAACTAATGCATCGTCACCTATTGAACTATCAAGGACTTCGCCTTCATCATTCGTCAGTGTGTAGTGGATTGAAACAGCCATTTTGTCTGCAACTTGCATGATTAAACCTTATTGATAATTAAAAAACGAGCCATGATAACGATTTGCATCGCATTTGTCCTGAAAATTATATGTGTCAACCCAAACCAAGGTGATCTAGTTTTTAATTCCTATTCCTTTATGCAATAAAAACAAACTAAAAAAAGCCAATAAAACAATAAATCCACCGGTAATCAGATAAGCCAGCTCAATTTTAACATCACTAATCCCAATCAACCCATAGCGAAAAGCATTAATCATATATAAGATAGGATTGCCCTTGGAAATTGTCTGCCAAATACTCGGGAGCATATCAACTGAATAAAAAACACCACCCAGATAACTAAGAGGGGTTAAGACAAAGTTTGGAATAATGGAAATATCATCAAAGCTTTCAGCAAGCACTGCATTAATAAAGCCAGCCAAGGCAAAAAGAGTCGCTGTCAAAAAAGCAACAGACAAAGTAATTAACAGATTATTAACAACAACATCTGCAAATAAAAGAGAGATTAACGTAACTACCAGACCTACCAATAATCCCCGAATAATCCCCCCACTCACATAACCCGCAAGAATTATCCAATTAGGAACTGGTGCAACCAGCAGTTCTTCAATATTGCGCTGAAATTTAGTTGAATAAAAAGAAGAGACCACATTGGCATAAGAATGACTAATAACCGACATCAAAATAATACCTGGGACTATATAATCCATATAACTTGCGCCATTAACAGCACCAATTCTACTGCCAATCAGTTTACCAAAAATCAGAAAGTACAAAGCCGTGGTAATGGCAGGCGGTAATAAGGTTTGTGGCCAGATACGTATAAAACGGAAAATTTCTTTAGTAACAATCGTTCTTAACGCAATCGTATTATTCATTGGTTTATACCCGCAGAACTTGAATCAATTAAATCCATAAATAATTGTTCCAGTCGATTACTCTTGTTTTTAAGACTCAGTACTTTAATGTTAAGCGCACTTAACTGATTAAATAATTGATTAAGTCCAGCTTCCTTAGGTACACCAACATTCAGTACCTTATCCCCAATACGCTCTATCTGATACCCATCAATAACCGGCACAACAACCAGTGGTTCGGCCAAATCCAAAACGAAGTGGTCAATATGCATTCTTGACAATAAACTAGCCATATCTGAATTTTCGACTATCCGTCCTTGGTCAATAATTGCGATATTACGGCACAAACTTTCTGCTTCTTCCAAGTAATGGGTTGTTAAAATAATGGTCGTTCCCTGCTCATTAAGCGCCTGCATCATTTTCCACATAGATCGGCGTATTTCTATATCAACGCCTGCTGTCGGCTCATCAAGTATCAATAACTTGGGGGCATGCACCATGGCACGAGCAATCATGACACGGCGCTTCATACCACCGGATAAACGTCTGGAAACCATGTCACGCTTATCCCACAAATCCATCTGCTTAAGACATAGCTCAGTTCTTTCAAGCGCTAACTTACGGGGCGTACCGTAATAACCCGCTTGATTAACAACAATACTTTTAACCGTATCAAACTGATTAAAATTAACCTCTTGCGGCACCATACCCAAACAACTTTTAGCGTTTGCCCGATCTGTTTTTAAATCATGACCAAAAATACTGATTGAGCCGCTGGTTTCATTGACTAATGAACTAATAATGCCTATAGCCGTCGACTTACCGGCACCATTAGGACCCAACAAGGCAAAAAAATCGCCTTCTTCAACATCAAGGTCAATTCCTTTTAAGGCTTCGAAGCCATTATTGTATGTTTTTCGAAGATTACGAATAGATAATGCATTCATATTGAAACTAACACTTAACGGGAGCCTATAAATAAGTTAAATTAGACGGGTAGCATCCAAAAATGGATCGCAAAAACGGTGTAATTTTAACAGATATTAACTTGCTTAGCTGACAAAACTGGATAACTCGTGCCTAACAAACCACCAGAAATGGTTGCTGCTGTAGACCTCGGCTCTAACAGTTTTCATATGATCGTTTGCAGCCTGAACGACGGTACACCCCAAACGATAGACCGACTTCGGGAAATGGTTAGACTTGCATCAGGGCTTGATGAAAACAACTTCCTGGATGAAAACACACAAAACAGAGCGTTGGCTTGTTTGGAGCGGATGGGCCAAAGAATCAAACACTTTCCAGGCGGTAGCGTGCGCATTGTGGGCACCAATACCCTGCGCACAGCCAAAAATGCCGGACAATTTTTGCTTAAAGCAGAGCAAGCACTCGGCCATCCTATCCACATAATCTCAGGCATAGAAGAAGCCCGCTTAATTTATCTAGGTGTATCTTACAGCCTGAGTAGTAATGCCAACCTGCGTTTGGTTATGGATATTGGCGGCGGCAGTACCGAATACATCATCGGCACCGGTGAAACGCCTAAAGAAAAAGAAAGCTTGCACATGGGCTGTGTTTCGGTCAGTAATCTGTTTTTTAAAGAAGGGCGTTTATCTAAAAGTGCATTTAACCAAGCAACCCTTTTTGCAGAACAAAAACTGGAACCCTTTCAAAGAAAATTTCAACGTAAAAACTGGGATGAAGCTATTGGCGCCTCCGGTAGTTTGCGTTCAATTGCTAAAGTATTGCAAGCCAAAGGCTGGAGTAATAACGGCATCACCAAACAAGGCCTTGAAAAATTGGTTGCTTATATTAACCAGTGCAATCATATTAGCGAAATAAATTTACCTGAGCTTGATCCCGAGCGTCTGCCCGTATTCCCGGGTGGAGTCGCTATTGTCTACGCGACCTTTAAAAGTTTAGGCATTGAGCAGATGACAGTAGCTGACGGGGCTTTAAGAGAAGGCCTGATACAAGATTTATTAGGCCGTATTTATGATCAAGACATGCGCTCTGCAACTGTATTATCGGTTGCAGATAAATACCGTACCGATAAAAAGCATGCGGTTCGTATTAAAAATACCAACAATATCCTGTTAAAACAATTAATCTACAATCACAATTGGGCTGAAGACCTAAATTGTATTCAGTTTTTAAATTGGGCAGCTGATTTACATGAAACAGGCATTGATATTGCGCACAACCAATATCATAAACACAGTGCATATATTATAGAGCATGCTGATTTAGCGGGATTTTCTACACAAGATCAAATCTTGTTAGCTTCCATCATAAGATCACATCGGCGTAAATTTTCTTTAGCGCTTTTCAACGATCTGCCCTCACCTTGGAACACTTACGCACCTTATCTTACCTTGATTTTACGAATTTCGGTTTTACTTCACCGTAACCGCCATAATGATGAACTGCCTGACTTTAAAATAACCATCAATAAATCAAAAATTAACTTACAGTTTCCCAACGCTTGGTTGTCCTTATCCCCACTGACTCATGCCGACTTGATTCATGAAGCCGATTACCTCAAATCTGCCGGCTTCAAGCTCGAATTTGCCTAAGCGCGGGCTTATGAAGATACTCTTACGGATTATTTTGTTACCACTAGCCGCCATCATGGTTTTATGCGGCATGCTGGTTTTTTTTGGTGTCAGTGACGTACCCGACATTGCCGTTGGCTGGACACCTACCCGAGATGATATCGCCAGAGCAAAAAAAATCCTTCATGAAGGCACTAAAACCAAACCCGATGAAATTGGCAAAATCGAGTTAAGCCAAGCCGACCTTAATCTTGCTGCCAATTACTTGCTCAATCGTTATCGCAAAAGTGCCGCTAATATAGCCCTTAAAAATAATGTATTGAGGTTTACTATCACGATGAAACTACCTCCAAACAGCTTTGGAGACTATATAAACATAAGCTTTAGATTGGGTAATGATGACAACAGCGAACTACCCACTCTGACAAAATTTAAAGCAGGAAAATTATTACTACCTGCAAAGTTTGCAGCCTTTGTTATCGACGCCATTATAAAAAATACGTCCTTGAATGAATATTTCATTCTGGCAACCCGCCCCATCAAAACGATTGAAATTGACCAACAAAAAATAGCCATTACGTATTCCTCCAGCATGGAAACCTATATACAAGCGCGTAACTTTCTGACACATAGCAATGAAAATCCTAATCTGGATATTTATCAACAAAAAATAACCGACATCGTTGCTCAACATGACCCCGAATGGCGCTTATCATTGGCCGAACTATTAAAACCCGTCTTTGAATTGGCACTACAACGCTCTACTTTAAAGAATGCCATTGAAGAAAACAAGACAGCCATTATGGCCGTTAATAATTACGTTAATAAAAAAGAAACCAAAGAACTTCTATCTTTTCCGGCATCAAAATTAGCAACAGAAAAACGTTACCCTACTTTTTTATACAAAAGGATAGATCTTGCCCAACATTTCATCGGCTCAGCGGCTATTTCCGCGTCCGAAAATGGTCAGGTCGCTAAAGTCGTAGGGGAAGAGAAAGAGTTACGTGATGCCCAAAGCGGCAGTGGTTTTAGCTTTATTGATTTAGCCGCAGACAAAGCCGGCACACGCTTTGGTGAAATAGCGACATCATCACCGGAAAAAGCCCACCAAATACAAAAAATGATGTCCCAAATAAAGGATTACAGCGATTTCATGCCCGACCCCAGAGATCTACCAGAACACATGAACGAAGTTGAATTTAAGCAACGCTATCAATCCATTGATAGCCCGACTTATAAAGAATTATCAAAACAAATTGATGCCCGCATAGCGACCATGCCGATTTATAAAATGGATTAATAGCCATTAAAACGCCCTTAACCCACAGAAAATATCAATCTTTGATAACTACAACGCCATCACGACGGATTTATTGCTTCTATCCGCGTCCGAGTACCCACCGGCATTTCCAATTTTTCCTTATCCCAGCCTTCCATATCCAGAATTTCATCCAGACATTGCTCCATCAGTTTATGAGCCTGTTTAGTCACTTCAGCTATGCGTTGGTGAACCTTTATATGCACTTCGCTTTCAGCCGGCATATCCATACACGTATTTTGATAGTCGAATAATTTACGCAAATTGCTAATTTGCATACTGATATGCACAGGGCAAGCACAGGTATAAAGCGCGGCTTGATTATTGATGATGGCAAGTTGTAGCGATGTAAATTTGTTTTCAAGATGCACGAATAAACTCCTCTTGTAATTTTTATATAATTTCGGTCGTTAATTTTTATGTTTTATAAAACTGCAATTCGACCGTTATTGCCGAAGCAATCATACATCCTTTCCACCTGACCGCCATCAAGAAAATAAAAGTAGCTTATAGCTGACACAAATTCTTAACCAGTAAAAAAATATCCAAGCACTTCCCTGTGCTTGCTTAACGTTACTTTACAGAACAAAATCCGCATTAGCTATCGTAGCACCACCCACCAACGTTATGGATATTTCAAAATCAGCCACTTTGTCACCATTGGTATCACCAGATAGAATACCATTAATGAAACTTATTTCACCGGCATTGCCATCGAATGCTTTCGATCCAATAAAACTGAACACCTGATTGCCGGCTTTACTGCTATTGCTATGAATGATAGAGAGGGCTCAGCGCTTTTTAATAAGGCTCATTTATTAAAGTTGAGCGCTCATGAATGGTGATAGAGGCCTCATTACTGATAACAGTGGACTCGGCACAGTTAACAGAGCGCTCGTATAAGCTGGCAGAGCGTACGATTACTATTCAAGAGCCCTCGGATACTATTTTTAAGTGTTTACTATTATTCAATAAGTTAGGCATTGTGTTTAATTAACTCAGTTAACTAACTTTAATAAACACAATTGTCTCTATACCTATTTAACTAAAAATTCAAGAGATAATTGTATTTTTTAGGCCTTTTATTTAAGTGCGTCATTAGCTAACTAATTAATTAATTAAGCAGGTCTTTTTAATTAAAGGAGCCGTCTCAACGGAAAAAAGGCAGTATCAATAGATTAGCATGGGAGCATTAATGCTCAGAAATAACTTAGTTTTTTCCGGAAAATTCAAGCAAACAATCACTATCATTATGCAGTGGATTATTAACCCGAGCACTGACTGGGATTAACTGCATGGATTGGTAACCATCATCGCTTAAAAAATCAGCTATTTTAACTGCGGTGTTTGTTCTATCCAGCCAGCGATTATAAAAATCAGGTTTAATAATCACCGGCATACGATCATGGACGGGTGCTATTTTGTCGTTGGCGGCGGTGGTTATAATAGTACAAGAATAAACGGTTTCTTGCTGATGTTCCCAATGCTCCCAAAGCCCTGCAAAAGCGAACAAGGCTTGCTCCGGCAAATGAATATGATATGGTTGTTTACCGGACTTTGTTGCTTGCCATTCAAAAAATCCGGTTGCAGGAATTAAGCAACGACGGTGTTGGTAAGCGCTTCTAAAAGAGGGTTTTTCTGTTAGGGTTTCAGATTTGGCATTAAAGGTGTGGCTCGCTATTTCACGGTCTTTACTCCAGGCGGGTATCAATCCCCAATGCAGATTAACGGCTTTATTGCTGCCGTCTTCCAGCCTTACGATCGCAATTATTTTTTGCCCGGGTGGAATATTATAATCCGGCTGATAATTAGGTAAGCGCTGCAGACAAAAATGCGCCATAAGCTGAGTTTTTGTTGCTATTAAGTTATAACGTCCACACATAAGTTTCAATTAATTTTATAACACCAATCAACAGAGTGGTATTGTAAGATTTAAGTCGCTATTCGACAAAATAAAGCACTATTTATTTGCTTTTATTTTAAAGTCGTTTATACCTTAACTCGGAGATAGTTTTACATGCAAAAAAATTGACCAGAGTGGTATCTTTAATAGTTGCCACTCTGATCAAGTCTAGTGACATCTACAAAAGTTTTAACGCGTTCTTTTTTAGTTTTTAACTGTTTCGAATCATCCCAAGTTACTTGCTTAAGCAACTAACTGATGTATCTCGATTAATCATTTTTAACTAAACTACTGCCAATATACTCAACTTTGACTTTAGCCAGTCCATATATGCCTATTTTTTTTGCAGCTTCTTGTGATAAATCGATTAACCTGTTTTTCTTAAAAGGGCCACGATCATTGACCACGACAATAATTGATCGGCCATTATGTAAATTAGTTACTCGTACTTTGCTGGGCAATGGTAGTGTTTTATGCGCCGCTGTATGTGCTTGTGGTTTAAAGCGTGTTCCCATCGCCGTTCGATTACCCGATTCATAACCGTACCATGAAGCAATGCCTTGTTCACTGTATCCATTTGCAATAGTCATGGGGTAGTAAGTTTTGCCTTTTACTTTGTAGGGCCTATTGTACGCGGCATTTTGGCGAGGCTTTGAAAGCGGATATGAGTCTAAAGTTGTGTCAGAGGTTAATAAGGGTGTCTCGGAAGCACAACCGCTAAATAAGCAGGATAAAACTACCCATAGGTTAAGAAATATCAGTCGTGAAGCAAACCTTGAGCTATAAAGATAGTGTATGTGGCGCATAAACTTACCTCCTAAGTTAGATTAGCTCTTTTTAATACAATCCTATGTAATTTATCGTTTCAATTAATAGCTTTTAACGTTAACTCTTTGGCTTTTAATCGAATCAGTGGATTGCTACTTTTTTTAAAATCTGAGCTATACAGTTGAATCCGCATTCAAATTGTATACTTGCCCATCAATATAACAGTGGGCTGCCATGACATTAAACCATATTAGTGGAATGAAGCTTAATAGAGTATTAATGGATTGGTTATTTTTAGATTATCAAGATCAGTATCAGTAATACTTCCTGCTAAATATTATTTGATGAAGTATACATAAAGAAGTAAATACCGATTCCTACCCATGTAACAATAAGTAGCAACCAAGGTAACCAATGCTGCCGATAAACTATCATCTGCTGCATTTCATTATCATCTGACTCACTTGATAGCTCTTTTTGCCGTGCTGTTTTCTTGAGTTTTTTGTTTAAATCTCTGGATTTCTCTTTTTGCTGCTTTTTGTATAGATCAATTCCTTTTTGAATGCCTTGCGCTATCAGCTTAGTTTGTTCTTTGGTTTGCGTAGGGCGTTGAGTTCCCTTGCTTATTTTCAAAGCTTCCTCTTGAGTTTGCAGTGATGGTTTTTGATAATTATTGGTCATTATTGTCTTTTGATGAAAAATTGATTAATTATACAGGTGACAGCAATTAGTTCTTTCACCGTTTGTTAAGCTGCATATGATTGATGCTGGAGTGTTCGCTTAAAGCGGTAGTGTAAACCAATAGACAATACTCTCATTCATGGTTAATATTTGCGTTAAAATCAAAACACATCAACGATTGCTGTTTTAATCTTCCAATAAAATAGTCAAAGCAATAAAAAACATTAAATAATATCTTTATCTCCATCTGATATAGATTTAATGTGAATGAGGCTAAACCACACCTAAATGCACCCTGAACTGATCAAACTGGAAAATATCTTTAAGCCATCGATTTTAACAAAAATTAATGACCCTCTTTTGGATGAATACTCACTTGAATTATGGATGAAACGTGATGATTTACTACATCCCGTTATTTCCGGAAATAAATGGCGTAAACTTAAATACAGTCTTGATCATGCCCTTTCTTTAGATGTCGACACCTTAATCAGTATGGGTGGAACTTATTCCAATCATTTACATGCACTGGCTTATACGGGTAAAATTTTGGGTCTAAAAACCCAAGGTTTTATTCGGGGCGAACAACCGGAAACCTTAACGCCGACTTTAATTGATTTGCAAAACTGGGGCATGGAACTTACCTTTGTCTCACGTTCTGATTATAGATTACTCAGGCAATATAAAAACTGGCATGAGCTACCGGGTTTAAAATCAGGACAATACTGGCTTCCCGAAGGGGGCGCCCAGTCATTAGCGTTAAAAGGTGTGTCAGAACTGGTTAACGAAATAGATAGCCCTTATGATACGCTCTGCGTGCCCTGTGGAACTGGGGCAACCCTAGCGGGTATTATTGACGCGACTCCTGAGTCTACGTTCGTATTGGGTTTTGCTGCTTTAAAAAATGCTGGTTTTTTACATGCTGATGTTGAGGCTTTATTATCACAGCCTCGTAAAAACTGGCAGATTAGCCTAGATTATCACCTAGGTGGTTTTGCCACAACAACCCCGGAACTCATGGCTTTTATTGCCGGCTTTGAAGACAAAACCCACATTCCGCTTGACCCTGTTTATACTGGAAAAATGATGTTTGCTCTTTATGATCTCATCACAAAACACACTTTTAAACCCGGACAGCGTATTATTGCAGTACATACCGGTGGATTACAGGGAAAAAGGGGCTTTACAGTATGAATAGAGTATTAGAACCAGAATTAATGGACGATGAAGAACAAGTAAAAG
The DNA here is from genome assembly GCA_026399095.1 of Methylococcales bacterium. Taxonomy (GTDB): domain Bacteria; phylum Pseudomonadota; class Gammaproteobacteria; order Methylococcales; family Methylomonadaceae; genus Methylobacter_C. Next base: position 9,083 of record JAPLRP010000049.1, on the reverse strand, counting down.
CCTACGCAGAAGCTGATTTCGAAATACCGCACAATGATTTTATACAGCAATTAAAAACCTTTATAAATGAGCCGGAATTTAGCGGCACAGTACTGGATTTAGGCTGTGGCCCTGGTGATATTAGCGTCCGTTTTGCCAAAACCTTTCCCTTAAGCAAAGTCCATGCGCTTGATGGTTCAGAACCTATGCTGGCTTATGCTAAATCAGCTTTGCCACTCGACTTGTCTGAACGTATTACCTTTATTAATGGCTTGCTACCGGATGTCACATTACCGCAACCCGATTATGAGATAATTTTTTGTAACAGTCTGTTACACCACTTACCTGATCCGCAGACACTTTGGCAGACCATAAAAAAATTTTCCAAGCCTGGCTCCCGTATTGTCGTTATGGATTTAGTGCGCCCTACTTCTCTTAAAATTGCGCAAAAAATGGTTACTACCTATGCTGCTAACGAACCAGACATTCTGCAAAGAGATTTTTATCATTCTTTACTGGCCGCTTTTAGTATGAAAGAAATTACGGCGCAATTAGCGCAAGCTGATTTAAATTTTCATATTGTACAAACCAGTGATCGACATGTTTTTATTACAGGCGTTATACCCGAAAGTTTAAGGACTAAAATGGATACCATCGAAACCGTTGAAACAATAAACCTGAAAAACCCAGAGTTCTATATCAATCGTGATCTAAGCTTACTGGAATTTAATAAACGGGTGTTGGCGCAAGCTAAAAATGAAGCGGTACCTTTACTGGAAAGGCTTAATTACCTGTGCATCTCCTGCTCTAATCTGGATGAGTTTTTTGAAGTTCGCGTTGCCAGTCTTTTGGAAATGGTCGCTATTGATCCCAAGGCAGTTGGCCCAGATGGTTTAACCCCAAAAGAACAAATGGAACAAATTTCCATACACGCACATAAACTGGTTGATGAACAATATCAAGTCCTCAATGAAATCTTGATACCAAAACTGAATGATGAAAATATTCGTTTTATTCGTCGTAAAGATTGGAGTGAAGATCAATTTAAATGGCTGGCCGCTTATTTTAACAATGAGCTCATGCCTATTTTAACCCCGGTAGGTCTTGATTCAGCACACCCCTTTCCTCGCATACTCAACAAAAGCTTAAACTTTATCATTTCCTTAACCGGAAAAGATGCCTTTGGCCGAAATAGTGGACGGGCTATTTTACAAGCGCCCAGAGGCCTGTCCCGGGTTATCCAATTGCCCGCTGACGAAACCCAAAGCGGCCCGACCGATTTTGTATTTTTGTCGTCAATTATTCATGCCTTTGTTAGTGAGCTATTTCACGGCATGACGGTTAAAGGCTGTTATCAATTCAGAGTTACCCGAAACAGTGATTTTTTTGTCGATGATGATGCGATTGACGATTTGCTACTGGCTGTTCAGGGTGAGCTGGCGATGCGTAATTACGGCGATGAAGTCCGCTTGGAAATTGATGCGGCTTGTCCCGATGATACTGTGAGTTTTTTACTCGATCGTTTTGAAATGAATCGGGATCGACTGTTTTTAGTCGATGGCCCTGTCAATCTCAACAGAATTCAAGAAATTAATAGCCTTGTTGACAGGCCGGATCTTAAGTTTGCTCCCTTTAAACCGAGCACACCACCACAACTCGCTCGCAATAAAGATATTTTTGCAGCCATAAAACGGCATGATATTTTATTGCATCACCCATTTGAATCATTCTCGCCGGTCGTTGAGTTTTTACGTCAAGCAGCCGCTTCACCAGAAGTGTTGGCGATCAAACAAACACTCTATCGGGCCGGTGCCGATTCACCTATTGTTGCTGCTTTAATCAGAGCAGCGAGGGCGGGTAAAGAAGTTACCGTTGTTATTGAGTTAAGAGCGCGCTTTGATGAAAAAGCCAACATTGATTTAGCCTCCAAGTTACAAGAAGCCGCTGTCCATGTCGTTTATGGTGTTGTAGGCTATAAAACACATGCCAAAATGTGCTTGGTATTACGACGTGAAGGCAATGAATTACGTAATTATGTCCATTTAGGAACAGGTAACTATCACCCTAAAACAGCTCAACTTTATACTGATTACGGCCTGTTTTCTTGCAACAAAGAATTGTGCGAAGATGTCAGGCGTGTATTTGCCCAGTTGACCAGCTTGGGTAAAGTAACTCAATTAAATAAATTACTGCAATCACCGTTTACCTTACATAAAGGGTTACTTGAAAAAATTGAACGTGAAATCACCCATGCCAAAAATGGCAAATCGGCCAAAATCATTATTCAAGTTAATGCCATCGTCGAAGAACAAGCGATACAAGCGCTATACAGGGCGTCTCAAGCAGGCGTTGAAGTTAAACTGATGGTTCGTGGTATTTGTTGTTTAAGACCGGGCATACCAGGCGTCTCTGAAAACATAGAAGTACGTGCCATTATTGGACGCTTTTTAGAACATGCCCGGATTTATGCTTTTGCCAACGATGGCAATCAAGAGGTTTATGCCTCCAGCGCAGATTTAATGAATCGCAACATGTTTAGGCGCGTAGAAATCTGCTTCCCTGTTGAAAGCAAACGTCTCTATAATCGTATCTTGCATGATCTTGATTTATATTTAAAAGATAATACTCAAGCGTGGTTGTTGCAGCCTGATGGTTGTTATCTACAATTACTCAATACGACCAACGAAGAACCGGTTCAAGCTCAAGCTTTAATTTTAAATGAATTGCAGGCTTAATAATGACGACTATCGCAGAGATTGCTCAATTAGGTGCAAAAGTACTACGTCTAAAAGCAGAAGCAATATCCGACATATCAGACCCGGAAACACAGCAGCTGATTAAAACGCTTAAAGACACCTTGGCTTCAACTCAAGGTGTCGGCATTGCTGCTCCGCAAATAAGTGTATCAAAGCAAATCATTATAATTGCCTCGCGTCCTTCGTCTCGCTATCCTCATGCGCCATTAATGGATCCAACAGTCATGATCAATCCCTCTTTTGTTGCTTTATCGGATAGTACAGAAAAAGATTGGGAAGGTTGTTTAAGCATTCCCGGTATACGCGCTTTAGTGCCCAGATTTAAAGATATACAAATCACCTACACAGATCAACTAAACAATTTAGTGGAAACAAAATTAGAGGATTTTGTTGCGCGAATTTTTCAGCACGAATTTGACCATCTCGAAGGAAAAGTGTATCTCGACAGGGTTAAAAACAACCAAGATATTATCGCTGAAAGTGAATATTTTAAAATTTTTAGCGTGCCGCCGCTTTAGAGGCATTAAAAGTCAATTCGCTTAATTTTTTTCCTAAAGCTTTCGGGCTTTTGTGAACAAACTGTCCCCCAAGATTAAATTGTTATGAACTGGTCTGTGTATATCATCCTTTGTACCGACGACACCCTCTATACCGGCATTACTATAGATATTACCAAGCGCTATCAACAACATGCAAGTGGCCAGGGAGCCAAGTATTTTAGAGGTCGACAACCTAAGCAACTGGTTTATCTGGAACCCGGGCACAATCGCAGTACCGCTACTAAACGGGAAATGAACCTAAAAAAATTAAATCGGAATGATAAATCCCGGCTTATAGCTTCTGACAACAATAAACTTTCAGCACTACAAACCATTAACCAAATCAATTCTGTATTACAAAGGATTGGTTAACACCTTTACAATACTTCCCTACAAAATCCTTTTTACTTTTCAATTAGTAGCCATAAAATGAATAATTCCATTATCTATGCCCTAGATTTTGATGGCGTAATCTGTGATAGCGCGGTAGAAACAGCAATAACCGGTTGGAAGGCAGCGAGTCGTATTTGGAATGATATGCCCAAAGCGATTCCATCCGACTTAATTGATAAATTTCGGCTAGTAAGACCTCTTATAGAAACAGGTTATGAAGCTATGTTAGCCATGCGGCTGCTATTTTTGGAAGAATCCGTCGATGCAATTTACGCCGATTATAGTAATAAAATAAAAGCCTTATTAACCGAGGCAAAAGTGACTATCCCTGAGCTAAAAAAATTATTTGGGGAAACGCGAGACAACTGGATTGAAAACGACCTGACCGACTGGATAAATAGGAACCCTTTGTTTACCGATGTCGCATCCAAATTGCAACACTTTGGACGGAAAGGAACTTGGTATGTGGTCACCACTAAACAGGAACGCTTCGTCAAACAAATACTAAAAGCCAATGCCATTGAACTTCCAGACGAGCGGATTTTTGGACTAGATCGGAATATGAACAAAGTAGAGGTATTAAAATCTCTGTTAAAAAAACATCCCGAGCAGGCTATTTATTTTGTTGAAGATCGTTTACCCACTTTAATCAATGTCTTAAAAACGCCTCAGCTTGCAACTGTAAAGCTCATTTTTGCTTTGTGGGGCTATAATTCTGCTGATGATAAAGCCAACGCAACACAGCAATCGATAACCTTACAAGCATTGACTGAATTTCTTGAGTTATAGCGCAGACTTCTCAACAATCTGCACGCGCTGAGTTACGCCACAAACCAAGGTGTAGGGGATGGTGTCAGCTGCTAACGCTATTTCTTCAACCGGTAAACCGTCTCCCCACAAAGTGACTGGATCACCGGGCTTTGCATTTGGCTGCGTTGCCAGATCAACAGTAATCATATCCATTGAAACCCTGCCAATTAAAGGAACACGCTGACCATTAACCAGCACAGGCGTTCCGGTTTTAGCATGACGGGGATAACCATCACCATAACCAATCGCAACAACGCCCAGTGTAGTTGCTTTATCGCAGATCCAAGTACCTGAATAACCGACTTTATCCCCTTCCTCTAGCGATTTAACGGCAATCAATCGTGAATATAACCCCATAATCGGTTTCAATCCCAATTGCTTACCGGTACTCTCAGGAAACGGTGAAATACCATACAACATAACGCCAGGACGCACCCAATCGGTTAAGGCTGCTTGCCAGGCTAAAATACCTGCCGAGTTGGCAATACTGCACTCACTTTTCTGTTGTAAAGATGGAAATATCAAGTCAACCGTCTCATTAAACAATTTAATTTGTGTTAGCGTGGTGGCACCCTCTTTATCATCGGCATTAGCTAAATGTGTCATCAAATTGATCGGCTGCTTGATAATCGAAGCGTGCATTAATCGCTGATAAACTGCATTAAACTCCATGGGTTTAAAACCCAAACGGTTCATACCGGTATCTAATTTTAACCAGATTGCACAAGTGCCCTGCTCTTTTCTGTTCTCCAGAATGTCCACCTGAACTGCGCAATGCACCACTGCATCGAGTTGATATTTCAATAATTCTTCTAATTCTTCAGCGCAGGTAAACCCTTCTAAAACTGCAATTCTTTTTTTAATTCCAGCCTTACGCAAGTGAATCCCTTCATCAACCCGAGCCACAGCAAAGGCATCAGCCTCTTGCAAACTATCTGCAATACGTAGCAATCCATGACCGTAACCATTTGCTTTGATGACGGCCATGATCTTGGCATCTGGTGCACAACTGCGCACCTTTTGCAGGTTATGCGCGACAGCCTCCAGATTCAAAACAGCATAAGCAGCCGGTATCATTCATAATCTCCTGAATTATAAGGATTACCGGCAAAATTTTCAAAGCGTGTATATTGGCCAAGAAAAGTCAGTCTTACAGTTCCCAGTGGACCATTACGTTGCTTCCCGATAATGATTTCAGCAATGCCTTTATCAGGACTATCTTCGTTATAGACTTCATCCCGATAAACAAACACAATTAAATCGGCATCCTGCTCAATCGCACCCGAATCACGCAAATCGGACATGACCGGGCGTTTATTGGGTCGTTGCTCAAGATTTCGATTAAGCTGAGACAAGGCCACAACCGGTACATTTAACTCTTTTGCCAAGGCTTTTAAACCTCTGGAAATATCAGAAATCTGTTGCACACGGTTATCACCACTGGAGGGTGATTGCATTAACTGTAAATAATCAACAACAATCAAACCTAACTGACCATGCTCACGCGCCAAGCGTCTTGCTCTGGCACGGACTTCTGTCGGCGATAATGCCGGTGAATCATCAATAAATAACTGCGTACCTGCCAATAAATTAATAGCAGATGTTAATCGCGGCCAATCATCATCATCTAATTTGCCGGTCCTGACTTTATGTTGATCAATGCGTCCCAAGGACGACATCATTCGCATAGCCAACGAATCGCCAGGCATTTCCATACTAAAGACAGCAACTGGTTTGCCGGAGTTTAAAGCAATATTCTCAGCCATATTCATGGCGATAGTGGTTTTACCCATCGACGGCCGACCCGCCACAATAATCAAATCGGCAGGCTGTAAACCGGAGGTTAACTCATCGAAATCTTTAAAACCAGTACCTGCACCGGTAATAGCGCCTTCTTGTTCAAACAAAGTTTCAATTTTATCAACTGCTTTGGACAGTAATGACTTAATGGATATAAATCCACCGGCTAGCCCTCTTTGCCGCTGTTCGGCAATTTGAAAAACCTGCCGTTCAGCATTTTCAAGCAATTCAGACGTATCACGCCCCTCAGTATTAAAAGCGGAATCAGAAATTTCAGTACCAATATGAATCAATTGTCTCAGTACCGAACGATCCCTGACAATATTAGCATAAGCGACAATATTAGCGGCACTGGGTGTATCCTTTGCCAGCATGATTAAATAAGCCAAACCACCGACATTTTCTAATTCACCAATTACTTTTAAAGCATCTGACAAGGTAATAACATCAAAAGGAATCTGTTTTTCAGCAAGCTCCTCAATCTTCCTAAAGATAAGCTGATGGCTACGTCGATAAAAATCTATTTCGACAACCTTATCAGCTATCGAATCCCAGGTTTGGTTATCCAGCATTAAGCCGCCCAAAACTGATTGTTCTGCCTGTATGGAGTTCGGCGGAACCTTTAAGGAATCAAGTGAGTAATCTCGTTCCATAGAATAGTTTTCAGGCATAGTTTCCAACAGAAAAAAAGATAAATAGTAACACGAAGAGGGGGTTCCGTCATTTACCACTCAAACCACTCACTAAATGACTGTTTCGAGAGGTTAACAAAAACACATTAAGTCAAGAAACCTGCGAAAACCACTAGAGCCTATAAATAACTTTAAGTTTGTATATAATATATATTAAAATGATTGCAACCAAAGACTTGAAATGAAAAAACTGTTACCAACGACCCGCTAAAAAATCACTTCTTTTTACATACCAAAAATTTAAAACAGGGGATAAATAATTAAATTAACTGCCGAACTGTAGATTAAGTTTTCTGCAAAAGTTAACTGGTGGGGCTTCAGTCAAATTTAGATAAGTTGAAATCGTGTATTAAACTTAAAAAAACAGACCCTATAGAAAAAATGACGTTAGCCTAAACTAAACCTAATTAGTGAACTTATATGATCGACTCATTCCCTACCAAAAACCAAATCAAGCTCTTAATTATTAGCTTAATGGGCTGTAACAATGCTCTTGCTTATGAAAGCCTTGAAAACAGCGATGCCGTTAGAGAGCGCCAACAAAGTAACGAATATGTGCAAAAAGGTATACGTACTGGTGCGTTTACTATTTTACCTAAAATGGATTTTACTAATGAATACAACTCTAATATTTATTTTAGAGACAAATCCCAACTTAATTTCGGCACACAAGGTATAAAAGATAGTTATATCGCACATTTTAAGCCGGGGTTTAGCGCCAACTCAAACTGGAGTAAGCACGCCCTTAACTTTAACTTGGATACTAACCTGGCGCAATATGCCACACAACCCAGTAACAATGATTACAATAACGTCATGACTCAACTGACTGGTCGTTTTGATGGTACACGTGGCAATCATTTTGATACCGGCTTTGGCTACAACTATCTCACAGAAACTAGAGCCTCTCCAGATCAACGTAGTGGTCTTACGCCAACCATATATGACACTAAAGTAATTGATGGTTTTTATACACATACCATAAATCGAGTAAATGCAAGAGTCGGTTTAAACGCTATCAATTATAGCTATCAAGATGTAGAGACTTTATCGGGCACTACCTTACAAATGAGCACTCGTAATCATTGGATGTATGCCCCTGAAATTAGAGTAGGTTATTTAATTCAACCAGAATATGAAGCTTTTATCAGATTTCAATACCTTGATGCTAGTTATGATACTTTAGTTTATGCAAACGGCTTCCCTCCCAGCACAAATCAACAAGGACAAATTCTAAACCCGTCTTATGATCGTAATTCATGGGGATACAATGCTTTGACAGGTATTGCCTTTAATGTAACTAACTTAATTACTGGTGATGCGTCTATCGGGTACTTACAACGTAATTATGTAGACCCCAACTTATCAGATATTTCAGGTGTTAACGGCTTTGTAAATTTAAAATGGCAACCTACTTCATTGACTACAGTCAAAGCACAAGTCAGCCGCACTATTAATGAAACCACTCAGGCTGGAGTTTCCGGAGTTTTTGCAACGGGCGTTGGATTAACTGTTGAACAAGCATTAAGGAGCAACTTAATTGCTCATGTAGGTGCAGATTATACCAACAGTATCTATAACGGCTTTGTTTTTCCCAACACTCAAAATCGTAATGACAATTATTTTGCGGGAACTATAGGAACTAAGTACCTGCTTAGTAGAAATTTTACAACAGACCTTTCGTATACCTATCAAGCACGTGACAGTAACTACTTAAATAGCAGTTATGGCGTTAATCAAGTCATGCTTAACTTTAGAGCACAGTATTAATAATATTTGGTAATAATTACTTAGCATAACGGCTTGGTTTCAAAAGTTAAAAGTGGGTACAACGAGAGTGCCCACCATTTCAACAAATAACTTAATGTATTTTTCCTGAGTGCTTTCTTCAATCTTTGGTTTCTCAATTGCTTTAGAAAGAGAACCTAAATATAAAGGAACTCTAGCCCTTAACTCTATATCTGTTTCATCATCTGTACCACCACTTGTTTGTTCATAATTAATTACTCCATCAACACCGGATGGTCTAGAAGGACAATTTGTAATTGATTGTGGAGATACATTACCAAAACTACCTGAACTTAACGATTGAATAGGAACATCTACAGATAGAG
>JAPLRP010000090.1 GCA_026399095.1 Methylococcales bacterium | reverse complement strand
CGCGAGGTGAAGTTTCCAAAAATCGTGATCGTGTGTTTTTTCTATCGATGCCATCAGTAATCCCAAAAAAGTTATCCTTGGGATAGTCTGACATGACAGACTGGGTGTTGTGAATGACGCTGAAAATTGAGCGCTTACCTTATTAGTTACATCGCCATAACAATAGAAGCCGTTAGAGAGGGACTGTCTGCACCGAGACTTTTGAAAAATATTAAGAATGACATCCATTTTACAGCCTATAAAAGCGCTTTATAATTATAATGTTATATCGTAACTACTCGCCCCTTATAGATTCTAGCTCACCATTCAGTGCCATTTGAACAGCAATAAGAGGGTTATAGCCTTTGTTCGCCATGGTTTGCAGATAACTTGATATTCGACAATAAGCCAAGGCATGTTCGCCATGGTTTGTAGATAACTTGATATTCGACAATAAGCCAGGGCATAAATTTCTGTTCTGAAACAGCCGGACACTTTTTGCTTGACCTTGGACATACGTAAATCCTGCTCAGCACGGTTATTAGTAAATGAAACATGCGGATTTTTTGCAAATAGCAATACCGATGCCTCGTGATTTTGAAATCTCTCCAGTAAATTATGCGCATCCGATTTAGCCAATTTGCCGCGTTTCCCACTCGTCTTTGGCGGTATCGCAGGCATTTCTTTTGCACCACGCGTAACAATAGCTCGGTAGCGCTTTTGCAGATTCGCCAGCTCTTTATCCCCTAATTTCTTTTCCTCGCTTTTAGAGACTTTGATACAGGTTTCTTGTAATAAACGCTTCATATTCCGCGCCCAAGCATAGCTGTTCGATTCGAAAATAAAAGTCAGTTCGCGCAGCAAATGTGACCCGCAAAGTCCGTGACCGCAGTGAAGATACGATAAATAGGAAGCCCAGCAATCGTGAATAATCACCCCGCCATAGCGAGGAATAATAGCAATCGCTTCAATCGCCGCCTTGCCCCGTTTTCGGTGTAGGAATTTAAGGGTGATATGCCCTGCTGAGTACACATGCAGCCAATGGTTTTTCTTGTCGACCCGCAGTGATGTTTCATCGACGTTGATAGCGTGCGCATTAAGCAACTGCTCTACCGCGTCAAGCTCCCAAGCTTCTAAGGCTTGATACAGACGCAATACAAATTTAAGTAACGTGGATTCGGAAATAACCTCGCCAATCATTGAATTAACCAGTTTCTGTACGCGATTCAGTGAAACCATCTGGCAAATCAGCAAGTTGATGACAAACGCCTTCAGGCCCTCGCCATATTGTAAGGGACCGTGCATATTGGCAGGGAACTTACCTTTGATCGTTGCCTTACAGGTTGGACATTGCTTAATCTCGGCATCGACATGCTCAACGACTTTTTCGAAAACAATATCAATCTTGGTTCGTCTTTCGTGTAGCGTACAAGAAATAGCCGTCAGGTCTTCAGCGCAGAAATCACAGAAGCTAACGGTCGAGATAGTGACGTGTTCGTGAACGCGAGTGTTTTTTGCCAGGTTATCATTTTCTTTTTTGCCCTTACCGTTACCACCTTGATGCCCCAGAGAGGACTCATCTTTACTGGTTTGCGAAGAAGGTATGCTTGAATTCTGGTTGGTTTTTTTAGTGGATTTTTCGAGGAAAATGGACAGTATCAATTCAACAATTAGAAACATGCTCATCATCAGCGCTTTGCTTTCAGCGGTTATTTTTCCGTCAGCACAGAGGTTTTCAAAATCGGTTTTCAACCGACTGACTTCTGTTCTAACCGAAGTTTTATCTAAGCTTGACATTAAGTTGAATACGCTATCTCTCTGAATACAGAGCCTATTTTATCATGGCTTTTTTCGACCTCCTGTAAGCGCTCTAGACTGGCAATAATGCATTTTTTGAGTTAAAAGCAAAAGAGACATGATTACTCGTAACAGTCTCTTTAATATGAAGTCTAGTGGTGGTTTTTTTAACAGGGCAATAAAAATATTTTTTTGCAGTAAAAAAGCTGTCAAGCGTTTTTTAATTTATTTTTACAGATCTACAGGAAGGGGGGGGAGTAGTTACGTTATATCTTAACTTATTAACATTGACTCTGACCCCGTTATTTCATTGAGCATTTAATCTTGTGCTTTTGCCGGAGCACTCACTACAGGACTCGTCGTCTCAATGGCTTCAGGGTTAGCATCGCCTCTAACTGCTGCTGAGTCCTCTCCGGGGGTTATTGTGCCGGCGGATCCAGCAGGTACAGTTGCGCCGGCATCACCTTTTGTATCCGTCAAATCCCCCGCCATAGCCGATGAGATCGTGAGTGACAATACACTGAGTAGTAAAGCAACTGTCAATGGTTTTATATATTTTAGTGTCATGTAAATTTCCTTAAATTTAAATATTTGTAAGTATTGAGGTGTATTTTTTTGTACCTCGCAATATGCCTATTTACCTTTCATAAATGACTTTCAAAGTCAGGCATAACTTCTAATGTTATCGGCTCTAAAGAAAGCTCCGGTACCGACTTAATATGATGGCTTTATGGTGTGTAGCAAATGACTTCCATCGGCGTTTCAATGGACAAGACAATGACCGGAGTGGACTTACACCAGGCTGTGTCACCAAATTTTATCATGGACACCATTAATCTCATCATTAGACATGCCGTTTTCAACCAGATCTTTGTCATACGCTTCCAATTTAGCCATCATTTTTTCGTAGGTCATTCGGCCTCTACTGAACATAATGAGCTGACCACCCTCATCATAAACAATAACTAAGTTTTTGCCGATTCCAGTATCATTAAAAGCAACTCCGAATCCGTTATTAATTAAGCTGGCTGTGTAGGCGGTACTCTTTCATATTCCCAATTTTTCAATTATCCGCATTCAGAATGAAATTCAAGTCACGCGCTCCATAATGACATAGCGACCTACCGGAAAACTACGCAAGTCGGCTTCGATTTCATCACGCGCAATACCTAAGAAAGGTTCATCAACTAAGATATGAAATTTTTTATCTATCGTTTGAATAAAGGCATCGGCCCCTATCTCGCTATCATCGGCAATATAATCCCAGATTTCAATGAGGTCAGCTTTAGCCTTTGGACTCTTTACGATGATCGGCATTAGGTTGTTTTTGAGGCATTGGTTCTAGCTGCTCTAATTTTACGCCCTTCCTGTTTAATTTCTTCCGTATCCCATAGTGTCGAGTCGCCACTATCGATTCCATCACGTATATCATGTCGTAATTGCTCCAACTTGGCTGCATGTATACAGTCTTGTTGTTCCATCAGACGTAAGGCCTCGCGAACGACTTCACTGGCCGACGTGTAAAGTCCGGATGCGACTTTCTGACGAACCATCTCATCCAGTTGGGGGGATAAATTGACATTCATAGTCATGTTGAACACTAAGCTATTATAAAGGGCCTTAAACATAGCATCGTTGTCATAAATTGGCAATACTTGACAGATTTTTAAAAGAGGCCTTTTGATCAGACCTCCACATAAATGATTTTACAGTCCGACCTCAACAGAACGACCACCACCAGATTTAATCTTTTTGCCTTCAATGGCACCGGAAACCACATTTGAAATGTTATCACTGGTTTTCGTCATACTTTCACTGGACAGATGAGCATAACGTTCAGACATACTGCTGTTCGCATGATTCAAAGCCGCCTGAGCATCATACAGACTGCCACCTTTATTCACGATCAGACTGGCCACCGTTTGACGGATATCATGAAGGCGAAAAGTCGGCTCAATAACGGCTCGAGCGATGATCCGTTTGAATGCCTTCATGGGATTCTGAATGGGATTACCCTGTATCTTGGGTAAAGCTTCGAGGATCTGAACCGACATAGGATTCAAAATGACATATCTGGATTTACCCGATTTTGTGTGCGGAACATACCAAATCGGTTTGGATCCATCCAACTGCAGATGCTCCCATTCCATACTCAGTCCTTCAGATCAACTGACACCGGTCAGCAGCAGTATTTTTATGTAAGCTGCAGCATAGCTGTTCTTATCATGGTCAGCCGAGGTAAACAGATTACGAATTTCCTCATTACTCAGGAAACGCTGGTGTTTATTGTTTTCCTGAAACTTACTTATGCCTGTGCAGACATTCTACTCCAGATAACCCCACTGAACGGAAAGAGTAAATAGCCGATACAGTAAAGACAAATGCCTATTCGCCGCGGCCGACTTTCGTGCGGACATAAAAAAGCCCACATTACATGGGCTCCATCTTGTTTGTATTTTGTAAAAAGATGGCTGCCTAACGGAAGCGCAGTTTTAATTGTGTTGCTATTATTTTTATTATTATTGATGTTGCATTATTATTATTTTTACCGGTATGAACCGGTTGTTCCCCCCTCATTATCCTTACTTAGTGAAATTCCGCTTCCATCACTAGTTAAGGAGGACAAATGATAAATCAATAAAATAACATTGTCCACAAATAATGCGACAATTTGTCACACCTTCAGTTTCGCGTTTATTCAATCGATGACCGTAGCACTGTATGAATGGTATTTGAAAAAAGGAAGTCTTTAATTTTTAGGCAAAAAAAACCTCTCAATGCTTTTCGGCAAAGAGAGGTAGAAGTTAAGCAGAGCTTCAATGAGGAGAAACTGCTTTAAGGTATAACACTATGAGGTAGTTAACTGATTGGGCTTAGTTATTTAACTAAACTTGCTTGGTATCTAATATACCTGTTTTTTATTAGATCACAATATCTTCAATTATATATAAATTGTTTCCATTATGGAAATTAAGTAACAGGACTGTTAACGCTATCCTTACTTCAATATTGGACTTTAGAGGCTTTGAATAAAAAGTGAATCCAAATAATAAAAATACCGAAGACATTTTTCCGAAGCGGCCACAAAATGTGCCATCAAGAGACATTCACCAACGACAGCTTTATATGGCGACCAATAAAGTGGTTTTGTATGGTTAAAATGATTTAACCCCTATATTTTGAGCAAAAAGTTGTTGTTTGGCTTGAATGAATGTGAGTTGATTAGTCGGATCCTCAAAATAGGCACGATCACTTATTAAATTACCCGCAGCGAAAACAGGCAGTGCAACCAAGAAAAAAAGCAAAGCGATAATTAACTGTCGACAATCCTTATAGTTGCCTCGCGCTCTTATTTTTTGTTCCTCAGCTAACCTGCATGGACTAAGTAGGTTTATTAAAAACGTTATTGAAGGCATAGGTGAAAAAATACTGGATAAATTTTCAGACTCTTGCAACAACACTCATTTTCTATAAAACATTTAAACCAGCAAATTAACCAATATCTGTTCATAAATGTTGGTTAACACTTCGAGATCATCTACCGCTACATGCTCATTAATTTTATGAATACTTTCATTTAAAGGCCCCAATTCAATGACCTGAGCGCCGGTCGGTGCAATAAAACGCCCATCTGAAGTACCCCCACCCGTATCATCCACAGTATCAAAACCTGTTACTGTTTTAATAGCTGCATGAGTCGCCTCAATTAAAGCACCTTTTTCAGTTAAAAACGGGTTACCTGATAAACGCCATTGAATATCATATTTAAAGTCGTATTTATCAAAAATAGCGCAAGTACGCTGTTTAATGGTTTCTTCGTTTAATTCGGTGCAAAAACGCAGGTTAAACTGCACTTCGGCACTACCGGGAATAATATTTTCAGCACCTGTTCCCGAATTAATATTAGAAACTTGCAAGCTGGTCGGAGGAAAAAACACATTACCGTAATCCCAGACTTCTTCAGTTAGTTCTTTTAAAGCAGGAGCAAAACTATGAATGGGATTATCGGCCAACTCAGGATATGCAACGTGACCTTGAATACCAATAACCGTTAATTTAGCGCATAAAGAACCACGCCGCCCTACACGAATGACATCACCCATTTTTTTATCACTGGAGGGCTCACCCACTAAACACCAGTCAATTTTTTCATGGCGCTGCTCCAGTACTTCCATTACTTTAACGACCCCATTAGTCGCTATACCCTCTTCATCGCTGGTTAACATAACCGCAATCGAGCCTTTATGATCAGGATGCTTGGCGATAAAACGATCAACGGCAATCATAAAACAAGCAATACCGCCTTTCATATCAGCGGCACCTCGACCATAAAGCTTACCGTCACGAATAGTCGGCACAAAAGGTGGTGACAACCAAGCGCTTAAAGGGCCTGGAGGAACTACATCAGTATGTCCAAGAAAGGTGAATAATGGCTTTGTATCACCGCGTCTAAGCCAAATATTCTGAGTATCATTAAAGTTAAGGCGTTCTTCTTTAAAATCCAATCTAACCAAGCGTTCAGCCAACAAATCCTGACAACCTGCATCTTCAGGGGTTACCGATTCTCGGCTAATAAGATCTCTAAGAAGTTCCAGTGTTTCACTCATAATAATTCAGTTTTGTAATGGTCGACTTTGAAGCCAATAATCAATTTATCACCCGTATCTAAAACCGGACGTTTAATTAACGTTGGATTAGCTAACATTAACGCGATGGCTTTTTCTGCGGTTAGATCACTTTGTTGTTCGATACTAAGTTGCCGCCAACTGGTGCTACTGCGATTAAGCAAGTTGCTCCAGTCGACTCGACTGACAAAGTCACTGAGTTGCGAAGACGTTAGCTCATCCGCACGAAAATCATGAAATTGATAAGCTATGTTATTTTGCTCAAGCCATTGCTTCGCCTTTTTTACGGTATCACAGTTTTTTATTCCGTAAAGCGTATGCATGGCTGTGCTTATAATTGACTGTTCAATAATTCATCAATACTGGGTAGTTCTTTGTCGGCTTTGCAGCGGTTTTTATATAAATCAACAAATTCCATAAAGGCTTGTTCAAGATCAGCCAGAATCTCTTCTTCGTTTTCGCGCTCTTCTTCTGGCACATCTTCTGATTCCAGATATTCGCGCTGTAAGTCTACTTCACTGTTAAGAGCCAATGTAGCGTAAATGATTGCATTATTTGATATTTTTTCGTTCATGATAGGTGTGTGTAAGGTTTTAAAATGGTTATTCGATTGGTTTTCTAAAATGAATGGTAAGACCTTGTAAAAAGTTTCTAATTATTTGGTCCCCGCAGTCACGATAATTTTTATGCCCTTTTAATCTAAAAAAAGCACTCAACTCACCTTTTGATATTTCAAAATCAGCTAATTTTAAGGTGTTAAGCATATCCTCTTCTTTAAAATCCAAAGCGATTCTAAGCTTTTTTAGTATGCTATTGTTAGTGAGTGGCAAATCCGGCTTTTTAGGTTGCTCTGGTTGAGTTTCCAGCTTTCCTCTTCTATGCGTAATTAAGCCTTTTAAAAAGGCATCCATCCTTTGATTGTCTAATTCTATATAACCTTCCTGGTTATCTTTTTTTAGTAGATTAAGCAACTCATCCCTGCTTACAGACACGTCATTTAAGGCAAAGATATCAATCATGGTTTGGTCATTAAGATCCAAAGCATACCTTACTCTGCGTAATACATCATTGTTAATCATAAACTTGCTCTTGATTGTATCATTATGTTTTTTAATCACCTTATAAGCTTTTTGTAGCCCATAGACTACTTTCATCAATTCAAAGATCGTTAAAAGGGCTAACAAATTAGCCCTTTTTCTATCATTAATCTCTTAACAACTCGTTAATTCCGGTCTTGCTACGTGTTCTTTCATCAACTTGTTTAATAATAACCGCACAGTAAAGACTATAACTGCCATCTGCCGAAGGTAAATTACCCGATACAACCACTGATCCGGCTGGAATACGTCCAAAACTGACTTCACCCGTCATACGGTTAAAGATTTTGGTGCTTTGGCCAATGTAGACGCCCATTGAAATAACGCAACCATCTTCAACGACAACGCCTTCAACGATTTCTGAGCGTGCACCAATAAAACAATTGTCGCCAATAATGGTAGGACCTGCTTGTAATGGCTCCAACACACCACCGATACCAACGCCACCGGAAAGATGTACGTTTTTACCAATTTGCGCACAAGACCCGACTGTTACCCAAGTATCAACCATCGTTCCGCTATCGACATAAGCACCTATATTAACGTAAGAAGGCATTAGTATTGCTCCCGGAGCAATATAAGAACCGTGGCGGGCAACCGCATTTGGAACGACACGCACACCCGCCTTGGCAAAGTCTTCTTCAGTATAATTTGAATATTTACATTCAACTTTATCGTAATAACGAGTATTGCCGCCATCCATCATACGGTTTTCGTTAATTCTGAACGACAATAATACGGCTTTTTTTAACCATTGATGCGTTACCCATTCACCGTCTATTTTTTCAGCAACTCTTAACTTACCTTGATCCAAGTGGTTAAGGGTTTCGGTCACTGCATTGCGAATTTCTGCTGAAACATTAGCTGGAGTGATGTTATTACGCTGCTCAAAGGCGCTTTCTATAATATTTTTTGTGTTGTTCATTGTGTTATCAATAATGAGTTAAGGAAATTTTTAATTCGATGTGCTGCGGCTATACAGTCATCAAGTGGTGCAACTAGAGCAATTCTAACATGATTGGCTCCCGGATTTTGTCCTGCAAATTCTCTGGACAAATAACTACCCGGCAATACGGTAACGTTTTCCTGCGCAAAAAGCTGTTGAACAAAATCAGTATCTGAAATCTTCCTCAATTCCCCTTTATCAGAAGGGCAAGCCGAAGACTGGGGGATTTTTAACCAGACATAGAAACCCGCGGGCGGTTTTTTTATAATACAGACCTCCGCTAGAATGGCTATAAATGCAGCAAATTTTTCACGATATAACCGCCGGTTTTCGACAACGTGTTGCTCATCCTGCCAAGCTGCAATACTGGCATACTGGGTGGGCAAAGGCATGGCACAACCTTGATAGGTTCGGTATTGAAAATACTGATTTAAAATATCTGCATCACCTGCAACAAAGCCGGATCTTAATCCGGGCGCGTTGGAGCGCTTGGACAAGCTATGAAAAACAATGCAGCGTTTAAAGGAAGTATTACCCATGTTATAGGCTGTTTGCAGCAAACAAACAGGCGGTTGAGTTTCATCGTCATAAAGTTCGGTATAACACTCATCGGACGCGATAATAAAATCATATTTTTCGGCCAGATTAATCAGTTTTTCATGGTCGGCTTGCGAGATAACCGAACCACTTGGATTACCGGGCGAACAGATATAAATCAATTGGCAGCGTTGCCATACAGCTTCAGGTACAGCATCAAAATCGGGTAGATAATTCGATGCTTCCTCCGTGTTTAAAAAATAGGGCTCTGCCCCGGCCAGTAATGCCGCGCCTTCATAAATCTGATAAAACGGGTTGGGCATAATCACCACAGGGTTTGTGGTTGGATCAACGATGCACTGAGCAAAAGAAAACAAAGCTTCGCGGGTTCCACTGACTGGTAAAACTTGGGTTTCAGGATTAATAAAACCGACAGGAATTTGAAAGCGTTTACTCATCCAATTGGCAATCGCAAACCTTAATTCAGGGATACCTTTGGTAGTGGGATAGTTAGATAATCCGTGTAAATGGGTTAACAGCGCTTCTGCAATAAAATGTGGCGTTTTATGAGTAGGTTCACCTATCGACAACACAATAGGTGACTTATTTGCAGGTGGAACAATGCCGTGTTTGAGTTGTGCCAGTTTCTCAAATGGGTAAGGATGTAAGTGCTTTAAATTAGGAGTCATTGCTACGCAGTCCAGAGTCTTGAAAATCTAACTTCTTGCTCAAGGAAGTAGAGAATAGAGGTGGTAAACTCCTCATAAAAACCTTTTATAATGTCCTTTAAGGAAATATATAAAAATAATTACCCGTGTTCAATCATTTAATTACATTGCGGTTTTTTACCCGAAGCTTTAGCTTGTTCATATAATGCTATGGCTTGCGGCATGTGTTGTTCCAAGCTTTGAATACGTGTCGCATTGGCAGGATGCGTCGACAAAAACTCTATCGGTTGCTGGCCTTGGGAGGCTTGTTCCATTTTTTGCCATAAGCCAATACTTTGTCTTGGATCAAAGCCTGCTTTTGCCATTAAATCCACGCCAATTATATCGGCTTCGCTTTCTTGTATACGGCTATAGGGCATCAGTACCCCATATTCTGCACCAACACCCAGCAGCCCAAATGCAGTCTGGCCTAAAGCCGATTGCGGCGAACCTATTGCTTGAATCATAGCCATACCTTGGCTGACGGCCATTTCTTGTGATGCTCTTTCATTGCTATGTTTAGCCAGAACGTGTCCAACTTCATGTCCAATAACGGCGGCTAATTGATCCTGATTATCAACTAATATCAACATCCCGGTATGTACACCAATTTTATTACCTGGCAAAGCAAATGCATTGGGTGTCTTATCTTCAAAAACAACCACTTCCCAACTTCCTGCTTGCTCGCTGACAATCGCCTTGGAAATGCAACTTGCCAGTTGATTGTATTGGCTGTTATTGCTGATCTTTTTTTCTTTCTTTAAGGTATCAAAAGCGTCCAGACCCATTTGATTAACTTGCGCATCAGGCATAAAAACAAATTGGCTTCTACCGGTAGGGCTAGTAATACAGGCACTTAATAGAGACGACCCTATCCAAACAAGAACATTTTTTTTCATCATTAACACCTCCGGAACAATTTATATATGCTGCGCCATTTTAACGTAAGTTCAACTCTCTGACTTACTCAATGCAGTCATAAAAACTAAACCTTTATCGCGCTATTTATTTTAAAATTTTTGTTATTCTGGCCTCATAATCAGCCTCTGAAAGCACGCCACTTATTCCTTCTTGCTGATGCTTTTTGTCAAAAAAATAAGTTCTTGGCATTTCACCATACCATTTTTGATCAATTGAAAACTGTAGCTTCATTCTGTTCTCATCGGCATAAGCCCAATTTTCAATTCCGGTTAATTGGTTTTTTTGCAGAATGGACTTGATCTTAGTAACTTCAGAAATATCATCAGCAGCCAGCATAATTATATTAAGTTCAGACCGCTTTTGATGCAGCTGACTTATTAAAGGCATTTCTTTTAAACAAGAAGAACAGGTTATCGACCAAACAACAAGGATAAAAGGCTTGTTAGCATTGCTTGCCAATATTTGTTGATAACTGCCTGCATCAAACGGCTTTAAATTAAATTCCTCTGCGCTAGCAGAATAACTTAATAACGCGCCCAAAATAATTAATGCGCTTAGAAATCGTTTTTTTAAAAACATAGTTAAATCTCGACAAGGTGGTTATGCTTTTAACTTTCAAGCACAAAACATTTCGCTAATTGTAACGGATAAGACGTCAATAAAAAATCATAAAGCCAATGATAAAATTTCTTACGTTTTAATCTGCCAATAAAACATCTCGTACTCGATTAGGAAAATCTGAAATCAACCCGGAAACGCCGGCAGCGATCAATTGGCGCATATCGTCTTTATTGTTACACGTCCAAACATTGACATAACAGCCTGCGTTAAGAGCAAAAGCCACACCCTCCAAATTTAATTTATTATCTGGGTTTATCTTTGAATCACTGTAACAATTAGGATGGTAAGCATCCGCATCAAGTAACTGCAGATATTGACTGAGATTCTCTATACGCTCACTGGTCAAAACACCAATCGCAAGCGTGTTACTCAGTTGCCGCACTTGTATTAACAAATCATGAGTAAACGACGAAATCAAAACCTGCTGATCCATTTCCATAAACTCAACCAAGCTCACTACCGCATTTGCAAGCTCTGTAGATCTATGTGGTTGGGATTTAAGCTCAATATTAACCATCAACTCGGCTTGCTTTGCAAAGGTAAGTGTTTGCTGCAAAGTAGGCAGCCTTATATTACCAGAAACATAATTATCAAAATCTTGCGGACTTACAAAGTGACTGACTTCATCATCTGTTAGCGTTTGTAAATACGCTTGCCTTTGGTTTTGAGGTAACGATAACTGTTTGATATACCAATTGCCCGCATCCAACGTAGCTAACTCATCATAAGTAAAATCCCAGACATAATAACTGGCTTGATCAGGAAATTTAACTTTAACATCGGTGCATCGAATTAAGTCTTCGTCATGATGCACCATTAACACTCCGTCTTTTGATAGTCGAACATCTAACTCAATCATCTGACAATGAAAAGCTTTAGCTTTTTGAAAGGCCTCCAAAGTATTTTCAGGTGCAAAGGCTCTTGCGCCCCGATGAGCTATCGAAAGAACAACATCTGGCAGTTTTTCGGGCTTTCTTAATTTAATCATCACTAATATTTTTTAATTATTCGTTATTAAGATCTTAACCTCTTACCCAATCATAACGCTTTTTACCTACCTGTTTTAATGTCAAAAGTAGCTATTGTAGATAAGCATCTATAGCGAAGGTGTAAACTAGCCCAATATTTTGCCAACATTACTCCATTTAAATCTATTTATAGCTTAGGCATAAGATGATCAATACAAAATTTAAGCGTTTTTTTCGCGTAATTTGTCTACTAATTCTAGCGTGTTCATTAACTGGCTGTATTTATTGGATAAAAGCATATCAAACCTATTTACAAATGGGTGAGTTTGATCGTTACTTTAGCACCGTTACGACAGACGAGTTTACGCTGCTATTTAAAGAACCCATCTTATACAGCAAAGATTTTGTGTCATTATCAAAACTCCATCCCAGTGAAGACTTCCCAACTCCAGAAGGAAGACGCTGGCGCTATTGGTTTCGTAAGGTTGATGCCAACAATCAATTGATTGTTCCGGAGATAAAATTTTATTCTGAATTAAAGTTTAATAAAGAAGGGCGCATCATTGCCTGGTCATTTTCATCACTGTTCTTACAAATCGCTCCGCCAAAATTTTTAGAAATTTCTTTACGCTCAATTGGTGGTGCTGAAATTGATGAGGAAAAAAGACAACTACGCGCCAGCAGTAAATTTATAGATAAGATTTCTGCAGATTTACCGAAGAAACAAGCCGTTATCGCCCAATTGGGTGAGCCTTTAGAAATTAAAGATGAGGGTGAAATAGAAATCTATGTGTACCATTTTCTATTGGAAACTCATCATATAGAAGAAGGTTATGAAGATCGGGCTTTAAGCGAAGTGCAAATCAGTTTCGATAAAAAAACGCATGAACTGGTTAGAATGAGTGGCCGTTTTGCCGGACTTAAGGTTTCAATTAACTATCGAAAGTTTCTTGAGGAGCCCGCCAAAGACCCCTCATAACGATCAGATAAAAAATAGCCTTCTATACAGTAATTATCATACCCAACACTAAAGCTGATAAAATACCGCCTTATTAACGATGTGATTATTTGGCTCAAAAATTTAATCACAGCCATTATAATTACCTTAACATAACAGACTAAAACAATGACGACACAACCCACTAAAGACCTGGAAACCTTCCCTAATCCACAGCCAGAAAGGGACTATACCATCCGCATTGACATCCCCGAATTCACTTGCCTTTGCCCAAAAACCGGTCAACCGGATTTCGCAACGATCCAAATTGAATATGTACCCGCTGCACTTTGCGTTGAATTAAAAGGCCTTAAGCTCTATATGTGGTCCTTCCGTGATCAAGGTGCATTTCATGAAGCCATTACCAATGAAATTTTAAACGATATTGTTAAGGCAATAGCACCTAGCTTTATGCGTATTCGTGCTGAATTTAATGTACGCGGCGGCATCTATACAACGGTTGTTGTAGAACATAGAAATCCCGATTGGCAAGCACCGGAATTTGTTAACCTGCCTTAGTCTATTTTCCTGCTAAAACAGACCCAACCCTCTAGGTCGGGTTTCATTGCCAACCCGACTTAGCCATCATTGATTATTCATGACTTTTAAAGAAGCATTAACCACCCTACCCCAATACATTTTACCGCATCATAGCTTGTCAAAAATGATGAGCAAACTGACGCATTGCGAAAATAAAGCCTGGAAAAATCTGTTTATCAAACAGATCATCAAGCATTATGGCGTCAATATGAATGAAGCGCTTGAGCAGGATATCAATGCTTTTAAAAGCTTTAACGATTTCTTTACCCGTGAACTAAAACCCGGCACAAGACCCTTAACCGAAGAACATAATGCCATTGCCTGTCCTGCTGATGGCGCAGTCAGCCAAGCAGGTCATATTACCGACGGTAAAATCATTCAAGCCAAAGGCAAAAGCTTTACGGCGACTGATTTGTTGGGTGGCGATGCAGAACGCGCAGAACCATTTAATAATGGCGTTTTCACTACGATTTATCTTTCACCTAAAGATTATCATCGTCTACACATGCCCTTGACCGGCACTTTAAGAGAAATGGTTCATATTCCGGGTCGCTTATTTAGTGTAAACACGGCAACCACCAATTCCGTTCCCGGATTATTTGCAAGAAATGAACGGGTCGCCGCACTATTTGATACCGATACCGGCCCAATGGCTTTGGTACTGGTCGGCGCCATATTTGTCTCCAGCATAGAAACCGTTTGGCACGGTGTTGTTACCCCACCAAGCATTACTTCCGTTCGTAACTGGCAATATCAAGAAAAGGCACCTGTCCTAAAAATAGGCGAAGAAATGGGACGCTTTAATATGGGCTCAACGATTATTGTTTTATTCGGCAAAGATAAAGCAGAATGGGCGAGTAACTTTACCGCTAATCAAGTGGTAAAGCTGGGCGAGAAGATTGGCCATACACTGGCTTGATTAAGCCGGTGGTAAAAAGAAGGGTGGACGGCTAATTACGAAAGATTCTTCCGTTCATCCTGCTCGAATCAATGCCTATGCAACCTATGAAGTGGACGGACTAACGCCGGGCTGTAAGTATTATGTTCGAATGGCCGCCATTACTTCAGAGGGAATAACTGATTACTGTGCACCCATAGAGGTATGGGTGGTGTAAGTGGTATAACTGTGTCTATATTGCCGAGTCAGGATCGGGTGGGGATAACGGGCGCAATCCCTTTATCTCCAACTTCTTAATTAATCTTTATTCTCCCTTTGTTTGGCACTAAATGCTATTTATAAACGACTTTTATGATGAAGTTTTTCTAAATAGTAAGTGACAACCCAAAGACAAGCAGACACAAACAGAATTACCCAGATATATTCTTCAACATAGGCAGCAACAATTGCAGTACACCCCACCAAAATACCTAACAAACTTATTCTCCATCCCAGATTTCGTCCATCCAGAAATAAAGATAAGCCGAGGATAAGTTCAACGATAAGTCCGGTGCTTTCATAATTTAAACGTCCGGTATAGAGCAAAAGATAAACACCAGACACGGTTATCAAAGTTGCTCCCCAATGAATAAGCTGCCGGACAATCATTTGAAAAATAGTTTCTTTGTAGAGTTCTTGCGACCAACCCAAGCCAATGCTGGCAATAGCCAAAAACACAATCATACAGTCCCAGTAACGATGACTTTCAAGCGGGGAAAAATCGGTAATAGCCATCCCGATTAACGAAAGGACAAATGTTATGAAAAGAATAGCTTCTCCCATAAAGTGTTTGTTTTTCGATAACGTTCCATTAATCATTCAGATAGCCTCTTATTTTTATAGTGTAAAGTTGATAAATGTATTGTTAACAAGATACCGATCATAATTATACGGTGATTAAGGGATATATTCTGACGCATTAACTTAGAATAACTAGGGTCGAAGTAACGTTAAAAAATGATGGGCTATGAAAATATCAATAAGTTACTGCCCTTCTGCGACAAACTGATTGTAAGACAAATATTTGTAGCTGCCTTTGCGCATATTAAAAAACAATAGTTCAGGCAAGCTCATTAAAACCCCTGTTGCACCGGATTTAATATTTTTTCCTGTGTCAAACGGCCAACTTAAAAAGCCAAAGACACTTTGACCAATGCCGGCGGCGGTATTAACCAAGCCAAAAACAGGTCTTAATACTAAATTGTCATCGGTAAAAAAAACAAAGAAAGCATCATCGGGATTATTGGTGTAAATAGTACTGGTTAAAGTATTGGCTTCTCGTAAAGAAACGATTAAGTCATCATTTTTGGCATAAAGCTTTGCTAATTGCTGATCACGATAAGAATTTAACACCTCACTTTTGGTGACCTTATAGTTTTTTTGTACCGCTTGAAAGGAGATAAACGGTATAAAATTATAGTCAGCCGATACATTACCACCCAACCGTTTTGTTGATTCTGTAAGGTGTAAATCAACTTGATTGACCGCTATATTTTGGGTTGGCAACAAGCCTTGATCAATGGTTCTAAAAAGCTCGGTAACACAGTTCCGAGTAATTAAATCGTAACGATAATGCTCATTTAATTCTTCGAGTAATTTATTTTCGTAAGCAGCCAATTCGCTTAACGCTATCGTTAATTTTTGTTGCGACAATGCTGGTACCTGCCAATCAGGTAAACTAACGCTTTTTGTTGGCAGCGCTTTTTCACCGATGTAACGAATATTTTTATCTCTATCTACTTTAAGTAACTCAAAATACCGATTGGCAGCCATTTCAACTTGGCTGTAGCGTGCTTCGCTTAGGTCATCAAGTGTTAATAGCTCTTTTCGGGTCTGTTCCAAATTAGTCTTTGCGTCATTAAGCTGAATTTGGATTTGCTTTGCATGGCCGACGGATTGATCAGTACTTACCCATTCACTGTCTTGTGAAAAATCATCAAGAAAAACCCATCGACCCAGTTGCAGGGTATGATCAAGCACCATAATTCTGGCTAAATTAATTAAAGTAGCATAACCCCAATCAGGTCGACTTGAACTAACTGACGCTAACAGGCTTGTGGTCAATTGTTCCCTGATTTTTTCTATGGCCAGCCTTTCTTCCAAAGTCACTATCTGATGGGTTACAAAAAAAGCATCTGTCTGTAAGCTCTGTTCTTCTTGCAGAACTTTTAAAACGACTAATCCGCTTAGATAATCGGTATAGGTATCTGCAAAGGAGTCAATGACTGCCGGAAAGTTATCTTTCGATAAAACTGGTATTGCTTCCGGCCAATGACTGGGCATTAATAATTTAATGTGAATCGTGATTTGTTCTTTGCGAGAACCAAGAAAATTAGGGTCATAGCGTTGCTCAATTTTCTTTCGCAACATTTTAATAAAAGGTGACGATTTAAATAACAAATCTTTGCCCTGACTGCCTAATTGTTGCTCGGCGAAAAAAAGCCCTGCACCCTTGAGTTGTAAATCAGTAGCAAAGTCTGCATCTAAAAAGTTGTTATCTTGGTTTGTTTTGTAGAGTAAGCGTCTTAATAAAAGGCGATCTTTATGCAACTGGTTAAGTTGATTAAACTGCTGGTTCTGTGCCAAAAACTGTAATTTAAAATAGCTTCTAAGCCGAGTAAAGGTGTCATCTGTGATTTCGATATGACTTAAATGAATACGACGATTTTGCAAGAAACGATACTGAAAATGGAACTCTTGTTTATCCTGCCTTAGCAAGCGAATCAAGCCGGAATCATGATGCTGAAAATGATAGACTTCGTCGCCAAATTCTATAGCGCTATGCCCACCACTGGAGTTGCCCTCACTGGCTTCCACGTAAAGATATTCAAAAGAGGCCGCCAAAATGGCAGAGGGGAATAAGACTAGAAAGACCAGTCCTATAATAAAAAGCTTCAGATCAAAGCGCATGCTTAATACGCCACAATGCTGAAGCTTTTTGAAAAAACTAATACTTAACAGGGCTCGCTGTTATTTTTCTGAATCATAACCGGTTTGCACGTCATCCATTTTATTGGCATCACCGCCGGTAAAGTTTTTTTTATAAGTGTCATAAGCGACACCCTCAACGTCAGCTTTTTTTAACCCTTTTCCGATACCTTGATAAGTTGAAGAGTTCTGATCCCAATTGGTAATACCGTCTTTAGCGGCAATATCACTGACGCCTTTAAAAAAGGTATCGTAACCGGCATTAGATTGAGAAGATTTTATATAAGCGACGGTGTAATCGGCGATTTCATTTTGGTATTTTTTACTTTTTCCAGAAAGCGAAGACGGACTACTAATAATTGAACTTGTCGAATCTGAAATACTTTCTGAACTATCTGAAAAAGAACAACCGTTAAGAGAAATAAAAATCGCCAAAAGGGCTGAAAAAAGCACTGATTTTTTTAAGTAACTTAAATATAAACGCATTGTTTTTCCTAAATAATTTAAAAAATGAAAAAGTGGTGCTCAAGAACAATAAGTTACCCGAAACATTTTAACAAGAAAAATCGTCCTTAACTGCATAAGGATCTTACTCCTCTTTAGCCAATTCTGATTCTTTACTGGCCGCCCAGATTTTATAATGCACTTCAAAATCGATAGGTACATACACGACCATAGGCACTTTGCTATTGTAACGCAATAAATTTCCATCACCACGCACTTGAACAAATGTCTCCTGATCTTTCATTTCTGGTGGGCAGGCCATTAATGTTGAAGCAAGCCCTTGAACTGATTTCAATATAAAATACGTGTAGCCCCAGCCTTTGGCAACTTCTTCGGTCAATTGCCCGCCAAACCAGTGATGATTACAATCTACTTTAATCGTTTTACCAATAATTAATTCAAGTTTATGGGCATCTTCATCGACTAGTAATGGAAGATTGATTACCATTCTTTTATAGCCATCCTCTGCCGGAGGATATAGCTTCATTCCGGAAGAATCAGCAAAAACGAACGTATTAAAGAGCAAAATACTGCTAAGAACAATGAACTTGTAAAAACGTTGCTTCATATAATCACCTTGTTAAACTTGGCATTAAAAAACAAAATCTATTCTTACTCTAGCCGTTATTACTTGCAACTTGTTTTTCTTACGGCTCTACATAAAAAATACAGTAAAATAGCCAGTTTTACAAAGCCTCACTTCGTGAATCTCAAACAGACATCAATAGGTACACATGAAAAATTATAAAATCGCAGTGCTGGCCGGTGACGGTATCGGTCCGGAAATTACTAAAGAAGCCATCAAGGTACTTAAAGTTATAGAAGAACGCAATGATGTTACTTTTGAACTGATGCCTGCGGCTTTTGGCGCCTGCGCTTATTTTGAATTTGGCGATGCCTTTCCACAAGCAACTATTGATATTTGCGATCAAGCGGATGCTATTTTAAAAGGTACTATTGGTTTAAGTCATGAAGAATCCAAAAAGATTCCCATTGATAAACAGCCTGAACGTGGGGCATTATTGCCTCTTCGTCGCCGTTACAATACTTATGCAAACTTTAGGCCGGTTTTTTTACCCAAAGCTTTAGGTCATTTTTCACCCCTAAAAGCTGAAATTATCGGTGAAGGCATTGATATTATTATGGTGCGTGAATTAGTAGGCGGCCTGTATTTTGGCAACAAGGAAATGGGTGTTAACGAACAAGGCTTACGCTATGTAAAAGAAACATTAGAATATGATGAATTACAGATTAAACGTATTTTGCACCAAGCCTTTAAATTAGCCAGTAAACGTAAAAAAATATTACATAACATCCACAAAAGTAATGTTCTAAAATCCAGCGTATTATGGAATGAAATACTGGATGAAGTTGCTGTTGAATATCCCGATGTTGAAGTTATTCATCAATTAGTCGATTCAGCGGCGACCAATCTTTGCCTGAGACCGACTCAATTTGATGTTATGGTTATGGAAAATATGTTCGGTGATATTTTGAGTGATCAGGGTGGTGGTATTTTAGGTTCGCTAGGTCTTATGCCTTCTGCTTGCTTGGGTGATGACAAAGCTTACTATGAACCTTCTCATGGCTCTGCACCTGATATTGCCGGTAAAAATATTGCTAATCCTTACTCTATGATTGGTTCGGTTGCGATGATGCTGGAAAACAGTTTTGATATGGCGGAAGAAGCCAAAAATGTTTGGGCTGCCATGCAAGGCGTCTTTGCTGATGGTTACTCAACGGCTGATCTTTCAAAGCCAGGCACTGGTGTTATCATGATTAATACGGTTGAATTTGGCGATAAGGTTGTAGAAAAACTGAGAGCCATGCCAAAAGTTTAAAACACTCACTCTTTAAGCAGCATAAAAAGGGCGAGATCAATATTCTCGCCCTTTTTTGTTTGTAGGGCTTTATGCTGATCTATCTTTTCACTCGCCTAACCATTTTTCTAATTTTTTGCACTTGTATTAAACGTTTTTAAACTTATATTGTCTGTCATGCGTGTTTAACAATCCCTGAGAAATCCTGATGAGTACACCATTAGTAAAAAAACTGTTTTTGATGTCTATCTTTTCCACTTGTTTGTCTGCACCACTGACAGTCTCTGCTGCCGGTTTGCCGCCTTATGTTGATGGGCAACCATTACCCTCTCTGGCGCCGATGTTGGAACACAGTATGCCAGCAGTGGTCAATATTTCCACCTCAACCAATATTCAAGTTAACGAAAATCCCTTAATGCAGGATCCGTATTTTCGTCAATTTTTTAATGTGCCCAATCAATCACGGCAGCAACAGAAAAACAGCCTGGGCTCGGGTGTGATTATAGACAGTAGCCAAGGCTTGGTGCTTACTAATAACCACGTTATTGATAAGGCAGATAAAATCATGGTTACTTTAAATGATGGCCGCCAACTTAATGCCGAATTAATTGGTACGGATCCTGAAGCTGATATCGCTATTATTAAGGTGCCTGCCAACAATTTAACGCAACTTCCCATTGCTGACTCCAGTCAATTAAAAGTGGGTGATTTCGTGGTTGCCATTGGTAATCCATTTGGTTTGGGGCAAACCGTAACCTCAGGCATTGTCAGTGCCTTGGGTCGCTCGGGTCTTGGTATAGAAGGCTATGAAGATTTTATCCAAACCGATGCTTCTATTAATCCGGGCAATTCGGGAGGTGCCTTGGTTAATCTTCGAGGTGAATTAGTCGGCATGAATACAGCAATTCTGGCGCCCAATGGTGGTAATGTCGGAATAGGTTTTGCAATCCCTACCAAGATGATTATGCCCATTAAAGATTTACTGGTTAAACACGGTGAAGTTAAACGTGGTTTGCTCGGTGTAACCACTCAGGATTTAACACCTGAACTGGTTAATGCATTTAATCTTGAAAATAAACAAGGCGCGGCTATTAGTCGAATTGAAAGCAATTCACCTGCCGCAAAAGCGGGATTAGAACCAGGCGATATTATTGTGCTGGCTAACGGTCACCCAGTTAAAAGTAGTCAAGATATCCGCAATATAGTGGGCTTATTGCAAATTGGCGATAACGTTAATATTGAATATTTTCGTGGTAACGAAAAAAAATCAGTGGTTGCGACTATTGGTAAACAGGAACAGCCTCAATTGGCGGGCGAAAAACTTCATCGCTTATTAAAAGGTACGGTATTATCCACAACCGAAAAAGATCAACCTGAAGGTATTTTAATCGAGAAGATACAAAACTCGTCTTATGCCTGGCGCATGGGTTTACGTCCCGGCGACGTTATCATTTCCGCAAATCGCTATCGTGTACTTAATCTTGCTGAATTACAAAAAGTTGTCGACCCCAACAATGCCTTGCTCATTAATATTCAACGCGGACAGGAAGGCTTCTTTGTTGTGTTAAGATAACTGTAAAGGTAATCCTTGGCGGTTGCTTTATACAAAAGACTACTCCGATATTTACAAAACACTGAGCATATACATTGAGTCCAGAAAAACAATTTATCCCCTTAAAAATTGCCGTATTAGTGGTCTCAGACACGCGCACGGATGCGGATGACACCTCGGGTAAAACGTTGGTAGATCGTGCAACAGAAGCTGGACACCATGTTCTGGAAAAGAAAATAGTACCCGATGATATTTATCAGATCAGGGCTATTATCTCAAACTGGATTGCCTCAGATAACATCAATGTGGTGATAAGCACAGGTGGCACAGGTGTTACCGGCAGGGATGGAACACCTGAAGCCGTGGCGCCTTTATTGGATAAAGTACTGGATGGTTTCGGCGAAACTTTTAGGATGCTGTCTTATCAGGATATTAAAACATCAACCATACAATCTAGAGCACTTGCCGGAGTCGCTAATGCTACTTATCTTTTTTGTTTGCCTGGTTCCTCAGGTGCATGTAAAACCGCTTGGGATAGCTTAATTAAAGAACAACTGGATTATCGAACCAGACCTTGTAACCTAGTTCAATTGATGCCCAGATTAATGGAAAAATAATATGCAATCCGGTTTTTTATTTCTAGGCGCACTCAGCGCTCTGATTGGTGTTGGAATGGGTGCTTTTGGCGCTCATGGTTTAAAAGCCATCTTAAGTCCCGAAATGCTAGCTGTCTATCAAACCGGCGTCACTTACCAAATATGGCATGCGCTAGGGTTGATTGCTATTGCCCTCATACGCCAGCAAGTTCCTGAGTCCAAATTACTGATTTGGGCAGGCTGGCTTATGTTTGTTGGCATACTCATTTTTTCTGGAAGCCTGTATCTATTGGCAATACTCGATTTAAAATGGTTAGGCATATTTACCCCAATAGGCGGAGTCAGTTTTATGATGGCTTGGGTTTTAATCGCTATTTTTGCATCCAAAAAACAACATCACAGCAGGTATGAAAATGCGCGAAACTAGCCCACAAACTATTTATTTAAAAGACTACACCGTACCAGATTATCTAATTAGGACTGTTGATTTAAATTTTACACTAGCTGAAGAGAATACCAAGGTTGTCTCACGGCTAACTTTAAGTAGAAATCCCGATAGTAAAACGGGCGATGTACCACTTATTTTGGCAGGTGAAAACCTGACATTAATCAGTATAGTTATGAATGACGACATGGCGTTATCTGAACAGGACTATCAGCAAACAACTGATTCATTGATTATTCATCTAGTCCCACAACACCGAGATTTTGTATTAACCATCGAAAACACTATTAACCCAAAAGCCAACACGGCTTTAGAAGGTTTGTATCTTTCCAACAGCATGTTATGCACCCAATGCGAAGCAGAAGGTTTTAGAAAAATCACTTATTTTCTTGATAGACCCGATGTCATGGCAAAATTCACCACGACGCTGACGGGTGACAAAGACAACTATCCGGTTTTATTATCTAACGGTAACAAAATCGCACAAGGTGAGTTAAGCGATAATCGGCACTGGGTCACTTGGAAAGATCCCTTTAACAAGCCCTGCTATTTATTTGCGCTGGTTGCCGGACAATTAGATTGTGTTGAGGATAGTTATATAACTCAGTCAGGTCGCAAAATCAGCTTGCAGATTTTCGTTGAAAAACATGATCTGGATAAATGTGCCCATGCGATGCAGTCACTTAAAAATTCGATGCACTGGGATGAACAAGTGTATGGTCTTGAATACGATCTGGATTTATACATGATTGTAGCTGTCGGTCATTTCAATATGGGCGCAATGGAGAACAAAGGCCTTAATGTGTTCAATACCAAATTTGTACTGGCACGTCCAGATACTGCAACCGACTTTGATTATGAACATATTGAAGGTGTTATCGGCCACGAATATTTCCATAACTGGACAGGTAA
Source organism: Methylococcales bacterium (assembly GCA_026399095.1). Classification (GTDB taxonomy): domain Bacteria; phylum Pseudomonadota; class Gammaproteobacteria; order Methylococcales; family Methylomonadaceae; genus Methylobacter_C. Next base: position 50,089 of record JAPLRP010000090.1, on the reverse strand, counting down.
TCGTATTACCTGCCGAGATTGGTTTCAGCTAAGTTTGAAAGAAGGCTTTACGGTATTTCGTGATCAAGAGTTTACCGGCGACAGAACGTCCAAAGCGGTTAAGCGGATAGAAGATGTAATTAATCTTCGTACTCGCCAGTTCTCAGAGGATGCCGGCCCTATGGCGCATCCAATCCGACCCAATGCCTATATAGAAATCAACAACTTTTATACCTTAACCGTTTATGAAAAAGGTGCAGAAGTTGTGCGTATGATTCATACCTTAGTCGGTGCGGAAGGTTTTCGCAAAGGCAGTGATTTATATTTTGAACGTCATGATGGTCAAGCTGTTACTTGTGATGATTTCGTCAACGCAATGGAAGCAGCCAATGACATTGATTTAACACAATTTCGTCGCTGGTATGAGCAAGCAGGAACACCTGTATTAACTGTTCAACAAACTTACGACTCTGTTGCACAAACCTTATCGATAACTATCAAGCAACATTGCCCTGCAACTCCAGGACAGGACGTTAAAGAACCGCTTCATATACCGGTTAAGGTTGGTTTAATCAACAAAGACGGCGGAAAAGCACCTTGTAAATTACAAGGCAGTACTTTGACTGATGAAGTTATTTTGCAACTAACCCAAGCCGAGCAAAATTTTGTCTTTGAAGGTCTTAAAGAACAACCGATCATTTCAATTTTAAGAAGTTTTTCCGCGCCGGTTAAGTTGGTTATAGAGCGCAGCCTTGAAGAGCTTGCATTTTTATTAAGCTTTGACACTGATACATTTAATCGTTGGGAAGCAGGGCAACAACTTGCCGGACAAGTTATTGCAGGATTGATTACTGATTTTCAAAATGGACATGAATTAAAAATAAACCCGATTATTATCAAAGCATTTAAACAAATACTAGATCAATCATGGGATGACTTGTCTTATTTTTCCTTGTTATTAAGCTTGCCTTCGGAGACGTATTTAGCTGAACAAATGCAGGTTGTTGATGTTGAAGCCATCCACAAGACGAGGGAATTTGTCTTATTATCTTTAGCTGAAGCATTACAATCAAAATTTAAAAACCTGTATCTGCAAAATAATCGGGAAGAGTCTGGTTTATTTGACGCCGGTGCAATAGGCCGCAGGCGTATCAAGAATGTTTGCTTGGCTTATTTAGGTAGACTTGAACAAACCGAAATACAGCAGTGGTCACAACAGCAATTTATCAGCGCTAAAAACATGACCGACCAAATGGCTGCCTTGGCAGTGGTTGTCAATAGCTTACATCCTGCCAAGCAAGAATGCCTCGCTAGTTTTTATCAACAATGGAAAGAAGAAGCATTGGTTATTGATAAATGGTTTGCATTACAAGCGTCAAGTCATAATTCGGATACCTTTGCCGTTGTGCAAGCCTTAATGCAACATCCTGCTTTTGATTTAAAAAATCCAAACCGAGTTAGATCTCTGATTGGAGCCTTCAGCCAAGCCAACCCATTGCATTTTCACGCTGCAAATGGCCAAGGTTATCAATTTCTGGCTGATCAAATCATTGCTCTTAATACTTTAAATCCACAAGTTGCCTCTCGTATGTTAAGTGCCTTAACTTCCTGGCGACGATATGACCCAGGCAGACAAGCGCTAATAAAAGCAGAACTTGAAAGAATAATAGCTACTGAAGACGTTTCGAAAGATGTTTATGAAGTGGCCAGTAAAAGTCTGGCTTAAGCAATATTGATCTATAGTTGAGGCCTTAGTTAACAAATGACAGGGGAAATCCAGTCACATAAAAGGAGTTTTTTTAAACCTCTTAGGTGAGGGCTATAAGTATTTTTACGGATTGCAAGCAAGTCAAGGCAGGTCTATTATTTTTGTGTGGAAGCTAAATATCTTTTCTCATACCCATAAAAATAACTATAACTGTTGAGGTTGTTTATGTATTTAAAAAAGAAATCTGTATTTATCGGAGTAATTTTTTTAATTTTCTGTAGTTTTTATAGTCGGTTTATTTGGGCTGAAGGTGTGAAAAATATGACTTTTGTACTAACGTCAGTAGATATTAGTCACCGGGGAGAAATCCCTCACACATTTACCTGTGATGGAAATGATATTTCACCTGCTTTAAACTGGCGTGGGATGCCTGGTTTAACTAAAAGTCTGGTGTTAATTGTCGATGATCCCGATGCACCTGATCCAAGCAAACCAAAAATGACATGGGTTCACTGGTTGCTTTATAACATTTCACCAAGCATTACTGAATTATCCCGTGGTATTGCAGAAAAAAAGTTACCTATAGGCACTCAACAAGGTAAAAATGATTGGAAGCAGACAGGCTATAGTGGTCCCTGTCCGCCGATTGGCAAACATCGTTACTTTTTTAAACTTTATGCACTGGATATTGAGCTGCCTGATCTCCACTCACCGAATAAAACAGAGCTTGAAAAAGCAATATCTGGGCATGTCATTGAACAAACAGAGCTTATTGGAACCTACCAGCGTCATTGAGGGGCAATTACTATAGCGCCGACATACATATAGGATTTACTCGTTTTAGTAAAGAAAGTGTCTTTAATATTACCTTTCAAGTATCTAAGTAACAATATCTTGGGAAATGCCAAACAACCTTCATTTCATCTGTTAAATCGTATTTATCTTATTAATTTAGTAAAGTTATAGTGGATTGGCTACTCACCCTAGGTAACATTTTTATTGAACGAAAACTTACCAACTTTTGCTTTTGTTCATCCCATAGGTTGAGCCATAGTGATTTAATACTTTTACTTAAGGTCAATGGCGTCTTTACCTGTAATGCAGAAACTTCATCGTAGCAACATTGCAGATTATAGTTAGGTATATTAGCTTTGAGATGATGTATGTGGTGCAATCCAATGTTACCTACTATCCATTGCAATATCTTAGGTAATTTATAATAAGAACTTCCTTCCAGACCTGCCATCGTTAAATTCCAACTTTCATGTCGAGTCCAGTAAGTATCTTCATATTGGTGCTGCACATAGAACAACCAGATACCGGCAGTTGACGCCATCATAATGATAGGCATCTGAATTAACAGATAGTTTTTAAAGCCCAACGTCAAACTCATTACCGCAATAATAACGACAATAGCAATGTTGGTAAGAATTACACTATCGCGCTCACGTTTTCTTGCTCCCGAACTGGGGAAGCGTTGCAGAATTAAAAACAGAACAAGAGGTATGACACCAAATAGCAATAAAGGGTTACGAAAAACTCGGTAAGAAAATCGTTTAAGTCTGGACGCAGCAAGGTATTCATCCACAGTCAAGGTCCAGACATCACCTACCCCACGGCGATCCAGATCACCTGATGCGGCATGATGGATGACATGAGTGCGCTGCCAATCTTCAAACGGAGTAAAGGTCAGGATCCCGGCAATGTATCCTAATATTCGGTTTGCATGACGTGAAGAAAAAAATGCGACATGGCAACAGTCATGAAAAAGGATAAAGATGCGCACCAAAAAACCAGATGCAAAGATCGATAATAGTAAGGTTATCCAATATGAAAAGCCATATAATACCGAAAAAATCATTGCAACCCATAGTCCAAGATAAGGAATGAATGTATTCAATATTTGCCATGTAGCTTTCCGATTATCGGCTTTGGCATATTTTGAAATGTTTTGGATTAGGTCTTCTCTTTTGAGATGGTTATTTATAGAATTAGCAAACTGCTGTGACATAAAATTAGTTTTATTCATTAAAAATTTTGGATATACCGTCATTTATCCAAATACAACAGATAGCTAAGCTAATGGTAATAAGGACTGGAAGTCGGCTGTAGGTTAAAGCGGTAGGCGGGAAATAAACGGGGCATTTCAGGCAATACACGAAGTTCTGTATTCTGGTATATAGAACCAGGAGCAAGAACAAGCAACTTTTTTATTTAAACAGTTGCCAGATTTTTCAATAACTGAGCGTTAGTACTGAAAATAGTAATTAAGTTCCAAGACTATAAGAAATATATCTACAAACTTTATTTTAGAGACAAGTTCAATCTTTTCTATCCATCTTTACTTATTTGGGAGAAATACTTGAACTCTTAACTGATTAATGCCCGAATAACATAAACATATTAATATCTGAAAATCACAAATAAATTCTTATAGTTGTAGATTACAACCTTTCGATTTTAACCGTTAGTCGACGCCATATAACGCCTATGATAACATTGCTATATTTTCTATGGCTCAGTAAAAAATATAATCGAGCGAGGTCGTCAGATCTGGATTTCATAATCAGTGAAACTACAATAAATAAAGCAACTTCCTCAACACGAAAATCAACACCATTCTTATCTAATCCCCTTATACAGGCACTAAACAAACGATGAATTTATCTTCTGACCAAGTAAGCCACTCTGTCGATGATGGCAGTCTGTACTTTTTTAAGTCCAACCGCTGGATGCTGGTTTTTACCTTTATTCTTAGTGCCTATATGCTTTTCGGTCACTTGGGCGGACTCGCCTTAATCTCACCTGATGAAGGACGCAACGCAGAAGTTGCAAGAGAAATGAGTTTGTCACACTCCTGGTTAGTGCCAACCTATGATGGACTCACTTATCTTGACAAGCCTGCCTTTTACTTTAAAACAGTGGCTCTGTCTTTTGAAATGTTTGGTGAGTCAGAAGGTATTGCCAGACTTTCTTCAGCTTTGTTTGGATTTTCACTGGTTGTAGCGGTATTTTTCTTTTGTCGTAAAATGTACGACCTGCGAACTGCCATGTTAGCTGTGTTAATTATATCGTCAACTCCACTGTATATGGCATTTTCACGTATTGTCATTTTTGATATGACACTGGCCTTTTTTGTATCCTCAACTATTTTTGCCTGTTTTCTAGCTGAAGAATACGAAGGAAAGCAACGTATTCGATGGTATTTGATTGGTGCTTTAGCTGCCGGCTGTGCCACTCTGGTTAAAGGCCCGGTAGGTTTTTTAATTCCCACTTTGGTCATTGCTATTTTTAATGGCTTTGAAGGTAGACTTGTCGCCTTGAAACGCGTTTTTGCCCTGCGTAATTGGCTTGTTTTTTTTGCTATTGTCTTGCCATGGTTTATCGGGTTGTCCCTGCTTCGCCCTGACTTTCCTTATTACGGCATTATGAGAGAATCCGTTGCCCGTTTCACTACCACTGAATTTCACCGCACAGCACCTTTTTATTATTATGCTCCTATTATTGCCAGTACTTTTTTTGCCTGGAGTTTCTTGCTACCGGAATCTGTTGTTATAGCTTGGCGAAACAGAAAAGACTGGTCTCGTGCTGATCGTCTTTTTATTATTTGGGCGATCGTTGTTGTATTATTTTTCTCGGTTTCTCAATCAAAATTACCCGGCTATATTCTAACGGGCGTCATGGCTCTTGGCGTTTTGACTGCGCGTATTTTTGCATTGGCTTTGCAGAACACTACTGGCCGTGAAGCCAAAATCGTGTGGCATGCAACGATACCTTTACTGTTACTAAGTATACTAGCGGCTGTATTGTTAGTGATTATTTCTTTTAACCCTGAATTACTAAAGAGCAGACTATCATTAAAACCTGAGCTTTTTGATCTTTTTATGCCTACGATTCTACCCATGGCACTTTCCTTTGGAGTGGTTGCCGTGCTTTCTGTTTACGCACTGTGGAAACAAAATACTAAACTTATTTTTGCGGCATTTATTAGTTTCCCTGTACTTTTAATGACAGTTAATTTTGATGTCTTATCGCTTTATGCTGAGTCTCGCTCTGCACGTACTTTAGCAAAGAGTATCCCGACCACTTTATCGACTGATACCGAACTGGTTTGCATGGAATGTCTTCCCAATGGCCTGCCCTTTTATCTCAAACGCTTGGTAACCGTTTTGAGTAATACGGGCAATGAATTGACCAGTAATTATGTAATATTTACCTTAAATTCTGGTAAACCTTGGCCCGAAGGTATAGTTCCCGTGACACAATCAAAAAATTGGTTAGCGACACGCAAACACCCCATTTATTTAATTGCTGATAAAAATCATTTATCAACGCTTCAATCAATTGCTGCTGAACGAGGGGTTGAAGTTAATGATCTGGATTCTAAATACTCGGCAGTATTAATACCCACACCGGCGGGAAATTAAGATGTGCGGTATTTGTGGCGTAGTAACTCCCGAGGGCATTAAAGAAAGTAATTCTGTCATTTTGCAAGTTAATCAAATGATCGATGCATTAATGCATCGAGGTCCTGATGACACGGGCATTGACGGTGATAATTCAGCTGTTTTTGGAATGACCCGCCTTGCTATTCGAGGTTTAAGCGATGGTAAGCAACCCATTATTGACCATGATACTGGTGTCATGATGGCTTGCAATGGTGAAATTGACAACCATCTTGAGCTACGTGAATGGTTGCTTACTCGTGGCCGCACGGTTAAACAAACTACTGATGTTGCCGTAATTCCAGCCTTATATCTGGAACTGGGTGATGCTTTCGTAGAAAGACTCAAAGGCGCTTTTGCTATCGCAATCTGGGATCCACGCGATAAAAAATTATTACTTTACCGTGACAGAGCTGGTGAACGTCCACTATTTTTCTCAGTTAATGAGGACATTGTTTCTTTTGCCTCTTTAATAGCGGCGTTGGTATTACCAAACCCTAATGTTTTTAATATAAGTATTGATGCCATTCACAGTTATTTGCAATCTGGCTTTTTTGTAGCACCAAAGACACCTTTTGCTGAAATTCGAAAAGTATTACCAGGTGAAATGGTCACAATCAATGCTCTTGGTATTAAACGTAAACGCTATTGGCAATGGAATGCTTTACAAACTAATAAACAAAGTGGTTCTTTAGCTGATTTCGATGACGTTTTTAGGGAAGCAGTAAGAAAACAAAGCGAAGTTGATGTCGATTTTGGATTGTTTTTAAGTGGTGGTCTTGATTCTTCTTTAATTACTGCTGTTACTAAATCCATCCGTCCAGAGAAAACACTAAAAGCTTATAGCCTTCGCTTTACAGAAGCCTCTTATGATGAAGGACATTATGCTGAGCAAGTCGCGAACACATTAGGCGTTGATTTTATCCCTGTCTGGGTGCGTCCCGAGGACTTCCCTCCGACTATTGCAAAACTAGTTCGCCAGGTAGGTGAGCCACTGGCTGATCCTGCTTGGGTACCTAGCGCTCTTCTGGCAAAACGTGCAGCACAAGATGTTCGCGTCGCGCTGGTTGGCGAAGGTGCCGATGAACTTTTCGGAGGCTATCCGACCTACTTTGGGGCTGGGCTTGCAGGGTATTATGCCAAGCTCCCTGGCCCAATAAGGACTTTGATTCGAAGTACTGTTGAAAATTGGCCGGTTAGCGATAAAAAAGTGACGATTCCTTTTCTACTTAAGCGCTTTATTCAAGGAGATGATCTGGATTTTCTGGGCCGTCATATTCTCTGGACTTCCTGCATCTCGCCTGAGATATTAAACCGTTTGGGTGTCTCACAACCTTTAGTTGCACGTCCTAATTATGTTTCATCAGAAATGATGGATAGACTTCAACAGCATGATTTGGAAACTTCATTGGCAGAAGGATTATTGACCAAGGCTGATCGAGCCAGTATGAAATCGGCACTGGAATTACGAGCACCTTTTCTTGATCAGGAAGTCATGGAGTTTGCAGCCACTCTCACTGAAAAAGAACGTGTAAAAGGCTTACAAACTAAAGTTTTTTTAAAAAAATATGCCCTTCGATATCTGCCTAAAGATATTGTTCATCGTAAAAAAAGAGGGCTTTCTGTGCCTTTAAGTAGCTGGTTACGGGAGCCGTTATATGATTGGGCAAAATCAAAATTATCATCGCCCTTTTTAGAAAAAGCCGGTATTAACTGTTACGTCGCTTTAGAACTATTGCAGGAACATTCACTACGTAAGACTGACCATGCCCGGGCAATTTGGACATTATGTGTGCTTAGTGAATGGCTGGAATGGGTATCCGAAACAGATGTTAAGCCAATCTAAGCGCTACAGCCCAGATAATTCTAGCTTATGCCAATGTTTTTCCGTTGTCTCTGACCTAAAATCCACTTCAATGACAAGGTCAATAAAAAGAAAGTGCAAGCTGCTATGCCAAGATATTGTGCTAGATGCGACATATCCGCTTGTATAGCACCAGCACCGACTAGGGTTGCAGTCACACCAAGAGGCAAAAAGCCCAACGCTGTGCCAATCCAAAAGTCACAATGGCTTACAGAACTCATCCCCAACAAAATATCGTTATATAAACCGCTAATTGGCAATTGACGCATAAAAAGGACTGAACGCCAGCCATTGGCGTGAGTGGATTGTGACAACGCGATGATTTTTGGAAATTTTTGCTGAACAAATTCTCTCCCGCTCCAGCGTGCAAAAATAAAGGTTCCATAAGCACCTAGCACTGTCGCAAAGTGGCTTAACAAAAATCCCCATGTAAATCCGAACACCACCCCCGCTAATGAACATAAAATCAGCCTTGGCATGCCAATCACGGTAAGTAAAGCGGCTACCAGCGTGAATATGGCGGGCGCAGCATATCCAGTTTGAGACAACCAAGATTTAATTTGATGGCTCTGATTGAGTACATCTTTTAATGGCATGGAGTAGATTAAAAAACTACAAGCAATCACAACAATAAGAAGTAAAACCATTGCTATTTTTTTGGATATCTTGTTTTTTGATTCTGCCACTGTTTACCTGAAAAATTAATCGGGGGGGTTAGGATACAAAAAATACTGGAAAAATTAAAAAAATGCAAGTTATAACAATAGATTATAGCAACGCCTCTTTTTGCTATGCTGAACCGACACTTCTCCACTAATCAATACTATCTATTTTCTTGATAGAGCCTAATCAGCATTTTTAGATCAAAATTTTGTATCCTTGTACAAAAGACCCTGTGTATTTCCAACACAACAAACTTTTATACTATCGTTTAATTTTAACACATAAGATTAGCTGTCATTACCATTACTGAAAATAATAAAAATTTCAATAAAATTGATTCTATTAAAAACCCTAAATTATTTATTTCCAGCACTATTCCCTGCATAACTATTTGGCTTACATAAAAATAACCAAATATTTTGAAAAACGTCATTGTCACAAAAGCTTAAACAAACTTTAACGCTGCTGTCATAGAAGAGCTTTACTCTTTGACCTGTAGATTAAGATCAAAAAAACCTGCATTTTCATTAATCAAATAACTTTTGAGTCGATTTTGCAGAACTCTATTTAACTTTATAGGTTAAAAAATGAAACTGCTCTATTCCATCCACAAATACGACGTTTTTATGTTCACTTGGTTAATTAATACCAAGATACACAGCACGCTAACCCAATCCAGTCGATATTTATCAAAAACAGGCGATGGTTCACTATATATTTTAATCACAGGCGCTTTGTATTGGCATGAAGGAATTGATAGCCCATTTCTTCACTCTATTTTACTGGCCTTTTTGATAGAAAGGCCTATTTACTTTTTATTAAAAAACAGTTTACAACGAAATCGCCCACAAGCTGCATTACAAAACTTCCGGAGCATTATTACACCTTCAGACCAATTCAGCTTTCCCTCCGGCCATACTTCTGCAGCTTTCATGATGGCAACCCTATTAAGCTTTTATTTGCCTGCGTTAATAATTCCGCTTTATTTTTGGGCGACTCTGGTCGGATGCTCCCGTGTAGTTCTTGGCGTACATTTTCCTACTGATATCTTAGTTGGAATTATTTTAGGTGTTTGCACAGCAATCTTTAGTTTAGGACAAATATGAAAATTTTTTATGGCGTACAAGGAACCGGAAACGGCCATATAACTCGCGCCCGTGTTATGGCAAAAGAACTCTATGCCGCAGGCCTTGATGTTACCTTTCAGTTTACTGGTCGACCTGTGGATAAATATTTTGATATGGAGATTTTTAATGACTATCAGTTACGCACAGGCCTAACATTTAACACTAAAAATGGTCAGGTTAATTACTTTAAAACTGCACTTGAAGCAAAGCCTGTTACCTTTATTAAGGATATAAAATCTTTGGATTTAAGTGGATATGATCTAGTTATCAGCGACTTTGAGCCGGTTACTGCGTGGGCGGCAAAAAATCAGAAAAAACCCGTTTTAGGCATAGGTCATCAATACGCATTTAACCATAATATTCCTAGAGCAGGATCTGATCCTATTGCCAATCAAGTCATGAAATATTTTGCCCCTGCCGATAGAGGTGTGGGCTTGCATTGGCATCACTTTGGTCAACCCATATTGCCGCCTATTATTGACACGCCTGAAACACCTAAAAGTATTATCAATAATAAAATTGTTGTATACCTTCCTTTTGAAGACCAAAAAGAGGTAATCAAGCTTTTAGCTCCCTTTAAAAATTTTGAATTTCATCTCTACTCACCCGAAGTGACGCCATCTTCATTTGAACACATCAAATGCAACCCACTTTCACGGACAGAGTTTCAGAAAGATGTATATGACAGCTCCGGAATTATAAGCAATGCTGGTTTTGAATTGGCTAGTGAAGCACTACAACTAGGTAAAAAAATTCTTGCCAAGCCGCTACATGCCCAAATGGAGCAAATCTCTAATGCAGCAGCCCTAAAACAATTAGGGTATGGTCAAACCATGAATGATATGGACAGCTCGGTTATTGAAGAATGGCTGTATGACAATCATGCCATACACATAACTTATCCGAATATCGGTAACGTGTTGGTAAATTGGATAAAAGACGGTATGCCGGAAATGGAGCCAGATTTTATCGAAACTATTTGGAATAATGTCGAGGTTCGGAAAATTACACAGTAATATATCTGTGCATTATAGTTAGTGTCTCTTCAGAGCTATAATGCACGAAGGAACGTAATAACAACTACTCGATCTTTCCATTGTGACTTGAAGTACGCGAGCAAAAGGTTCAAATTAACATACTGTTTTATTTGCCCAAAATTGCTAGCACTTTTATTTATAGTTAGTTTTGGCTAACCTGCAACCAACTATTAACTTCAGCCATGTTTTCATCACTTATCAACCCTATCGCCTGCATAAATCGCATTTTATTTTTTATATAGGCATATTTTGCCTGTGCTAAATCGCGCTTGGCTTTAAATTCTGCTTGCTGGGCATTTAAAACATCTCCGATGGTTTGATCGCCATAGCTAAAACCTGTCTCTAAAGATTCTTTGGATTTAATCGCTGATTCCAGTGCTTTGCGTGAAGCACTGATACGTTTTACATTGGCATTTGAACTTAAGAATGAATCACTGGTTTCTTTAATCAAGGCTCTTATTTTAGAGTCATTTTCGTATTGACTAATCGATAACTTATATTGTGCTTCATACATTCGGTTAGTGGTTACCCCACCCGAAAAGAGCGGTATATTGACATTGATAGCGGCCACTTGTGTTTCTACGGTACTGCCCAAATTGATACTTTGATACCCCGTATTAGTATTGTTGTAATTTAACTGCATATCAACCACAGGTAAATAGCGTGATTTTTGCACCGCCACATCATTACTTGCCGCCGCAATCGCGCTAATTTGCGCTGCCAAGAGTGGATTTTCACTTTTGGCCACGGCAATCCAGTCTTCCAGCTTACCTTCCAGTATTTTATAGTCTATTTCGTCACGTAACTTATAAAGCCCTAGGGGTTCAATATTGGTGAGTTCTTTTAAACTTTCTTTGGCGATGACGACCTGCGTTTCAGCCTCAATTTCAGTCGCTTTTATCTGATCCAATCGGGCTTCTACTTCATAGACATCGGTAATTAAAACCAATTGTTTGGCATATTGTTTTTGGACTTGTTCCAATTGTCTGATGGTCGTCTCTTTTTCGGCCTGTAAAAAAGTCAACTGATCTTCTGCTTCCAGTACATTAAAGTATTTTTCAACGACTTTAAACATTAAGTCGTGTTGTGCCACTATATTTTCTGAAGCATATTGATTTTCAACTTCTTGCGCGCGACGCCAGTCCCAAAACTTGGCAAAATCCAGTACCGTTTGCGTTAAAGAAACATTATAACGCGTACCTTGATAGCTACTTGAATCTATACCTGCCGGAGTACGACTATTGGCAAGCTTATTCCTTGCTTGGTTATTCGCTGACCAATTGGTATTGGCACTGACTTGCGGCAACATGACACCCAAAGCCTGACCTTTTTGTGCTGAGCCTATATCTACTTTTAATGCCGCCGTTTTTAATTGCGGATCGGCCTCTATCGCCTGTTGATAGATCGTCAATAAATCTTCAGCATGGCCCAAATTTGCTTGAGTAAGAACAAGACAAGCTATAAACAACTTTATGTTTTTCATAACCGTTTAGTCTTCAATAAAGGCACGGGCAAAAGCATTGGTAATGGGCTGCATCAAATATTCAAATACCGTACGCTCACCGGTATTAATCAGCACTTCTGCCGGCATGCCGGGCACTAATTCCATGTCACCCAATTTTTCAAAGCTATCTGGGGTTAATTCAACTTGCGCCTGATAATAAGGCATGCCGGTTTTCTCATCCGTTAAGCGGTCAGCGGATAAGTTGATTACTTTACCTTGCATTTTAGGGGTTAACGCTTGTTTAAAGGCACTGAATCTGACTTCGGCCAATAGGCCAACGATGACCCTATCGATGTCCATTGGTGAAACTTGAGCATCAATAATCAGCTCTTCTTTTTGCGGGACAATATCCAGTATGGGTTTGCCTGGGGTAATAACGCCACCCACGTTATGGACAGATAAGCCCAAAACACGACCATTAGCGGGCGCTTTTATTTCTGTTCTTATTACTTTGTCGGTAGTTGCCAGCAAACGCTGGGCAACATCATATAACTCCGCTTGCACTTCACCGAGCTTAGCGGCAACTTCTTCTTGAAATTTCTTTTGTATCTGCAAAATTTGTAACTTGGTTTCGCCTATTTGAATTTCATTGCCGGCTATTTCAGCACTTAAGGCGGCGACATCACTAGTCGCATTTGCATAGTTACGTTCAATATCACGCAGCCGTTGTTTGTTGGCAAAACCTTCAGCCAATAATTCTTTTAAGTCATGAACTTCATCGCCATAGGATTTCATCAGCTCTTGTTTACTGGTGCGCTGCCCCTCCAAGCCTTTAATTTTTGCACTTAACTGGCTTGCTCGTTGGTTTAATACTGATATTTCGCCTTGATAAGCGCTTTTCCTGGAAGTAAATATTTGACTCTCACCTTGTCTTGCTTCGGCAATATGCGCATCGGACAAGTCTTGTAAATCATCAGGGAACTTGATTTGATTGAGTTGATCTCTTTCAGCAATCAGTCTGGCGAGTTGCGCGGCTAAGGTGATATGCTGACCTCGAAGAATTTCAAGTTGCGCCTTAACTTCGGTGCCATCCAGTATAAGTAAAACATCACCTGCTTTGACAACATCGCCATCTTTAGCCAGCAACTGGCTGACTATCCCACCGTCTAAATGCTGCACGGTTTTTCTATGCGATTTTACAGCAACATAACCGGGTGCCAAGGCCGCGCTATCAATCGGTGCCAGATAACCCCAGGTACCTAAAATGCCGAAGGTAACAACCAGAATAATAATCCCTATCGTCCGTACCGATCGATCATCAGTAATAATGGGGGTGCCATTCTCGGTAGTCAGTTGTACAAGCCTTTCTTTCATAGGTGTTTTATTCGGGTGAATGTAAGGGAGCAACCGGCGACTGAGGAGGCGAATTGTCTTGTGTAGCGACGACCTGCTTTTCCTGTAAATGGGCGATCACTTGATCTTTTGGACCATAAACGGACAAAAGCCCATCATTTAATATCAATAACTTATCGACATTTGCCAGTACATTATTACGATGGGTAATCACAATGACCGTTGCCTTTTTTTGCTTTAACCTTTTAATGGTATTACCTAAAGCAACTTCACCCTGCTCATCCAGGTTAGAGTTAGGCTCGTCTAATACGATAATAACTGGATCACCGTATAATGCTCTGGCCAAGCCGATCCTTTGGCGCTGACCGCCTGAAAGATTGCCGCCACTGGCGCCGATATGCGTGTCATAACCTTGAGGCAGTCGCAAAATCAAGTCATGCACGTCAGCCATTTTGGCCGCATTAACGACTTTTTCTGGTTCTATATCACCAAAACGCGCGATGTTTTCGCTAATGGTGCCTTCAAAAAGCTCGATATCCTGCGGTAAGTAACCGATATAGGGGCCCAACTCATGCCGATTCCAAGCAAAAACTTCAGCGCCATCCAGACGAATTTTACCATTTGCCGTCGGCCAGATACCCAATAAAGCACGGGCGAACGTTGATTTTCCTGAGCCACTGGGGCCAATGACGCCCACCACATCACCCTTGGCAATAGTCAGGGTGATGCCTTTCAAGGCCGGTGTTTTTGCGCCCGGCGGAACGACGACGGCGGCTTCTAACTGAAAAAGTCCTTCAGGTGCCGGCAAAGTCATTTTTTCGGGTTCGGCGGGAATCTGGTGTAACATTTCATTAAGACGATGGTATTGGCCACGGGCACCAATAAAGCCTTTCCAGGTGCCTATCATCATATCAATAGGGGCAAGGGCTCGGCCTAATAAAATAGAACCCGCAATCATTAAGCCACCGGTTATTTCATTCTCTATCACCAAATAAGCACCTAGGGCCAGAATTAATGATTGCGATGATGTCCGAATAACTTTTGACAATCCGCTCACCAAGCCTGCGCGAGAACTGGCTGTTGCCTGCAGCACCAAAACCTGCCGAGTTCCTTCCACCCAACGTTTCTGAATATTTTGCAACATACCCATGGACTCAATCACTTCTGCATTTCTCAGATTTTTATTAACCAGTCCGCGTCCTGCATTAGCTAAGGCGTTGGCTTCTCCTATCATTTTAGCCGTTGATTTTTCTTGGACGATGGCAACGATGATTAAAATAATGGCCATGCCGATAGCCGCCCATCCGTAAGACGGGTGAAAAATAAACATAACGGCAATATAAACAGGAATCCATGGCACATCGAAAAATGCAAATAAACCATTACCCGTCAAAAACTGCCTTAATGACGTTAAATCATCCAACGCCTGTGAAGAGGCGCGTTGCCCACCCGAATAAAGCGATTGTTTATACGCAACATTAAATAATCGCTCGTTAAGTAATGTTTCCAGACGCGAACTAACTCTGACCAATATCTGCGAGCGAACCCACTCCAAAGCGCCCAAAGTCATAAACAACACTAACATGATCAGTGTCAACATGAGTAACGTTGAACGATTACCCGTTGGCACGACCCGGTCGTAGAGTTGCAACATGTAAATGGTTGGCACCAGTTGCAATAGGTTAATGACCATGCTAAATAATGCAGCTGATATAAAGGAACCTTTACACAGGTTTAACGCTTCTTCCAAATCAGACTTATTCGTTTTTATCATTTGCACACAATTTAAAACCAACCCATAAGATAATAATTATCTCATACCTTTTCGACAAACAAATATATTCTGTGGCTTTTAAATTTTAATGCATTCTCAAATAACAGCTTTATGCTGATTTTAAAATAATAATATTTAGGTACATGATCCAAAATCTGCATGTTATTTAACCCATGAAAAACCATAACTTCAATTTTAAATCCTAATTCAAGCTTGCTCTTTTACTGTAATTTTAATAATCTCAAGTAGCTTATTATAAAAAAATCCTGTTCCGCTCCATGGAAAACGCTAAAATGGAGTTAAATTAATTTGAATTATTGCAAGGTTTTATGAAAAACACACAAAATCCAAATGCATCTAACCGACAAAAAGTCTTTAAGTTTGTGGATTCAAATCTACTGCTAACAATTATATTAGTTTTTCTTGTCACTGGCTGCGAAAAGCCCAAAGAAACGGTTGTAACAATTCCAACCACAGTAAAAACAACCAAAGTTATTCAAGAAGACGTTCCCATCCAGCAAGAATGGGTAGGAACCCTTGATGGTATGATCAACGCTCAAATTAATGCACAAGTGACTGGATACTTAATCAAGCAAAATTATAAAGAAGGTGATTTAGTAAAAAAGAATCAATTACTTTACGAAATTGACCCGCGTACTTTTGAAGCGACTCTTGCACAAGAAAAAGCAAATCTAGCACAACAGCAAGCAGTATTGACAACCAATCAACTTGCTATGAACAGAATTAAAAGACTGCTACCCGAAAATGCAGTCAGTGTTTTAGATCGTGATAACGCCGTCGGTGCGGTAGCGAGTGCACAAGCTCAAGTTTTAGCGGCACAAGCCGCAGTAGAAACTGCCAAATTAAATCTTGGTTTTACTAAAATCACCTCACCAATTAGCGGCATAGCCGGCTTATCCAATGCGCAACTAGGTGATTTAGTCGGCCCCGGCTCTACCAGCAATGAATTGACTCAGGTTTCACAGGTACAGCCCATTCGTGCGTATATTGGCTTAAATGAAAAGCAATATTTACATTTAACAGAGCGCGAGCAACAGCAAGGAAGATCCCAACCTGAACCGGTTCCTTTACAATTAAAACTAGCCAATAACTCTATTTACCCTCACAACGGCACGTTTTTCTTTGCTAATCGTCAAGTAGATGTCAATACTGGTACGATTAAAGTTGCCGTATTATTTTCAAACCCGGACAACGTATTGCGGCCTGGTATGTATGCGCGTATTCAAGCCACAACGGATGTTAAGCAAAATGCCTTAGTCGTTCCACAACAAGCCATTATTAAAATGCAAACAGCCACTCAATTGGCAATAGTAAATGCGGATAAGACTATCAGTATACGTACAATAACACCTGGTGAAACCATTGGATCAATGGTTATTATCGAAGAAGGGGTGAACGTAAATGATCAAGTAGTCGTTGAAGGATTGCAAAAAATTCGCGATGGAATGAAGGTGAATCCGGAACCTTATGAAGCAGTAAAATCACCAACTAATTCAAGCGTAACGAGATAATATTATGGCCAAATTTTTTATAAATAGGCCAATTGTAGCTATGGTTATAGCTATTCTAATGGTTATTCTTGGTTTGGTAGCTATGGTTAGTTTGCCTATTGCTCAATTTCCTAATTTGGCCCCTCCAGAAATACAAATCAGCGCAACTTATAACGGTGCAGATGCGTTAACTATGGAGCAGGCGGTAGCGACACCAATTGAACAGCAAATGTCAGGTGTTGATAACATGACTTACATGTATTCTATTAACACCAATAGCGGTAACACAAATCTACGTGTTGATTTTGATGTCACTACTGATCCAAACACCGATCAAATTCTTTCCCAAATGAGGGAAACACAGGCGGCATCACAACTTCCTACCCCAGTTAATAATTTTGGCATAACGGTCCAAAAATCGACTGTTGCCCCACTAATCATGTTTGCCCTTTATTCACCCAAAGGGACTTATGATAATGTGTTTTTAGCCAATTATGCTTACATCAATTTAAATGACAAGCTCACCCGTACTAAAGGAATTTCGACTGTTTCTGTATTTGGAGCGGGTCAGTATGCCATGCGTATTTGGGTTAAACCTGATAAATTAGCATCGTTAGACATCACAATCCCTGAAATTGTAAATGCCATCCAAGCACAAAACACCGTTAATCCTGCCGGACAAATTGGTGGAGAGCCCATACCAACTGGCCAGGAATTCACTTATGCTTTAAGGGCGCAAGGTCGATTACAATCCGAAGAAGATTTTGGCAATGTCATTTTACGTGTTAATAAAACCGGCTCAACAGTCCGAATTAAAGACGTTGGTCGCATTGAACTAGGTGCGCAAAATTACTCGGTATCCAGTCGTCTAAATGGGCAACCTACAGCGCTGATTGCGCTTTACCAATTACCTGGATCCAACGCACTTGATGCTGCCAACGGTGCCAAAGCGTTAATGGCTGAACAAAAGAAGAGTTTTCCAGCTGACCTAGATTATGCCGTCGCTCTAGATACCACGTTGGCAGTTACAGCAGGGATTGATGATATTGTTCAAACACTATTTGAAGCCTTAGTGCTGGTAATTATCGTTGTTTACCTGTTTTTACAAAGTTGGCGGGCTACGTTGATTCCTTTGCTGGCGGTTCCGGTAGCTTTAATCGGTACATTTGCCTTTTTCCCCTTGTTTGGTTTTTCTATCAATACCTTATCGCTATTCGGCCTAGTGCTGGCTGTTGGATTGGTAATTGATGATGCAATTGTTGTTGTAGAAGCTGTAGAGCATCATATTGAGAAAGGTCTTTCACCAAAAGATGCTGCACTTAAAGCAATGGAAGAAGTATCCGGCCCCGTTATTGCAATTGCCATTATTCTAAGCGCCGTATTTATACCTACAGCCTTTATTCCAGGAATTACCGGTCGTCTTTATCAACCGTTTGCAGTAACAATGGCTGTTTCTGTGGCACTATCAGCTTTTAATGCCTTGACACTAACACCTGCATTATGCGCACTGATGCTAAAGCCAAAAGCAGAACAAAAAAGCACCAGCTTATTGCAACGTTTTTTTGATGGATTTAATCGTATATTTGGTCGCATTACCGATGGTTACGTTGGCGTTTGTAACACCCTTATTCGCCGCAGTTTTTTTGGATTAATGATTTTACTCGCACTGGCCTTATCTGCAGGTTTTTTAGGGCACAAAATACCAGCCAGCTTTTTACCCGATGAAGACCAAGGGTACATATACGGTGCACTGCAATTGCCAAATGCTTCATCACTTCAAAGAACCAGTGAAATAGCCAAACAAGTTGAAGACGTATTAAAAAACACACCAGGTGTTAAATATTATTCAACAGTGCTTGGTTATAACATGCTTAGTCAAGCCAATACCACTTACAATGCATTTTTCTTTATTACTCTTGATGATTGGGCAAATCGTACCGCAGCCGATGAACAATACACAGCCATTAAGTTATCGATCAATAAAGAATTGCGAAAACTACCAGGGGCGATAGCTTTAGTATTTCCACCACCAGCCATACCAGGCGTCGGAACCTCCGGTGGAGTTAGCTTTGTGCTAGAAGATAGAGGTGGAAGTACAGTCGAATTTTTGGCCGAAAATACTGAAAAATTTATAAAAGCAGCTCAGCAGCGACCGGAATTGACCGGAATTTTTACGACACTTATAGCTGCAACACCGCAGTTATATGTTGATGTTGATAAAGATAAGGTCATTAAACAAGGTGTAAATTTGGCCGATGTCTACCAAACCATGCAGTATTACATGGGTAGCGGTTTTATTAACTACTTTAACCGTTTTGGACGACAGTGGCAGGTTTATCTGGAAGCTGAAGGTGAATATCGAAAAACACCCGAGCCCTTAGGTCAGTTTTATGTACGCAACAAAAGCGGCACCACCGTGCCTTTATCTGCGGTAACTAATATAAGTGAAACAAGTGGGCCTGAATTTACAATGCGTTACAACCTTTACCGTAGTGCTTTAATCAATGCTGCGGCCAATCCTGGTTATACTTCAGCACAAGCTATGCAAGCACTTGAAGAAGTTTTTGCGCAAACCATGCCCAGCACTATGGGCTACGATTATATGGGTATGAGTTATCAAGAAAAAATTGCCCAACAAGGTCTTTCACCCATTGTTATTTTTGGTTTTTCATTACTCTGTGTATTTTTAATTTTAGCGGCACTCTATGAAAGTTGGAGCTTGCCTTTTAGTGTTTTATTAGGCACGCCCATTGCAATATTTGGAGCCTTTGCTGCCTTAATGGTCGGGCAATACGCCAATAATGTTTATGCGCAAATCGGATTGGTAATGCTGATTGGTTTAGCGGCAAAGAACGCGATATTGATTGTTGAATTTGCCAAAATGGGTGTAGAACAAGGTAAACCCATTATAGATGCCACTTTGGAAGGTGCGCGTGTCAGATTACGACCAATCTTAATGACTAGTTTTGCTTTTATTTTAGGCTGCGTACCTTTAGCCTTAGCTGATGGTGCAGGTGCTTTGGGGCGACAAGTTATTGGTTATGTTGTTATTGGAGGAATGGCAACTGCTTCATTTATTGCTATATTCTTTGTTCCTTTAAGTTTTTATGTTGTTGAAAAACTATCTCATCGAAAAAAAACCGAGATTATTGTCGACAACCAAAAGGAGCAGAATCGTGAATAAATTGTTTTTGTTACTGAGCCTGTTCCTAACTGCTTGCTTTAAAGTAGGTCCTGATTATAAGCATCCCGAAATTGTTACACCCACTCATTGGCGCAACACAGAAACAAATACCCTTCTTAATGCTACCAATAGTCAATGGTGGCATCAACTAGGTGACCCTGTCTTGGACAACCTGATAAAGCAATCTATTCAAGGTAATTATGATTTAAAAATTGCCATTGCCAATGTCGAGCAATACATGGGGCTTTATGGCTCGACACGCTCTAATTTGTTTCCGCAAATTTCTGGTTCATTTAACTACCAACACCCACAATTGGCAACTTCACCGCAATTTAAACCTAACAGTGATTATTTAAATTTAGGCGGGGGGATGAACTGGCAAATTGATATATGGGGTGCCTTAAGACGCGCCAACGAAGCTGCGATGGCAGATCTTCTGAGCCAAGAAGCCACCCGACAAGCCGTCATGTTAACCTTAGTTAGTCAAGTCGCGCAAAATTACATCAAGTTACGTCAACTTGACCGGCAACTAGAAATAACCATAGAAACTGTCGCATCGCTTAAAGAAGGCTTGCGCCTCAACACTATTCGTTTCAAAGAAGGCTATACCTCTAATTTGGAAGTGCAACAAACTGATTCAGAATATCAACGTCGTAGTGCGCAAATTCCTCAATATGAACAAAGTATCGCCCTAACAGAAAATGCACTTAATGTTTTATTAGGCAAAAATCCGGGCCCAATTAAGCGAGGTTTACCTATAGATAAACTCAAACTACCCTCGATACCTGCAGGCTTGCCTTCAGATTTATTAATTAGACGACCCGATATCGCACAGGCAGAGCAACAATTAATTTCCGCCAATGCTCAAATCGGTGTTGCCCGCGCTCAATACTTCCCCAACATTTCTCTAACCGGAAACGTAGGTCAGATTAGCTCACAAGCAGCCAGTCTTTTCGCACCCGGTGCGAATTTTTGGACCATCGGTTCAGCAATAGCCACACCCATATTTACTGCCGGTAAAATAGCAGGGCAAGTGCAAGCAGCAGAAGCTTTTCAGCAAGCTGCTTTGGCCAATTACAAACTAACCATTATTTCCGGCTTTAGTGAATTTGAAAACGCACTGGTCAGTGTGATAAAAACCAAAGAGCAAAACGAAAAGCAACTCGCTCGTGTTGAGGCCAATAAAAAATACTTCAATCTTTCTAGAATCCGTTATGAAGAAGGTTATGTAGATTATATGAATGAATTAGATGCCATCAGACAACTATTTGACGCTAAAATTGATGAAACCTCGGCACTTGCAGCAACGTTTAACTCGACTATTGATTTATACCTTGCCATGGGAGGCGGCTGGATAGCACAAGAAGAGAAATCAGATAATATTCCTAAACCCACCGACGCTTCGTACTTCCCCTAAATAGCTTTAGTTATTAAATAACCTATAATTTGGCGAAAAATATATCTAACTCGATATCATTACTATTGTCCATCGGTTATCTACTATTGCATATTTAGATCGGAGTTTAGTATTTGATAAGAGCCGTATCGTTGAAGATGGCGAACACAACCAACTCTTGGCTAAAAATGGGTTATATCATCTCATGTGGGCCATGCAAGTCGGTGATTTCTTGCCGGAAGAAGAAGCTAAAACATGAGTGGCATAAAGATTAGTTCCTATTCATAACAAATAAAAATCAACTTCCTGATAGTACATTTATTCTGTTAATGGACCTTCAAAAATTATTCATCATCTCTTTTCACATCAATTATCAGTTCTCCATCCGCATCTTCGGACAGTAAAAATAAGATTGGCGCACAACAAACGGCACAATCTTCATAATATTGCTGAGGCCCAGCCGATGTATCTACTAATACATCAAGTGCTTCGCCACAATAGGGGCAGTAAATAATAATCTCGTCCAATTCTTGCATAAATTAAACCTTTCTAAGTAGAGCATCCATCCAGCACATAGGCAGAATGCGTTTGAGAACAGCAAATAAATAAGTTGGAAAAGTGACGTAATATCGCATCTTAGGCTTTTTTGATTCAAGTGCATGAATTACTTTATCTACAACTGCCTTAGCCGGCAAGGTAAAAGCTACAGCAGCACCTTCTTTTTGCAAACGAGTTTCCATAGCTTCATAAGCATCATTATGAAAACTGCGTACAGGGTCTATATTTTTTTTATATAAGGCATACGAGTTTATTCTAAATTCGCTTAAAATTGGTCCCGGTTCTATCAGTGAAATATGAATATTTGTGCCAAATAACTCCAAGCGCAAAGTATCAGCCAATCCCTCTAAAGCAAACTTACTCGCATTATAAGCACCACGATATCGCATAGCGACCAAACCCAATATGGAACTATTGTAGATAATGCGGCCATGACCTTGTTTACGCATTATTGGTATAAGCAGATTAGTCAGTTCATGAGTGCCAAACAAATTCGTTTCGAACTGAAACCTGAGTACATCACGACTTAAATCTTCAACCGCGCCTGGTTGGCCAAAAGCACCATTATTAAATAACGCATCACAACGCCCACCCGTTAATTCAAGCGTATCAATTACCGCTTGTTTTATGCTGTAAGTATCTGCCAAATCCAGTTGGATAGCTGTAAAACCCTCTTCTTTTAAACGAGCAACATCTTTTGATTTTCTTGCTGTTGCAATAACTTGATGGCCTCTATTTTTTAATTCTAAAGCAGTGCTATAACCGATGCCAGAAGAACAGCCAGTAATTAAGATTGTTTTTGATACTTTCATGTGTTCAACTACTTTATTAGTGCCCGTTCATTAAAATAGAAAGACTTACCGCTGCTGCAATTAATTAAAAATGTCAGTTCATCTTTAGTGCTTTTACTGTTTAATTCATCCGATTCAACACGAATACACTGATTAGTGGCCAACGCTTTTTCAGCCGCTTGCCTCCTAAGGCGTTCAATATCGGCTAATCTGGCTTGGTAAGCCTTTACCAAAACCGGTAATTTTTCCGGAACATATGGAGGAATGGCATAAGCTGAAAATTTATCCGGATTATTTTTTATAAGCATCTGATTCTTTGAACTTTCGCTAATAGCTTCTAGGTTTATCTCAACTTGCCTTTTAACTAATTGCTCTTGTTCCAGTTTTTGTTTTTCAAGTTCAACTTGTTCATCTTTTTGCTCAAGATTCTGCTGTTTATTTCTATCATCCAGATTGGTAGCCGTACCTGTTTTAATGTTAATTTCAACATTATCACGTCCTATTTGGCAAGGACTAGCCCGATACTCAGTATTACCATTAGCATCAGTGCATTTATAAATACCCGCAAAAGCAAAAGCTGAAAAAAAGCAACCCAAGATAAGTAGTGTAAATCTCATATCTGTCTTAAATGATGGTTATACAAACAAAATGTTAAATAATTTTTAGCGATTTTAACTAGTTAGAAATACGCATAAAATAACGCAGACATTAACTATGGCCGCAATAACCTAAGTATAAACTATTTATTTACTCAACATTTAAAGTCAAACCGGCCAAAGATACTTTAATTGTCGACGGAGTTCGCAGACAAAAAACATTTATTGATGTAGCGCAATTTTTTAATTCTAAATATTGATTAAATAGCAGCCTGTTGACGCCATTCTACAGTTTCCTTAAAATTGACATTCGATGGAGAATTAAAAATGAGTACAGATTCACTAGAAAAAGATAATTTCTGGCTTTATGTAGGCGGCCTTGTTTTTGCAGTGGTTATTTTAGTAGTTTTTATTAAAAGCAATGAACATGGCAAATACGAAACTACTGCAAAAGCAATTGCTGAAGAATTCAATGTTGTAACTCATGTAAGCAAAAATAATTAACCAACATTTAAAATCTTTTTTTTTATAGTACTAAAGCTTATCTTTGATTATTTTTTAAGCCGTTTAAAAAATCCTCGTTACATTGGGCTCTTTAATTACTAGGTCGTATAAAAATTAGACAGCTCTTTTTTATTAATTATTTTTAATTGCTTGGATTTTACTTGAATTAGTTTACGTGCTTGAAAAAGATGCATGATTCGACTCACTGTTTCATGAGCGATACCCAGATGATTTCCTATCTCTTCTCTAGACATACTCAAGCGAAACTCCATTTCGGAGTAACCACGAAGTTGAAACCGGTCTGAAATATGCAAAATGAAACATGCCACCCTCTCTTCAGCAGTTCGACGACTTAACATGACTTTATTTACTTGTGAATCGAACTGATTACAAGATCTTTGAAGCAACATGTAACTTAAAGCGGGTGAATTAGCAGCTAATTGTTCAATCTTATGAGCTGGTAAATAACAATAATTCAAAGTCTCTAAAGCGATAGCGGTACAATTATGTATTTGAGAAGACAAACCATCAAATCCAAGTATTTCTCCTGGCAGAATAAAATCCACAAGTAACTCATTGCCAGTTTGATCAAAACTCATTAATTTTGCACTACCAGAACGCAATGCTATCAATCCCCTAAATGGACTGCCAGCATGATATATAACCTCACCTTTTTGACGAATATTATTCCGATTAACCAATAAACCAAGCTCAGCGACTTCACTGTGACTCAGTCCCTTAGGAATACATAAATTATCCAAATTACAATTTGTGCAAGTAACGGCTGTATTGGTTGTTGATGAACTTGTAATAATAAAATCAGTCATTTATTTTAATAATGGTTAAAGTCCTGCTGGGCACATTTTAGACGCCAAATATCACGCACAAATAAAGTGGTAATGAGTTATAAGCTTTTTAACTAGAATTGAAATCTCATAAGCTTGCAAAGTAAGTTTTGCTTGCCTTTAAGTCAATAAAGTTATTTTATGAAGAAGCATCTTCTTTGTAACGACGACTAACCAACAAAAAAAATACTGCCGTTATCAACATTAACCCGGTAAAAAACAAAAAATAATTAGCGCCAGCGAGCTTACTGCTTCCGTCGTTATTTTGAATAAAAAAATTAACAGCACTGGTAAAAAGATTACCTATAGCTACTGACAAAAAATAAAACGCCATCACAAAAGACTTCATAGTTTTAGGAGCTTGGGTATAAGAAAACTCTAGACAGGTTATCGAAACCATAACTTCGGCTGAGGTTAACAAGCCATAAGCCAATAGCTGAAAGGATATATGAGGGACTAAACCCGTATCCAGTTGCATTTGTATAAAACTGGTTATAGCAAAAGCAATAACCGTTATAAATAAGCCAATCGTCATTTTTCTTAGAGCCGTTAAAACAAAAAAACGATTTAAAAATGGATAAACACGGTATGAAAATAAAGGCACCAACAACATAATCAATAAAGGATTAGCCGCCTGTATTTGTGACGGTAGTAATTCAAATCCAAATACCATACGATTCATTTTTTGAGCCTGAACTATCCATGATGATCCTGTCTGGTCAAATAAAGCCCAGAATACGGCAATAAAGGCATAAATAGAGGTAAGTTTACCTAGGCTTTTTATGCCAACCTGACTGAACATTTCTTTAACAAAGTTTATTCCAGTAGGCTGAATATGCACAAAACGATACCTTCCTGACCAGAATATTATTGTTGCCAATAACATTAATAACCCCGGCAATGCAAAGGCAACAGCCGCACCATAGTGATCCAATAACCAAGGAATAATCAACATTGCAGTAAACGCGCCAAAATTAATGGCAAAATAAAACCAGCTATAGACCTTAGTCATAAGATGTTTGTTGGCAATGCAAAACTGATCTCCAATATGTGCTGAAACACAGGGTTTTATTCCTCCAGCTCCCATAGCAATAAGCGCTTGTCCAAGCAGTAATCCCATTCGGGTATTATCAATAGCAAGCGCAAAATGGCCCAAGCAATAAATCAGCGATAAAAAGATAATTGTTCTGTATTTACCTAGCAAGCCATCAGCCAATAAGGCGCCGAACAACGGCATAAAATAAACAACCGACACAAATAAATGAAAATAACCCTGCGCCTCATTTTCTGACATAACATCCAATTGGCCGGATGAATTCATCAAATACTGGGTCATAAAAACCACTAATATAGCCCGCATTCCATAATAACTAAAGCGTTCAGCAGCTTCATTAGCAATAATATAAGTTATGCCGGATGGCAAGGTGTTTGACGCATCAGGCAATGTTTTAAAATGAGTCATTTATCTTTTTTTATTAAAAATAATTTTTGTTCATGATTCTGGCAATAAAATTATTTGCACAGCCTTTTTTTTGGACATCAATCAATAGACTATGAAATCTACTCATTTATATGGTTATAATTTTACATACTTAATTTAAGACAATTTAACAATAACATTATGTTCCCTAAACTCATATCCGGTTAGAATAGGGAACCTTTTAGTAAAAAGATTGTTTATAACATTACGCGGCAACCTAATGGTATTGTAAGTTTATCACTTAAGGGTTATCGGAATAATATACGTCAAGTTAACTGGATGTATCGCTTTTATACTATGGATTAAATATAACTCATATCATGTCAGAACATAACAGCAAACAAAATCTCTCTAAAGCTTCATCTCAAACCCTGTTAATTAGTTTAAAAAATTACATTAATCAGGAAATTATTGGTCAGGATATCCTTGTTGAAAGGATGCTTATTGGCTTGTTGGCCGATGGTCATATTCTGGTTGAAGGCGCGCCGGGGCTTGCCAAAACCAGAGCCATTAATGTGTTAAGTAAAGGTATTCAGGGTGATTTTCATCGCGTACAGTTCACCCCTGATTTATTGCCTGCAGATTTAACAGGAACGGAGATTTATCGACCTCAACAAGGCACGTTTGAATTTCAAAAAGGACCTTTGTTTCATAATCTAATATTGGCTGATGAAATTAACCGCTCACCGGCCAAAGTTCAAGCTGCGTTATTGGAAGCAATGGCTGAGAGACAAATAACAGTGGGGCAGGCTACTTATCCTTTACCAAAATTATTTATGGTAATGGCCACTCAAAACCCTATTGAACAGGAAGGAACCTATCCTTTACCTGAAGCACAACTGGATCGTTTTTTACTGCATGTAAAAGTGGATTATCCCAAAGCTGAGCATGAAAAAAGCATTCTGCATCTGGCAAGATCCGAGGCACGTTCAGAATCAACAAAAAGCTCTAATAAATTTGAACCGATTAGTCAAAGTACCTTATTTGATGCGCGTAATGAAGTACTTGATATATACATGACCGAAGGTCTTGAAGATTATTTACTACAAATAATCCTCGCTACTCGTAATCCCTCGGCTTATGGATCAGACCTAGCTTCATGGTTGCAATATGGAGCCAGTCCAAGAGCCAGTATAGCTCTTGATCGCTGCTCAAGAGCTAAAGCTTGGTTATCGCAACGAGACTTTGTAGGCCCGGAAGACATTCAGGAAATGGCTTTTGATGTATTGAGGCATCGCCTTATTTTATCTTATGAAGCTGAAGCAGAAGGCATTACTACCGATCATTTTATTAAAGAACTTATTTCCAGGATTGCTGTACCTTGATGCTTTTTAATAAACAAGCTCAGCCTATTAGCCAAGCAAAGAATGAACTGGTTTCTGTTTCGTTAAAAACACTGATTAATTTAGCAAAATTATCAACTAGTATAAATTTGCATCATGCTCAAAATCGTTCCAGACAAAATGGTGGTTATGTGTCACGCTTTAAAGGTCGCGGCATGGAATTTGATGAAGCCCGTTTATATCAACCCGGCGATGATATTCGCAGTATCGATTGGCGAGTAACAGCGCGTACAGGAAAAACGCATACCAAGGTATTTAGGGAAGAACGCGAGAGACCGGTATTTATTTCTTTAGATAACCGCCTTAACATGCACTTTGCTACAAGAGGTGTTTTTAAGTCGGTTTTATCAGCAAAGCTTGCGGGATTATTGGCGTGGGCCGCTGAATATCATGGTGACAGGATTGGCGGTCAAATATTTTCTGAACAGGAATGTCAGGAATTAAAACCCCAAAATGGTAGACATGCAGTATTGCGATTTTTAAGTGCTATTGTTGGTAAATCTGATTCAAGCTCTGCAATAAATAAATTAACTACTAAATCTACTGCAAAAATCACCTTGGAACAAGTATTAGCAAGATTGACTCAACACGCTCGCCCAGGGAGTCTGGTTTATATCATCAGTGATTTTCGAGGCATCAACGATCAGGCTGAAACCCATATAGCAAAGCTGTCTGAACATTGTGAAGTCGTTTTAATTTTTATCTACGACCCACTAGAAAGTAACTTGCCTCCTAAAGGTCGCTATCGTTTTACTGACAATGTTCGCGATGTAGTGATAGATACTAACGATCAACAACGACTATTAAGTTACAAACAACGCTTTGATCAACGAAAACAAGGCTTGGAATTATTAGCAAAAAAACGGGGGCTAAAATTTATTGAATGTAGTACCTCTGAAGATCCGTTGCAATGCTTACGATGATAAATATGAAATAAAAGGCGTGTGGGGACGCTTAAATTACTCCACATCTTCTATCGTTATTTTGATTAAAACAAATGCCAACAACACAACTTCCCCTAAAAGACATACATCTTCCTGAAACCATTGGTTGGTGGCCCCCAGCAATCGGTTGGTGGCTAATAGCTATATTTATTCCGCTAATTATTGTATTTCTATATTGGCTCTATAAACGTCTTACACGTAAATCTGCCATAAAAACTGCTATAAAAAGATTGGCTATTATCAAACAATACTCCAGCCTGGAAAATGACAAGAAATTACGTGAACTTTCTATACTGATTCGCCGTGTGGCTATTAGTGTTTCACCAAGAGCAGAAGCAGCAAGTTTAACCGGCCACCAATGGTTAGCCTTTTTGGATAAATCATTAGCAGGCGCTCCTTTTAGTAGTGCTTGTGGCCAATTACTGATTAATGCGAATTATAGAAAAAATCCGCCTGAAGAACATGAAATGAATCAGCTCATCAATTTATGTGAATACTGGCTTAACACCCAAACAAAATCAGCAAACAGAATATTGACATCATGATTCATTTCGAATGGCCTTGGCTTTTGACGACCTTACCTTTGCCTTTATTAATTCGCTGGTTAGTACCTGCTAAAAATCCTATCGAACAGTCAGCATTAAAAGTACCTTTTTTGGATGATTTTTCTGAGGGCAAAACGCAGGCATTCACCCAAACGCAACAATGGCCATTGTTACTGGCTGCTATCGCTTGGTTCTTATTGGTTATCGCCTGTGCTCGTCCTCAATGGCTTGGAGAACCAATCGAACAAGCGGTGAGTGGTCGAGATTTAATGCTGGCCGTAGACTTATCAGCCAGTATGGAAGAACAGGATTTTATTATTAATAAAAATCCCGTAGATAGACTCACTGCAATAAAATCGGTTGCCACTGATTTTATAAACCGACGTATCGGTGATAGAGTCGGATTAATTTTATTCGGCACTCAAGCTTATTTACAAACGCCCTTAACTTTTGACAGAAAAACCGTACAAACCTTGCTAGACGAGTCCGTCATCGGACTTGCGGGTGACAATACTGCAATAGGTGATGCTATCGGTTTAGCGGTAAAACGTCTTAAGAATCAACCTGCCAATAGCCGAGTTTTAATACTCTTAACAGATGGTGCCAATACCGCCGGTGAGGTCTCACCTTTAAAAGCTGCTGAACTTGCATCAGCAAACCAACTAAAAATATATACCATCGGCGTAGGTGCTGATGAAATGATCGTTCGCAGTTTTTTTGGAAATCGCAAAGTTAATCCTTCTCGTGATCTGGATGAAAATACCTTGGTAAAGGTCGCTGAAAGTACCGGTGGACGCTATTTTCGGGCAAGAAATACCGATGAACTAAATAACATCTATCTATTGCTCGATAAACTTGAACCTGTAGAGAAAGATAAGCAATATTTCAGGCCACGTAGTGAACTTTACTACTGGCCATTATCACTGGCACTCGGGTTAACAGCCTTTATTTGCCTTTCGCGTGTGAGGTTGTCATGAATCTGGCTGAATTTCACTTTATCAGACCCTACTGGTTACTCGCCATTATTCCTTTTGTTGTAATCGTTGTTTTGATGCTAAGAAACAAACTTAGCCAAGGCAACTGGTCAACTGTGTGCGATGTAGATTTATTACCGTATTTATTACAAGAAAAAACTGTTAATCAAAGTCGTTGGCCAATAACAACAGGTGTAATTGCTACTTTATTAATTATTACTGCCTTGGCAGGGCCTACTTGGCAGCGCATGCCTTCCCCGGTATTCAGAAATGAATCAGCTTTAGTGATTGCATTGGACTTATCACGTTCAATGGATGCAGAAGATATTAAACCCAGTCGATTAATTAGAGCTCGCTACAAAATCGCAGATATTCTTAAGCTACGCACAGATGGGCAAACAGCACTACTGGTATACGCCGGTGATGCTTTTACTGTAACGCCTCTAACCGATGATACTGAGACTATAAATAGTCAATTATCAGCGCTCACTACTGACATTATGCCTAGTGATGGCAATAACACGGAATTAGTACTGGAAAAAGCGGTTGAGTTATTTAAACAATCAGGTCTTCAAAAAGGTCAAATACTTTTAGTTACTGATGAAACTAACGGTGACAAAGCCCTGAACGTAGCAAAAAATCTTGATAACTACTCTTTATCCATATTGGGTGTAGGCACAAATGATGGCGCACCAATAGCTCTGCCTGAGGGCGGTTTTCTAAAAGACAAACAAGGCAGTATTGTCATTCCTAAATTAAATACCAGTGATCTGGAAAGCTTGGCTACTGCAGGGAAAGGGGCATATCAAGCCATAACTGCGAATGACTCTGATATAAAATCCTTACTGGCAAATATAGACAAACCCATTCAACAAGAAGGTAAGGAAAATAAAAACTTATTACTAGATCAATGGGAAGATAAAGGTCCTTGGCTATTGTTGTTTGTTTTACCCTTGGCGGTATTGAGTTTTAGAAAAGGCTTTTTATGTGTTGGTTTGTTGCTATTATTACCTTTACCTAAAAACAGTTACGCCTTTGAATGGCATGATTTATGGCAAAGTAAAGATCAACAAGCCCAGCAAGCTTACAAAAAAAACCAATTCGTACAAGCAGCAAATTTATTTGAAAATCAAGACTGGAAAGCGGTAGCTCACTACAAAGCCGCAGAATATGATAAAGCACTGGAAAATCTGAAAAGCAACCAGACAGAACTTAGTGCTTATAACCAAGGCAATGCACTGGCACAAACAGGGCAGTTTGAGCAAGCCGTCAAAGCTTATGAAAAGGCACTGACGCTAAAGCCTGATGATGCAGATGCCAAATACAATAAAGAGCTCGTAGAAAAGGAACTCGAAAAACAAAAAAAAGATCAACAAAAACAGGACAAAAAGGAAGATCAATCCAAAGAAAATTCCGAGCAACAGAAGACAAATAATAAATCAGAAAAATCTGAAGAACAGAAAGCCTCTGAACAAAAACCAGAACAGACAAACGAAAGAAAATCTGAACAGCAAAAAGTAGATGACCAAAAGGCTGACGAAGATAAAAAACAACAGGATAAAATTGACAACAAACAAGCTGAAGAAGCTAAAGCCCAACAAACTGAACAAAAGAAATCCGATGATTCTAAAGCAGATAAAGAAAAATCAATGTCTGCACAAGAAAAACCTTCATCTGAAGAACAGCAGGCCAATGAACAATGGCTTAAACGAATCCCGGATGATCCTGCAGGCTTGTTAAAACGTAAATTTAAATATCAATACGGCCAACGTAATCATTAATAAGTTAAAAGAGGTTTTTTAATATAACCCACCTCAACCAATTGTTTTAAAAAGATATTTTCTTGATAAATTTCTAGCACCCAAAATGATTTTGATAATCTTCCATGGAACGCCTGATCACTTCATGAGCCTCTTCTCTGCCATAAACATTAGTTATTTCACAAATGCTTTTTTCACTTGGAAGATGTTTATAGGTTAAAAAATAATGTTTAAGACGATTAATATAGGATTCCGGGCAATCAGATACATCATTCCATTGCCGATAGAATTCGTCACCTTTCATTACTGCAATAATTTTGTCATCGGCTTCACCTCCATCCAGCAAACGAAAGCCACCAATCGGAATAGCTTGTAATAAAATATCTCCATGGGTCACACTACGCTCACTCAAAACACAAATATCCAACGGATCTCCATCGCCTTTGGGCACTTCTTTTCCGGATTTAAAAGAAGCATATTCAGCAACTTTCTCAGCACAATAGGTTTGCGGAATAAAACCATAAAGCGTAGGAATCATATTAGAAAATTTTTGCGGCCGATCTATTTTAAGATAACCACTGTCTTTATCTATCTCATATTTAACAGTATCGGATGGAACAATTTCAATAAACGCGGTAACAATAGTAGGTGCATTTTCGCCTGGTTTAATACCATGCCAGGGGTGAGCTTTGTGCTGTACATTCATAGTGTTATGGTTTTTTAGTTTTGATTATTCAGTTATTAAAAGAAAACTGATTATGTTAGATAGATTAAGGGTTATATTAAAATTTATTAGCAGCCCTATATAGAAATAGTTGCTTTGATATGCTCATGGGCTTGATAATTTTCGCAACAAAAATCATCGTACTTATAATCAAAAATAGATGCAGGCTTATGTTTTATTGTTAAAGTCGGTAGTGCAAAAGGTTGACGTGTTAATTGCAACGTGGCTTGTTCTTGATGATTAAGATATAAATGCACGTCACCACCAGTCCAAATAAAATCACCCACCCCCAAATCGCTCTGCTGAGCGACTATATGCGTCAATAAAGCATAACTAGCAATATTGAACGGTAACCCTAAAAACGTGTCGCAGCTGCGCTGATAAAGCTGACAAGACAACTTTCCATTAGCCACATAAAACTGAAAAAACGCATGGCATGGTGCTAATGCCATTTTTCCTTGTTTAACGTTATCTTGAGGACTGATGGTCTCATCAGGTAAATCTGCCACATTCCAGGCAGAAACAATAATTCGCCGGCTATTAGGTGTCTTTTTTAACTGCTCAATAACTTGTTGTATTTGATCAATATGTCGTCCATCAGGTGTTGGCCAAGATCGCCATTGATGACCATACACAGGCCCTAACTCACCATTGTTATCAGCCCATTCATTCCAAATATTGACATTATGTTCATGCAAGTAAGCAACATTAGTCTCACCCTTTAAAAACCAAAGTAACTCATAAATAATTGATTTTAAATGAACTTTTTTGGTTGTTACCAAAGGAAAGCCCTGAGACAAATCAAAGCGCATTTGATGACCAAAAATAGACAACGTGCCACTACCGGTTCTATCGCCTTTTAAAGTACCTTCAGTGCGAATTGTATCGAGTAATTCTAAATATTGCTTCATGCTTTTATTTTATTAGCATAATAAAATAAAAGTGCGCCAATAATGATCATCGGCGTTGACAGAATTTGCCCCATGGTTACCCAATTTAAAGCCAAAAAACCCAAATGAGCATCCGGCATTCTGAAAAACTCTACAAAAAATCGGAAACAACCATAAAAAAACAAGGCCATACCGGTAGTCGCCATAACAGGTCTGGGTTTGCTTGAGTATATCCAAAGTATAACGAATAACACAATACCCTCTAAAAAGGCTTCATATAATTGTGACGGATGACGTGCAAGCGGACCACCATTAGGAAACACCATCGCCCAAGAGACATCTGTCGTTCTGCCCCATAGTTCAGAATTAATAAAATTACCGATGCGCCCTGCCCCTAATCCTATAGGTGCCAATGGCGCGATAATGTCGGTTAATTGCATCATTGTGCAATGCTGTTTTTTTGCAAAAAACCACATGGCAATAAAAACACCCAACATTCCGCCATGAAAAGACATACCGCCTTGCCATATTTTAAATAAAATAATAGGGTTACTTAAAAACTCACTAAAATTATAAAACAGAATATAACCAATTCGCCCCCCCAAAATAACACCCATTGCGCCATAAGTAACAAGATCTTCTATGGCTTCAGGTTTAATTGGTGACCACGGTTGCTGTGCCCTTTTTTGGCCCAAAAACCAAACAGCAGCAAAGCCGATAACATACATCAAACCATACCAATGAATTTTTACTGGCCCTAAACTTAAGGCAATTGGATCAATTTGAGGAAAAATTAACATAATTAAACATCCAGATTGGTAACATCCAAGGCATTTTTAACAATAAAATCTCGTCTTGGCTCTACGACATCGCCCATAAGGGTTGTAAAAATCTCATCCGCTGCAATGACATCTTCAATTCTAACTTGTAACAATCGACGGTTATTTGAATCAAGTGTGGTTTCCCATAACTGTTCAGGATTCATTTCACCCAAGCCTTTGTAGCGCTGTATATGCTGGCCTTTTTTAATTTCTTTCATCATCCATTCAAAAGCTTGTTTAAAGCTACTGACGGGGTGTTGCCTTTCACCCATTTGCATATAGGATCTCGGATTAAACATATCCGCTGTATCACTCGCATATTGAGTAATTTTTTGATAATCCTTTCCGTTAAAGAATGTTGATGGCAAAATAAACGTTTTAGTTATACCGTGTAGTTTTTTATTAACTATCACAGAAAATTCATTACTGGCTTTATAGTCAACATCTATCGTAAAAATTGCCTTACTGTCACAATCCTGCAAATTTTTCTCCATTTTACTAAACCAACCTAAGAGCTTTTGCTCATCCTGTTTGATTTCGTCGTTAATGGCATCCATATAACAAAACTGCTCTAGAAAAACATCATCATATCGTCTGGATAAACGATTAATAATACTCACTACACCCGTAAATTCTTTGGCTAATTTTTCTAGCCCTTGACCTTGAATGGGTGGAGCGGTTTCATCTGTAAAAAGTTGGGCTTTATCCAATGCCAATTGAATCAGATATTCGTTTAACTGAGCATCGTCCTTAACATAGTGTTCTTGCTTACCCTTTTTGACTTTATATAAAGGCGGCTGGGCAATATAAATATAGCCTTTTTCGACTATCTCAGGCAATTGTCGGTAAAAAAACGTCAATAATAAGGTTCTGATATGAGATCCATCAACATCCGCATCTGTCATGATAATAATACGGTGATAACGTAACTTAGCTAGATTGTATTCATCTTTACCTATTCCACACCCCAACGCTGTAATCAATGTACCAACTTCTTCAGAAGAAATCATTTTATCAAAGCGCGCTTTTTCTACATTTAGAATCTTGCCCTTTAATGGCAAAATTGCTTGTGTACGTCGATCTCTTCCCTGTTTAGCAGAGCCACCAGCTGAATCCCCTTCCACTAAGAAGAGTTCAGATAAAGCAGGATCTTTTTCTTGGCAGTCAGCAAGCTTCCCTGGTAAACCTGCAATATCCAATGTTGTTTTGCGACGCGTCATTTCACGTGCTTTACGAGCAGCTTCTCTGGCACGAGCGGCGTCTATAATTTTACCAACAATTGCTTTAGCTATTTGCGGCTTCTCCAACAAAAATTCTTGTAACTTTTCATTCATTGTTGATTCAACTAGAGGTTTAACTTCTGATGAAACCAACTTATCTTTAGTTTGTGATGAAAACTTTGGATCAGGCACTTTAACTGAAAGTACTGCTGTTAAGCCTTCCCTGGCATCATCTCCAGTAGTTTGTACTTTTTCTTTTTTTGCTAAGCCACTGGATTCAATGTATTGATTGATAGTACGAGTCAAAGCACCTCTAAATCCGGCTAAATGACTTCCACCGTCACGTTGTGGAATATTATTGGTATAACAAAATACATTTTCTTGATAGGAATCATTCCACTGCATTGCCACTTCTACAGTAACACCTTCTTTTTCTGCTATAAAATGAAACACCTCAGGAAACAACGGTGTTTTGTTTTTATTAAGATGCACAACAAAAGCACCTATACCACCTTCAAATTCAAAAACATCCTGACGATCATTTCGCTCATCGTACAAACTAATGCGCACACCTGAATTCAAAAAAGACAATTCTCTAAGTCTTTTTGCCAATATGTCGTAATGAAACTCAACATCTGTAAAAGTTTCTGAACTAGGTTTAAAGTTAATTAAAGTGCCTGAGCCCTCTGTTGGGCCAACTGCTGCCAATGGTGCTACCGGATTACCCATCAGGTATTTTTGCTTATAAAGTTGCCCGTTCTTACGTACTTCCAGATTTAATTCTTCTGATAACGCATTTACTACTGAAACACCCACGCCATGGAGACCGCCAGACACTTTATAGGCATTGTCATCAAACTTTCCTCCAGCATGAAGTACAGTCATAATCACTTCAGCTGCCGAGACTCCTTCTTCTTTATGAATATCGACAGGAATTCCTCGACCATCATCTGAAACAGATACAGATCCATTGCTATGAATAATCACTTTCACTTCTTTACAGTGACCCGCTAATGCCTCATCAATTGAATTATCAACTACTTCAAAAACCATGTGGTGTAACCCGGAGCCATCATCTGTATCACCAATATACATGCCTGGTCTTTTTCTTACTGCATCTAGCCCTTTTAAAACCTGAATATTAGTACTATCGTATTGATCGTTATTGTTACTCATGACTCTCCTGCTTTTCTCGTAGTTGTGAATGTTCCACGTGGAACATTACACTTGCTTTATATTGCCATGTTCCACGTGGAACATTTTATAGTTATTTATATTTTGCAAATCACCAAAATCGGATATTGTAGTTGCTGTAATAAACACCTGACAGTTCATTTTAGATAAAAAGTGTAATAATTTAGCGCGGTTAGGAATATCCAACTCTGCCGAAAAATCGTCAATCAAGAAACATCCAATATTACTTTGTACCCTTGAAAGTAGCTGCATTTGTGCAAGCTTTAAACTCATAACAAATAATTTTAATTGGCCGCGCGAAACAAAATCCCGTGCTAACCTTTTATTGATAACTACTTGTAAATCAGCACGATGCGGTCCACTATGAGTAAACCCATAACGAAGGTCTTTATTACGATCTTGATCTAATGCTTGTTGTAAGCCAATATTATTATCCCAGCCAGTTATAAGTTTAATCTCAACATTATCAATCGTTAAGAATTGATTAAGGATACTGAGAAATACAGACTTAAACTTATGGAGATAAAGATGGCGAAATTCATCAACTATTGTACCGTATTTAACGAGTTCTTTATCCCAGACATTAATATAGGCAGTATCTTTTGATTTTAATAATGAATTTCGTTGAGATAGTGCTTTTTTGAAATTACGCCATGAGGAAATAAATTTATCATTGTCGTTAAAAACACCCCAATCTAAAAATTCACGTCTATATTGTGGTCCCGCATCAAGTAATTCAAAGCTTTTAGGATGAATAATTTGTAATGGCAAAGCATAAGCAAGATCAGATCTATTTTGAATGGTTTGTTGATTGATGCGACAACAAAAATTTTTTCCATCTAACTGAACACCCAAATAGATAGAGGAGCCATTAGGTTGAAGAGTTTGAGCAGTAACTATTAAGTTACTCTGCTCAAAATTAATAACAGATTTAATATTTGTGGAACGAAATGATCTGGCACGACCTAGGATAAAAATAGCCTCAATAACTGCACTTTTACCACTTCCATTCTCACCATAAAAAAAATTAATAGATGAGGTTGGCTCAATTGATTCTTTAACGATATTTCTAACAGCGTGAATATCCAGCTTTAATAAGGTCATTACAATTAAATTAGAGCCTCATTGGCATAACAATGAATTTATAATTACTTTCATTGGGCTCAGCAATAAAACAACTACTGGAGTTACTTGCAATTGTTAATACTGCAATTTCAGAATCGAGATTGGTAACAGCATCAAGAAGATACTGGGCATTAAAGGCGATTGAAATAGGCTCTCCTGAATAATCGATAGCAAATTCTTCTTCAGCTTCATCATGCTCTGGATTATGAGTACTAACTCTTAGGGCTTGGGAGCTTATGTCCAAGGTAACGCCTTTAAATTTCTCATTCGATAAAATTGCAACACGAGTTAACGTATCTTTTAAAACTTGTTTAGTAATAGGGATAGGCTCAAAAAAAGCTTGTTGAAATACTTTGCCAAAATCAGGATATTTAGAATCTACTAATTTAGCTGAAAAAATAAGGTTTTTAATAAATATTCTTATATTGTTGGAAGAAAATTCAACTTTTAATTCAGTATCAGGATCTTCGAGTAATCGCCCTAGTTCTATGACGCCTTTTCTAGGAAAAATAATCCTGGCCTCATAGCCTGTGCCTTGATCTAAAGTATCTTCATGAATTGCTAAACGATGACCATCAGAAGCAACAAGTTTAATTTTACTATTAGAAATATTAAGTAATAATCCATTTAAATAATAGCGAACATCCTGATTAGCCATACAAAAAACAGTCTTTTCAAGAGCTTTTTTAAATTTACCTGCATTTATAAAAAAATTATTTGCAAATTCTGATTCAGAAAATTCTGGATAATTATCAGCTGGTAAGCAACTTAAAGAAAATCTACTACGATTCGATAAAATTTTAATCTTGTCATCTTGCTGATCAAATTTAATTTCAGCACCGCTAGGCAATAACCTACAAATATCTAAGAACTTCCTCGCAGGAACTGTAATTGATCCAGGAGTCGCAGATTTAATATTAATTTTAGCAATAATCTGGATTTCTAAATCGGTACCTGTTAAACAAAGTGAATCTTCCTCAACAACCATTAAAACATTAGAAAGAATTGGCATAGTTTGTCTTTTTTCTATGACACTAACTATTTGCTGCAAAGGCGTTAATATTTCTTCTCTATTAATTATGAATTTCATCTGTTTTATATTTTTACAGTTAGTTTTAAAAACTGAAAGAAGGCTTATTTGGTTTGTTAATAATATATACTTAATTCCTTTTATTTATTACTATTAGTATACCTAATTTCTGTTGATAACCTCATATATTGATATATTTCAATAAACTACAATTATTTTAGTTGAGCATTAGGTTGTGGATAACCATTGTCTAAACTTAATTTTAAATAAACGTAATTTTGTATACACAACAATATCCCCA
Organism: Methylococcales bacterium; assembly: GCA_026399095.1. Taxonomy (GTDB): domain Bacteria; phylum Pseudomonadota; class Gammaproteobacteria; order Methylococcales; family Methylomonadaceae; genus Methylobacter_C. The sequence goes on along the minus strand of JAPLRP010000090.1, from coordinate 10,959 downwards.
GCAATCATTGAGTTAACCAGTTTTTTATCCACAAACAATTAATAAAGTGTACGGAAAATAGAGTACAGAATTAACTTAATGAGAGAGTGTTCTTAAGAGATTAGAGTAGTCTTCTGCTATTTTATGATCTGCTTCTTTCAGTTCGTTTATTTTTTTACAAGCATTCATTACAGTTGTGTGGTCACGACCACCAAACGCATCTCCAATTTCAGGGAAACTATGAGACGTTAACTCTCGAGCTAAACACATAGCCATTTGGCGAGGGCGAGTGATGGTTTGTTTTCTCGACTTAGATGATAAATCGACAACACGAATCTTAAAATATTCAGCAACAATTTTTTGAATATTGTCCATATTGACCAGTTTATCTTTTAACGAAATCAAATCATGTAGAGCTTCTTTTGTAAATTCAATAGTAATTTCACGCCCGGTAAATTGAGCATTAGCAATAACTCTTCTTAAAGCACCTTCAAGATCACGAACATTGAAGGGAATTTTTTTAGCAATAAAAAAAGCAACTTCTTGAGGAAGTTCGACATTAACCTGAGTAGCTTTTTTCATTAAAATAGCAGCTCTTGTTTCCATATCAGGTGGTTCAATTGATACAGGAAGACCGCATCCAAATCTTGATTTTAAGCGGTCTTCAAGACCAACAATTTCTTTAGGATATTTATCACAAGTCAAAACAATTTGGTGTTTTTTATCTAATAAAGTATTAAATGTATGAAAAAATTCTTCCTGAGATCGTTCTTTACCGGCAAAAAACTGAATATCATCAATTAAAAGTACATCTATACCACGGTAATATTCTTTAAATGCATTAATTGAATTTTGCTGTAATGCTCTAACCATATCCTGTACAAATTTTTCTGAGTGCAAATAAACAATAGTTGCCGAAGGATTTTTTTTAAACACAGCATTACCAATTGCATGCATAAGATGAGTTTTACCCAAACCCGAACTACCGTAGATTAGTAAAGGATTGTAAGCTTTTCCTATATTTTCAGATACCTGAAGAGAAGCTGCTCTGGCAAGCTGATTAGATTTACCTTCAACAAAGTTTTCAAAAGTAAATGCTTTATTAAGAAAATTAGGATTGGTTTTTTTAATTTCAATTGATTTGATGCTACTTGAAACAGTAGGTGTTATTGTTTTTTTAGAGCCAATCTCAAGACTTAGTTCACATGTACCGTTTGAAAATTCATGAATAGATTCTTTGATTTTTACAAAAAAATGTTGCTTAACCCAGTCTAAAACGAATCGGTTGGGGGCTAATAATTTTATTTGTCCAACACTTTCTATGGCTTGTAAAGGCCGAATCCATGTACTGAAATCTGAACTGGCAATTTCAGCTTCAAGTTTTGTAAGACAGTTATTCCAAATAGAACTCATTGAAGTAGATAATTTAATAATTTATGTTATAAAGGGAATCGAAGTTTTATTACTATACAGTATTAAAACATTGCACTACAGAATTGACATGCTATAGATAATATTTTATCATCCGTAGTCTTTTTTATCTGTTTTTGTTAACACCCAACTGATTAGGCTTTAAATACTATGAAAAGAACATACCAACCCAGCAAAATTAAACGTGCAAGAACACATGGTTTTCGTGCAAGAATGGCAACAGTAGGTGGACGTAACGTTATTAACGCCCGCAGAGCTAAAGGTCGCGCAAAATTAACTGTTTAGTAGAATTTGAGTGACAGAGCAAAATTTTAATTTTCCCTCAGAGCTAAGGTTAAAAAAACCGGCCGAATATAAAAAAGTGTTTGCCAAACCTGTAAAGTCCAGTGATACGTATTTTACCCTTTTAGCCATAAAAAATGATTTTGATCATCCAAGGCTAGGTTTGGCGATTGCAAAAAAAAATATAAGAAAGGCAGTACACAGAAACGTGATTAAGCGGGCTGTGAGAGAAAATTTTAGAATACAGCAAGAAAGCTTGGGAAATATAGATATTGTCGTACTTGCTCGTAGGGAAGCAGTTGATGCTCCTCAGGACTTATTAAGAAAGTCATTGGAAAAACATTGGCTTAGGTTGGTATCCCGATGCGATTCATGCTCATAGCAATAATAAAGTTTTATAAATACTTTATTAGTCCTTTGCTTGGATCTAACTGTCGTTTTTATCCAAGCTGCTCAAGTTATTCCTTAGAAGCACTTCAAAGCCATGGTTTCATCATTGGCTCTTATCTCACTTTCAAAAGATTATTAAAATGCCACCCTTTTCATGAAGGTGGTATCGATCCCGTTCCAGAAAAATTTGGTAAATAAGAATGGATAATTTAAGATTTGTACTCGTCGTTACTTTTGCAATGCTTGTATTTATGCTGTGGCAGGCTTGGGAGCAAGACTATGGTCCAAAGCCCGAAGTTGCTGCAATTGTAAGTCAGGAAGGCATTAAAGCTAAAGAAGATTTACCAACTACTGCAGAGGCTTCACTTCAAGCTGAATCTACATTACAAAATCCTGTAGCTTCTCCTGTTGCAGTAGCATCAACCGCTAAAACAGTTAAAATTAAAACAGACGTAATTGCCCTTGAAATTGATTTACAAGGCGGCACAGTAACTAATCTGGATTTATTAGACTACCCGGTAGAAAAAGCAAACAACGTAGTTAATAGCTTACGTAAAATGGTTGGAATGGAAGTAGCTGAAATTGATTCAGCTCCTGTGCGCTTATTTAATAATAATCAAGAAAAAATATTTGTAGCACAAAGTGGATTGATAGCTGATAGCGGCTTTGCTGCAGCGCCTAATCACTATACTGTTTTTGCTAATGAGCAAGATAGTTATACATTAGAACCCGGTCAGGATAGTTTGATAGTTCCGTTGAAATGGACGGACAACCAAGGTCTTGAAATAACAAAAATTTTCACCTTTAAACGTGGAAGTTATGAGATAAAACTCGATCAAAAAGTTAACAATAACTCCGGAAAACCCTGGTCAGGTAGACAATACAGTCAACTATTAAAAGCACAAAACACCGAAGGCAAGGGTAATATGCTGACAGGTGGTATGAGAGCTTATGATGGTGGCGTTATTTATACCGAAAAAAGCAAATACCAAAAAATTAGTTTTGATGACATGGCAGATGAAACGCTCGATGTCACCAGTAAAGGCGGTTGGACAGCAATGATTCAACATTATTTTGCTTCAGCTTGGATTCCACCTGCTGATCAAGAAAATCACTTTTACACTAAAGAACTTAAAGATGGTCGATATGTCATAGGTACCTACTCTCCAACAGTTACTGTTGCAGCAAATACCAATGCACAATTTGTTTCCCAATTATTTGCCGGTCCTAAAATCCAGCCGATGATGGAAGCAATAGCACCAGGCCTGGAACTGACTGTTGATTACAGTGTATTAACCTTTATTGGTAAACCCATTTACTCATTATTGAATATTATTCATAATTTTATCGGTAATTGGGGTGTGGCCATTATAGGTGTAACACTGTGTATTAAATTATTGTTCTTCCCATTATCGCAAGCCAGTTTCAAATCAATGGCTAAAATGCGTAAAATTCAGCCGCGTCTTAAAGAACTTCAAGAACGTTTTGCTGATGACAGACCACGTTTTAATACTGAAATGATGGGCTTGTACAAAAAAGAAAAAGTTAATCCATTAGGTGGTTGTTTACCTATCCTGATACAAATTCCTGTTTTTATGGCTTTGTATTGGGTATTAAGTGAAACAGTAGAGTTTAGACAAGCACCGTTTATGCTGTGGATACAAGATTTATCAATACAGGATCCGTTCTACATTTTGCCATTAATCATGGGTGTTACCATGAAAATTCAGCAAAGTTTAAATCCTGCACCGATTGATCCGATTCAAGCTAAAGTAATGAAGATGTTTCCAATCGTCTTTACTATTTTCTTTCTATTTTTTCCAGCAGGTTTGGTTTTATACTGGGTTATTAATAACACCCTGTCTATCATTCAACAAACTTACATTACCAAGCAAATAGAAAAAGCAGGTTAATTTGCTTTTAAATCCAGATACCATTGCAGCAATTGCAACACCGCCAGGGAATGGCGGTGTTGGTATTATTCGAATTTCAGGAACAAATGTGACTGAAATTGCCAAACACCTCCTCAATAAATCATTAATTCCTCGCCACGCATTATTTACATCATTTATAGATAATGATGGTTGCATCATTGATTCCGGTATCAGTCTTTATTTCCCTGCACCTGCTTCTTATACAGGTGAGGATATACTTGAATTGCAAGGACATGGTGGCTCGGTTGTATTGGACATGCTGTTACAGCGAGTGCTTTCACTCGGTGCCCGATTAGCTAATCCAGGTGAATTTACAGAACGCGCTTTTCTAAATAATAAACTCGACTTGGCCCAAGCTGAAGCTGTTGCTGATTTAATAGAAAGTACTACCGAACAATCTGCTCGTTCTGCACAAAAATCCATGCAAGGTGTTTTTTCTACACAAATCAATGAACTGGTTACAGAACTTACAGAGCTTCGTATTTACGTTGAAGCCGCTATAGACTTTGTTGATGAAGAAATAGATTTTCTAACCGATGGCGTTGTTGAAAAGCGCATAGTTAGATTATTACAAAGCATCCAACAGATACAAAAAACAGCACAACAAGGTCGATTACTGCGCGATGGTATGACGGTCGTTTTGGCAGGAAAACCCAATGCAGGAAAATCAAGCTTACTGAATGCCTTGGCAGGACACGAAGCGGCAATAGTCACCGATATAGCAGGAACAACGAGAGATGTGCTTAGAGAGCGTATTCAGCTTGATGGCATGCCTTTACACATCATAGATACCGCAGGTTTACGGGAAAGTGATAATTCGATAGAAAAAGAAGGCATACGCAGAGCACACGAAGAACTTTTAAAAGCCGATAAAATATTACTACTTATCGATGCCAGAGAACCTGAAACAGAAGAGTTATTAAAAACCTTGCCGAGCAATATTGACATAACCAAGGTTTACAACAAAATAGACCTGTTATGCAAAGAGCCGGAAATAAAACAAACAGAAAATGGCTACAGTTGTTACTTGTCCATAAAAACCGGTGAGGGTATGGACTTATTAAAAGAACATCTCAAACAAAGTGTTGGTTTTAATGAAGCCACCGACAACGTATTTATTGCCAGAAGACGTCACATAGAAGCTCTAAGAATAGGCTGCGAGTTTGTAGCAAGTGCTTTAAACCAATTACAAATTACCCAAGCAGGTGAGTTGGTTGCAGAAGATTTAAGGCAAGCACAAATGAGTCTTTCAGAAATTACCGGAACCTTTACCTCTGACGATTTATTGGGAAAGATATTTTCCAGCTTCTGTATAGGAAAGTAATAAGGTAAAACAACCGAAAACAACAACTAAACAAAGTCAACTATATAAGGGTTTGTAGTGATACACACCCTTTTTTATTGTCTTATGTTTTCCTTTACTTTACCTTTTCTTACGCCTATATTACCCCAGAAAATATTGCAGGGGTAAAAATGGGTAAAATTCAATGAAGATTACAATCGAGAAGCGCATCAATAAAGATGGCGATAAACAATCAATAAGACTAGTTTAATGGTATGGCAGTCGCACCGATGAAAACGGGAAAACCACGCACGATAGAAATCGTGAGCAATTAGATTTATTCCTGCATACTCACCCATCTAGCAAACCCGAAAAACAGCACAATAAAGAAACTCTTCTATTAGCCGAGCAGATTAAAGCTAAACGAATTGCAGAAGCAGCATGCGGTCAGCATGGTTTTACCTGCGCCAATACAATCAGCACCAATTTTTACAGTTTCTTCAATAAGGTCATGGAGACTAAAAAGACTAACGCCAGCTCTAAAAACTATGACTTATGGCAAGCGGTTTTAATCCATCTTAAGCGCTATCATCCTGATGAAAACTTAACATTCGAGCAAGTCACAGTTGATTGGGTAAATGGTGTTAGAACTTATTTTGATTCACAAGCTAAAACAAAGACAGGTAACCTTATCAGTTCCGGAACAGCATCCAGTTATTTTAATAAGGTGAGAGCGGTTATAAATGAGGCTTATTCAAAAGAGATCATCACTAAAAACCCCTTAAAACAAGTCAAAGGAATAACCGCCATAAGTAGTGAGCGCATTTATTTGGGGCTTAATGAGCTTAGGGCTTTAGTGAAAACAGATTGTCGTTATGACATATTAAAAGAGGCATTTTTATTTTCTTGCTTAACAGGGCTTAGGTGGTCAGACATTAATAAAATGGATTGGTCAGAGATCAGTGAGTTTAATGGTGTTCATCGAATCACCTTTAATCAAAAGAAAACCACTAAACTCCAATATTTAGACATCCCCCCACAGGCTTACAACTTAATCAATAATTTTGAAAAAAATGGGCGAGTGTTCCAGAGCCTTAGATACTCAGCTTATATGAATATCGAATTGCTACGCTGGGCAATGGCGGCAGGTATAAGTAAGCACATCACCTTTCATTCGGGACCGATAATATTCGGCACATCATACCCACAGCAAAATAATTTTAGTTATGCTTAATCACATAGCGTACTTCACTTGGGCATTTTTGCGAAGTACGTTACCGCTTTTTTTTAAATGACTACCTCTTGTAATTGCGGAGTGTCAATTTAACGACAAGTGACTGCTTTTGTAGGTTTATTTCAAAAAGAAATGATCCGGCAATGTTAGATGCTTTATACTACTAACTTGGTTGTTTTGCCGTATAACCTTTTCAAGGGTTATTGCGTTTTGGAAAAATATTTCATAAAAAGAAAAACAAATGACTAAATTAAATAGAATTACTACTGACCCTAAAATATGTGGAGGTCGTCCTTGTATTCGCAACATGCGCATTAGAGTAAAAGATGTCTTGGATATGTTGGCATCGGGAGCAAGTAAGGAGGAAATTTTAGAAGATTATCCCTATCTTGAAGCAGATGACATTAAGGCATCGCTTGAGTATGCAGCCCATCAGATGGATCATCCTATTCTAAGCGTTGCTTAAAATGCGTTTTTTAGTCGATGCACAGTTACCCATTGGCTTGGCTCGAATGTTAGAGCAGCATGGGTATGAATCTAAACATGTTGCTGATTTAAACATGATGGAAACATCGGATCAGAATATTTGGAAATGGGCTAAGCAGAATAAAAGTATTATTATCAGTAAAGATGAAGATTTTGTAACCCTACATAACGCTGATGAGCAACCAGTGCCGTTAATTTGGATAAGGGTAGGTAATACTAGACGTAAAGAATTACTGGAATGGTTTAATAGATTATTGCCGATTATTGTAGAGAAAATTGCATCTGGGGAATTGTTGGTAGAACTGGTATAAAATTTGACCGATTGGTTTTGCAAATCTGTATTATGTTTTATGTGATGATCAGCAATAAAATTAGGCGCACTAGCACTAGTCAAGCGGGTATGTGCCAGAGTGAGGTTATACCTAAACATCGCTTTTAGGGGTAAACATCGCATTTTGGTGCACAAATAATGCGCATCTCCATAAAACAATCCACTACTTGGAACTACCTCTTATGTATGCTATCGTTTTGATTATAAGGAGATAGAAGAAGTTTAAAGCGGTGAATCTGGGGCTTTTAATGCGATGGTCGCGCGTTCGAATCGCGCACGACCCATCATAAAAGACCATCAGAATCAATGTCTTACGAATTATCGAAGGGCTTTTTTTATGTCTGAAATTTCTCGCGGGACACTACTATACTGGTTTGATATAGGCCTTTTTGTGTTTGGTAATGCCGGCATTAAGGTTTATTATTTATATTAGTAGTTCCATTAATATAAGTTTTCTTTAGTCAAAATACTAAAAAGTATCACTTTTTACCCCGTATTTACCCCTGTAAAAGTATAACATATTGATTTATTTAATTAGGTAATCTTCTGCATAGGAAAATAACCAAGCTAAACAACCAATAAACTATATAAGGGCTTGTAGCGATACACGTCCTTTTTTATTGTCTAATATTTTCCTTTATTTTACCTTTTCTTACCCCAACAGCTTTTAAAAGGATAACAATCAACAAGTAGAATTAAAGTTTCAGTGTTGCCATATCAATGTCAATTATGTTGTTTTATACTGGCGTTTTTATGTCTGGTGATTATTAACTATACAATGTAATCTGATTTTATACCTAGTAGTAGTAATGATGATGACATTAACTTTTGACAGCCACGAATTTGTTACAGAATTAAAATAAGCTGGTTTGAGTGAGTCACAAGCGGAAGCAATTACACGCCTACATAGACAAGCGGCTAATGCGACGATTGATTATGTTAAGCATAAACATAATCTTGAAAATGTAGTTACCAATAAAGATTTGGACGCAAGAATAAAAGAGACTAAATTAAAGATTGAATTAGTAAGGTCAGAGCTTAAACTTGATTTTTCCGAAACTAAAGCAGAATTAATCCGTTGGGTCGTTGGCGTCGGATTATTGCAAATAACAATTATCACAGCATTATTATGCTAGTTGATTGGAACAATTTAATATCCGTTTTTTGCGTCAAAATATTTCACTTTCACCAATTAAAACAGCAATGAAAAAGGGTTTGTAGTAATACAAGCCCTTTTTTTTCCTATTTTTAGCCACGCTGCATTGGGGATAACCTTCTTAATTTAAGAATAATTGTTATAAACATAACAAAAAAGTGTTGGTAAATTCGAATTAACAAAGATGCAATAACACAATTAGTAACGCACTGAATGCCGATAAAATCTCAAAATAACAGGCCAGAAAGGGATTAAAGCTGTCCTATAATTCAAGTAATAGCTTGTGGTTAACGTTATGGATAAAGCCTCGTAATTTGTTAACAAGTATGTGGATAAAAATGGACACTAATATTCCTGTTTATTTAAACAGCGCTTATACACAGGTAAACAAGCGACTATAAAATAAACCTAAGCCACTGATTAAAATATTTAATAAGGGGTTATTCACAGATTGTTATCTAACTAATAGTAATAAAATATAAAGAAAGATAACTTAATATTATAAATTACCAAAAATAATATCTATGACGTAAAAAAAAACCCGTTAACCATCAATAAGCCACTGATTTTAATAATTAAAAAAAAGTATTGATGTTATTATCTCTACCAACATAAGCTGATCTAACAATGTACACATCAAGCCAGTCAATTTTTTAACGTTTAATAAAACCACAACAAACAGCGAACGATGACCCAAAACACCAACAACCTTGCCGTATTCATTTAGTCCTTAGCTAATTTACTGCGTGGTGATTTTAAAAAAAGTCAGTAAGGTCGTATCATTCTGCCGTTTACCTTATTGCGTCGACTCGAAGGTGTATTGGAAGACAGCAAAGAAGCGGTACGTTATAAATTAGGCTTTGATAAATATATTAAAGCGCAGGGTTACCAAAACATTCATGCCATGGTGGCCTTTTCTGGCGAGGTTGACTTTAACGATAAAGACCCAAATGCTGTAGGTTTGCTGGGTGAGAAGTTTACCGAAAGCAATATGAATCCCAATCTTAAAGGCAGGGATCAATGTAAGGCTTTTGATTCTGATGAATATCAAATCATGATTGTCGCCAATAAATACCAGACCGGTTTTGATCAGCCCAAGCTCTGTGGCATGTATGTGGATAAAAAATTGGGCGGGGTGGAGTGTCTGACAAAACTTGTCACGGCTTAATCGGACTTATCCCGGTAAAGCAGAAATTGGCTCGTTTGTATTGGATTTTTTTAACGACCCACAGGATATTCTTGATGCTTTTCAGCCTTATTACCAAACAGCAGAGCTGGCTGATGTATCAGATCCGGATTTAATCTTTGATCTATTTGAAAAGCTAAAGACGAGCGGTATTTTTAATTGGCAAGAAGTGGAACAGTTTTACACAGCGTTTTTTTGTAAAAATAAAAGTAATGCCGACATTGCCAGTATTTCTAAACCCACCGTTGAGCGTTGTAAAAAACGTTACAAATCAGCTATTTATACTTATAAGAAAAGCAAAGACATGGTCGAGCGTACCAAAAAGACCACCGATGCCGTGTTAATGGCAAACGCTGAAAACAGTTTTAAGGACTGTAAAAAAGAAAAAAGGATAGCTTGGAAATCTTTAAAAAAGATCTGGGTACCTTTGTGCGCTTTTATGAGTTTATGTTGCAGATTATTGATTATGACGACAAGGACTTGGAGAAATTGAGTTTGTATGCTCGAAATCTACGACCACATTTACGCGAATCGTCACCGGAAGAAGACGATATTGATATAAGTGAGGTAGAGTTGAGTCACTATCGTCTCTCTGCAATTCGTCAGCAGGATTTACAGTTAAAAGAAGATTCGGGCGAGTATAGGTTAGAACCTGGTGAAGGTTTGGGGTCCGCAAAAAAAAAGACAAGCAGGAAGAATTTATCTCACAGATTATCATTCGCTTGAATGAGCTTTTTATTACCGATCATTTAACCGAAGTGGATATGGTTAATTATGTGAATACGTTTAAGGATACAGTTCGTGAAAATGGCTTGGTGATGGAACAAATTGCCAATAACACGGCAGAGCAAGCCATGTTTGGTGATTTTAGCAAAGTCGTTGATGATGCCATTATGGATAGTGGTGATGCGCACAATAATCAGATGATGCAATTATTAGCAAATCCCGTTAAGGCGGCCGGTTTTGCCAAGGTGGTATTTGAGCTATTAAAATTAACAGCTTGATATTGTTGCTTTATGGCCAATATATTGTCTGTAATTGGTAGTGTATAAAAAAGAAAAATCGTAACCATTTGACGAAAGTCGAGATAGCTGTATAATACGCAGTTCTTTCAAGGCAGGGCCTGTAAGGGTTATGGGTTTGTTAGAGTGGTTAACACGGACGGTTGACAAGTTGATCAGGTGGGTTATAATGGTCGGCTTCTTCGGGGTTAGGTCACTTACCTCGGGCAGGACGGAACGAAAATTAAATGTCGACACGGAGTTGAC
>JAPLRP010000027.1 GCA_026399095.1 Methylococcales bacterium | reverse complement strand
TTGGCGCTATAAAGGTAAGAACCCGAGGACACATGGCGTTAGCCAGTCGGGAGTTAGCCTGTGAAGTGAACGGTGCAGTAATGCCGTCAGCAGCAGGAACCAGCGGTAAGCAGCGATGCAAGACCGCTCCTAGTAAAACAGGAATCACTGTCTCTTTAGGGCGGTGAGGATGTCAAAGACTATTCACGCTCTAAACCTTCGACTCGCTGAAAGCCTCTGGGTAATGCCAAGCCTCTTTTTGCACGAGCACTTTTATAATGTTCTATATCACCGGTCTTTAAGGTCAAAAAGCGCTTGCCAGATACCACTTTTAACGCGCTATTTTCCGGTATCGATAACACGGAAACCACATAATCTTTCTCTGAGGCGAGCTCCAAGGGAGGGATTTGTATTAATTTATTGCCTTTGCCGCGTGCCAGTGCTGGCAAATCGGCAACAGGAAAAATCAACAAGCGACCTTGCAGAGTAACGACCGCAAGTAAATCAGACTCGTCATTAATAGCCGCCGGCTTTAAAACTTTGGCGCCCTCAGGCAAGGTAATCAGTAATTTACCCGCCTTATTTTTACTGGATAATTCTTTTAACTGAACCCTAAAACCGTACCCGTAATGACTCGCCATCACGTACCAGTCATCAGGGTTACCAACAAGCAAGTTAGTAAACATTGAACCTTGAGGCGGATTAAGACGTCCGGTTAAGGGCTCACCTTGAGTCCTCGCCGAAGGTAAATCATGGGCAGAAGTACTATAAGCACGCCCCGTGGAATCCAATAAATAAACAGGCTGGGTTGACCGACTCTTAACTACATCTAAAAATCCGTCACCCGATCGGTAATTTAAGCTATCAACATCAATATCATGACCTTTTGCCGCTCTTATCCAGCCTTTTTGTGACAGGACTATCGTTATAGGCTCGTTACTGATTAGCGCCGTAGTTTCCAAAGCTTGTGCTGCCACTCTTGAAACAATCGGTGATCGACGATCATCGCCATACTGATCGGCATCTCGTTCAATTTCTTTTCTAATCAAGCGGTTTAGTAAAAGTTTGGAGCCCAAGGTTTTTTCAAGGGCTGCTCGTTCTTTTTCCAGCGCGTCTTGCTCACCCCGAATTTTCATTTCTTCGAGCTTAGCTAAATGCCTTAACTTCAATTCCAGTATGGCTTCGGCTTGAATATCAGTCAGTCTAAAACGTTGCATTAAGACTGGCTTGGGATACTCTTCATTACGAATAATAGCGATGACTTCATCAATATTTAAATAGGCAATCAATAAGCCATCGAGTATATGAAGTCGGGCTAGCACTTTATCCAAGCGATACTGTAATCGTCTACGAACAGTTTCTGTTCGAAAGGCCAGCCATTCAACAAGAATTTCTCTAAGCCCTTTAACCTTTGGCTTGCCGTCCAAACCTATCATGTTCATGTTAACGCGATAGCTTTTTTCAAGATCAGTCGTGGTAAACAAATGTGACATAACGGCATCGACATCAATGCGTTTGGACTTTGGAATGATTAATAAACGAGTTGGATTTTCATGATCGGACTCATCTCTAAGATCTTCAATCATGGGCAGTTTTTTAGCCAACATTTGCGCGGCTATTTGCTCCATCAATTTAGCACCGGATACCTGATGCGGTAACGCGGTAATAACGATAGTGCCTTCTTCTTGCTCATAGATAGCGCGCATTTTTATTGAACCACCACCACTGACATACATTTTTTGAATATCCTCTGCAGAGGTTATTATTTCAGCCTCCGTTGGATAATCAGGACCTTTGATGAAATTGAACAAGGTTTCCAACGTGCTATCAGGTTCATCCAGCAATAGTATGCAAGCTGCCGCAACTTCTCGTAAATTATGTGGCGGTATATCGGTTGCCATACCGACAGCAATACCCATCGTACCGTTAAGCAAAATATTAGGTAATCTTGCCGGCAATAACACAGGCTCTTTTAATGTCGCATCGAAGTTATCGGACCATTCGACTGTACCCTGCCCTAATTCACTTAGCAAGGTATTCGCATAAGCTGTCAGACGCGATTCGGTATAACGCATGGCAGCAAATGATTTTGGATCATCTGGCGACCCCCAATTGCCTTGCCCATCAACCAATGGATATCGGTATGAAAAACTCTGTGCCATCAACACCATGGCTTCATAACACGCTGAATCACCGTGCGGATGATATTTACCCAACACATCACCGACTGTACGTGCTGATTTTTTGTACTTGGCCAAGGCGTTTAAGCCAAGCTCAGACATGGCATAAACTATACGCCGCTGAACTGGCTTTAAGCCATCTGCAATATGTGGCAAAGCCCGATCAAGAATAACGTACATGGAATAATCCAGATAAGCTTTCTCGGCAAAGTCCTTTAACGGCAGTTGTTCAAAATTTTCTTGTAGGCCCACTTAAAATTCTTCCTCTGATAACTCAACATAAAGCGCACGACTTTTCTCTAGGCTTTCCTGACGCATTTTTCTTCGCAATTCAGCCGCCGCATAATGTTTTATTTCTACTTCTGTTTCCAAAATTAAACGTGGCACCTCCAAAGATTGTCCATTTTCATCAATAGCTACCATAGTAAAGTAACAAGAGGTCGTATGCCTTTTTTCGTTGGTTCGTAAATGCTCGGCAACCACTTTTACCCCAACTTCCATTGAAGATCGCCCGACATGATTAACACGGGCAAAAAAAGTTACCAACTCCCCGACGTTGACTTGCTGTTTGAAGAAAACCTGATCCAATGCAGCTGTTACCACATAGTTTTTACAATATTTAGCCGCACAGGCATAAGCCACTTGATCCAGTAATTTTAATAAAGAACCGCCATGCACATTACCCGAAAAATTTGCCATATCGGGTGTCATTAGTACAGTCATTGTTAAGGATTTTACTTGTTTAGTCATTTTCTATTGGGAATATTGAAAAAATCTTTTTTATAATACCTAGTTAAGAAGGAACTATATTTGAAGTTAGTACATTTCTTATGAAATTAACGCCACCTAAGCCTTTGTTAATGGAATATCATAACTTTAAACATAAAAAAAGGCAGCTTCTAGCTGCCTTTTTTCAACGGTATTAAACAAAAACTACTTAAAGTTTTTCTTTAATACGAGCCGCCTTACCAGTCAAATCACGTAAATAATATAATTTAGCACGACGAACATCACCACGACGCTTAACAGCAATTTCGCTGATAATAGGGCTGTGAGTTTGAAAAACACGCTCAACACCAGTACCATGAGATATCTTTCTAACTGTGAAAGCAGAGTTTAAACCACGATTACGTTTTGCAATCACAATGCCTTCAAAAGCCTGAATTCTCTCACGCTCGCCTTCTTTTACTTTAACTTGAACAACAACAGTATCACCTGGATTAAATTCAGGAATTTGTCTTAGTTGCTCTTTTTCCAATACATCAATAATATTGCTCATCACCACACCCTATTCAACTTCACTTTTAAATTGTTGCAGCAGATATTCCTGCTCTGCACTTAAATTCTTGTTTTTTAATAAATCCGGCCGTCTTTGCCAAGTTCTACCTAATGCCTGCTTCATTCGCCATATAGCAATATCTGCATGATTACCGCTTAACAAAACATCTGGCACTGAAGTTCTCTCAAGTTGTTCAGGCCTGGTAAAATGCGGATAATCCAACAAGCCATTCATATGAGAATCTTGCTGTGCAGATTCTTCATGACCAAGAACACCCGGCAATAAACGGGTTACTGCATCAATAACTATTAATGCACCCAGCTCACCGCCACTAATTACATAGTCCCCAACAGACCATTCATCGTCACAATCCATTTTAACAAAGCGCTCATCTACACCTTCATAGCGCCCTGCAATCAAAATCAATTGCGAAATATTACAAGCTTCAGATAACAATGCTTGTGTAATTGGTTTACCTTGTGGACTTAAATAAACTACTTTTGCGGTGCCGCTAGCCGCTTGCTTTGCACCATTAACTGCATCATGCAAAGGCTGGTATTTCATTACCATTCCAGGACCACCGCCATAAGGGCGATCATCAACTGTTCGATGTTTGTCGATGGTATAATCTCGAGGATTCCAAACTGACAAACTGACTATTTGACGCTCAATTGCTCTGCCAGTTACCCCGTAACTTGCAGCGTCAATTATCATTTCGGGAAATAATGTTACAACATCAAAACGCATGATGGTAATTAAAAATCAGGATCCCAATCAACAATCATTTTGGCATCATCCAGATTAATACTAATTATTGTCTGTCCCTGTAAAAACGGAATGACCCGTTCCCGATCCCCTTTAATAATGACAACATCATTTGCACCAGTTTCCATCAGACTTTCAATTACGCCTAACTGAACACCCAAACTGGTTTCAACGCTTAAGCCAATCAAATCAGACCAATAATACTCATCTTTAGCCACTTTTGGCAATTGGTCAGGTGTTATGAAAATATCCCAACCCATAAGACTCGCAGCCTGATCTCTATCATTTACGGCTTCAAGCTGTGCCACTACTGCTTTGCCTTGAAGCTTGCCGTCAATAACCTTAATAAATTTCGTTTCACTGTCTTTTTTTAACAACCAAGGCGAATATTTTAAAATATTCTCTTTATTGTCAGTAAAAGAAAATACTTTTACCCAACCTTTTACTCCAAAAACGCCGGAAATCTTGCCAACGTTTATTTGCTGTTGGTTCGACAACGACAACAGCTTATGCAGCAGCTTTAATTGCGTCTTTAATCAACTTGGCAACTCGCTCAGAAGGTTGCGCGCCAGTGGACTTCCAATATTCAACGCGCTCACTGTCCAAACGTAATCTTTCTTCATTACCACGTGCTAACGGGTTAAAAAAGCCAAGACGCTCAATATAACGACCATCTCGGCCGCTTCTGCTATCGGTTACAACAACGTGATAAAAAGGGCGATTTTTAGCGCCGCCTCTTGAAAGACGAATGGTTACCATCTAATTTCCTCAAAAATACATTTAATCATTGTTAATCCGCCATTTTACGCGATTTTTACTATAAGTGAAGAATAAATTAGAAAAAATCAACTATCACTCTATTTATTACGCGAAAATAGCGGCTATAAGCAATAAAAAACTACCGCCTCATACCTTTAACATTGCTTTTTATACCACGTAACATATTGGCCATATTGCCTGATTTAAATTTCTTCATCATTTTTTGCATCATCAAAAATTGTTTAAGAATACGGTTAACATCCTGCAACTGTTGCCCGCAACCTGCGGCAATTCGTTTTTTCCTATTACCTTTGATTAAATCGGGGTAACGCCTTTCCTGCATAGTCATAGATCCAATCACAGCAATCTGACGAGCCAACTCTTTATCATTAACCTTATCTTTCATTTCCTGCGGGACACTTCCCATACCCGGCAATTTATCCAGCATGGAGCTCACTCCACCCATACTCTGCATTTGCTGTAATTGCTCACGAAAATCTTCCAGATCAAAGCCCTTACCTTTTTGCATTTTACGGGCAAATTTTTCAGCTTTTTCCTTATCTACTTTTTGCTCAATCTCTTCGATAAGACTCAGCATATCCCCCATACCTAAAATACGGGAGGCAATACGATCAGGATGAAAAGGTTCTAAGGCATCTGTTTTTTCGCCAACACCAATAAATTTGATAGGCTTGCCGGTAACATGTCTTATGGATAGCGCCGCACCACCACGAGCATCGCCATCAGCTTTGGTCAGGATAACCCCCGTTAAGGGCAAGGCATCATTAAAGGCTTTAGCAGTAATTGCAGCATCTTGCCCCGTCATGCTATCAACGACAAATAACGTTTCAACAGGATTAATGGCGGCATGCAGGCCTTTAATTTCACCCATCATTTCATCATCAATATGCAAACGGCCCGCAGTATCGATGATTATCACATCAAGAAATTTTCTCTTGGCTGCGTCAATTGCACTCTTGGCAATATCGATGGGCTGTTGTGACAAATCACTGTCAAAGAAAACCAAATCAACTTCTTTAGCCAGCACTTCCAGCTGCTTGATTGCTGCCGGACGATAAACGTCGGCACTCACCACACCGACTTTTTTCTTTTGATTTTCTTGCAGCCAACGACCCAACTTGGCAACGGTCGTGGTCTTACCTGCGCCCTGCAAACCGGCCATTAGAATAACAGCAGGCGGAACAGCATTAAGATTTAGCCCCTCATTCGCCTCGCCCATGACCTTGACAAGTTCAGATTGAACCAACTTGATCATGGCCTGACCCGGCGTCAAACTGTTTTGAACTTCTTGACCTAAGGCACCTACTTTGACACGTTCAATAAAATCCGTAACAACGGGCAAAGACACGTCAGCCTCGAGTAAAGCCATACGCACTTCGCGCAAAGCTTCCTTGATGTTATCTTCGGTCAGACGACCCTGACCCTTAAGGTTTTTAAGGGTTTTACTTAATCTATCGGTTAAATTATCAAACATATCGATGTCTTTGTTGTTATTCTGAGGAAACTATCCGCTAGTACAAATGCGCTAGGATTATTTAATCTGATATATTACCATATCCATTAATACCTTTGCACTCGAAGCAATTACAGAATAATTTAAATACTGTACATTGAGTTAGCCTTAGCATTAACAGTGACTATTAACAGCCTAACCCTCTAAATACTAATGAACACTACCGCAATTGCCACACTATCAATATTTAGCTATTTAATTAGCACCTTGCTAATTATCCGGCATATTAACCAAAGCAGAATCCCGCGCACAGCTCTTTATCTGGCATGGACTGCTGTTTCTACCCATTTGATATATATGGCCATTGTTTTTCAACAGAATGATGGAT
The DNA here is from genome assembly GCA_026399095.1 of Methylococcales bacterium. Classification (GTDB taxonomy): domain Bacteria; phylum Pseudomonadota; class Gammaproteobacteria; order Methylococcales; family Methylomonadaceae; genus Methylobacter_C. The sequence goes on along the minus strand of JAPLRP010000027.1, from coordinate 11,817 downwards.
TTAATTTTAATTTCTTTAGCACCAGCTCACTGGTTGCAATGATAGTCGCATTATTATTACTGATAGCTACAATCAATAAACCGGTAGAAAAGCTGGGTATTGCCCTGTTTCCTATTGCTGCTAGCATGTTAGCTTTAGATCTTAATTTTTCTCACAAAACGCCACTTGTATCCCATTACAATTGGGCATTGAGCACTCACATTCTAACCTCTATCATTGCTTTTAGCCTCTTAAACATCGCTGCAATCCAAGCAATTTTACTTGCCATTCAAGACCAGCAATTAAAAAGCCACCCACCCAAACGATTCATCCAATCATTACCTCCCTTACAAACCATGGAGTCTCTCTTATTTCAAATGCTGACTACCGGCATTGTTTTCCTGTCCATTTCATTGGCCAGCGGCTTTTTATTTATAGAAAATTTATTTGCACAGCACCTTGTCCACAAAACAGTCTTATCTATTTTGGCATGGCTTATATTTACAGGGCTTTTAATAGGCAGAAGTCGATACGGCTGGAGAGGCAAAACAGCAATTCAATGGACCTTAATCGGTTTTATGTCACTACTATTGGCTTATTTTGGCAGCAAACTGGTATTAGAACTAATATTGCAAAGATAATTGCATTTATGAGTTGAATCTAAGATTATAATTACGCCAATTAATCTTCATCTATATCTCAAACAAGAAAGCAATGAATACCAGCTTAAAGTTTTTAACCCACATTTTATTTATTACCTTAGCAGCCTGTTCGACTCAAGAAGTCAAAGAGAATTCAGATACAAAAACTGTTCACCTCAAAACTAATTCAGTTACTTCAAAGAATGAGACTGATAATTTAGTTGGACAGAACCCACCAATGACAATAATGAAAGGAACAAAAAAACTTAATTTAGTCAGGACAATGGATGGCGGAATTTGCAAAAATGAGTTTCAGGGAGTAAAAGGCGTTTTTCTTTTATATGCTGATCCACATGACATAGAACGAATAAAGCGTGAAAAAGGAGCCGCTATATTTAGTTCTTTCCAAACAAAAATACAGGCTATCTCTGGCGATGCTTTACAGATGGCTATTAATGAGATGAATCTTTCTGAAAACCCTTTTGCATTAGGCGAAGATGAAGCGCAACAAAAGTTGGCTCAAAACTTAATCCATAACCTTCACAGCACCAGTAAAGGCTTCATTGCTGCATTTCAAAAAGAAACATCACTAACGATTGATATTACTACCTTTCCGCCCTCTCTTGTTTTTTATCAAAAAGGTTGCGATGAAGCTACCATTAACCCGGATACTGCCAGCTAAATTTTGTGACAATCCTTATTTAGGACATCAAATGTACCTTAATCTGCGTTAAGTGCTTCTTGCAGTGTCGCAGTAATCACAAACAACTTACTGAAGCCACTAATATCGAAAACATCACGTAATGTCGTACTTAAACCACATAACTTTACTGAACCTTTAACTGCACTCAATCGTTTTGCTGCCAATAAAAAAACCCGTAAAGCTGCACTGCTAACATAATTGACTGCAGATAAATCAAGAATCATTTGAGTTTCACCGTTACTAATCATCTCAAGACATTGTTGCTCAAGATCTTTCGAATTTGAAGCATCAATGCGCCCCATTAGAGTAACAACCATAAATGTGTCTTGTCGTGCCGATGAAATTGTTAGCATATACTTTTCCTCTTTTACTTGTTTGTTTGGTTAATTAATCATTAAATATCAAGCGTAATTCACACCGCTCGCCATCGTGGCGTGTTCTCACTTTATCGGCCAAACGATAAAGTAAATATCCAGCCATTTGCATTACTGCATTTTCATCATTAAGCATCTCCTCATGAGTGGGTCGATGAGTCATTAATGATAAAAGATTTCCCCTATAACTTAATACTACCGTAAAGGTATATTCATTAAATAGAGTTTCAAGTTGAATTTTGTCGCTTTTATCGTCATTCAAATCGATCAACCCATGATCGGTAAGAATTTCAAATGCCTGCCAAGTTGCGTACTCTGCACGCCTAACAATTTCGGGACGTGCCCCCCAACTCATACCCTGTTGTTCCAAAAACAAAATAACATCACCTAAGGAACTATGGAGTGCATCAAAACTACGTTGCTTACTCGTATGATTTTTGATTTGAAATAATGCAGACAAAACGACCGCACTAAAAACACCCAGACTGACACCAGACATCAAAAGATTTCTCAAAACATCCGGATATTTGTCATTAAATAAAAGCATGATCGGTTCGTAACTGATCCCCAAAATAAGGCCTATACCAAGGGCTAATATTTTACGATTATCAAGCAACCTTGAACCCATCACCTGGAGACCGGAAAGTGCCGTGAAAGAAGCTAAAAATATTAGCGCAGCACCCATCACCGATAAAGGCAAAATTTGCCAAAACACAATTGCCTTAGGCATAAAAGCAATCACTACCATAATTGCAGCAAGCCAATAAGCTAAATAGCGACTGGTGCAACCGGTAGATGCTGCCAAACTTACTGCACCACCACTTGAAGTCAATGGCAGTCCGTTAAGTAAAGAATTGACTAAATTGGTAACACCTTCAGCTAGGATGCCTTGTTTAATCAACTGCAAATCAGGGCGTTTCCAGTCCGCATCGTTAAAACGCTGCGCAGCAACCAAAGCACCAAACCCATGCAGGGCAAGAAAAAGCCCTGTCATAATAGCCGGTAAAAGAGCCTTATGATCAATAGACCAACCAATATTCATCGGCCTAGGGATATAAAACAAAGCCGCATTATGAAAAACAGCCCATTCGCTGTCAGAAATTACATCCATAAAATAACTGGCGACAAACCCTGCCAACAATCCTAAAAATGCTGAAAACAAACGCAGATGGCCGGAAGACCAAATATTAAAACCAATCATCGTACCCAAGGTAAGCATACATAAAAGACCTTGTTGATTTAAAGAAACACCAACCTCTGTCTCTAAAATCAACTTAAGTCCATAATATCCCAACCCCAATCCAATCAGCAAAACAGCCAATCCCGCTACCTGCACCGTAAATATGCCTCGCAATCTTTGAAACAGAAACGCAAAAGCCATCTGTGACAATCCAACTACTGCAACCATACCAAAAACCGCACCCAAACCACTGTGAGTTTTTGCCAATAACAAACTAGAGAAAGTGGACGATGTTGCCTGCAAAGGACAAAAATAACCAGAACCAACGCCGAAAATTTTAGCCGACTGTAATACCACACCAAAACCGGATGCTAACAGGGTTGCCGAGATTAATTGCAGGGACTGTTCTTGATTAAGCCCCAAATTCCGAGCAAATAAAGGTGATATTACTAAATAAACACCAAGAAATGACATTTGCTGTAAAGCAAGAATTAATAATACGGCTAAGCGGGGCTTGTCATCGGTCCCATAAATTATATTTTCTGGTCTACGCATTATGCTAGCTACAACGCAAAGTAATTCTTAATCAATAACGGGAAGAAATACAGTATTTTCAGCATCAGTAGCCCATAAATCCCCATTTTCCAAATCAAACCACCAACCATGCAAATTGAGTTCACCCTTATCAATTCGTTGTTTGATCCAGGGATAAGTCAATAGATTATCCAATGAACCACGAATAGCCGCCCGCTCAACCAAATGCTGATGTTCACTTAAAGTATCGAGATCTACTTCACGAACCGTTTCACCTAAATCGTTATCTGATCCGTTAATTTGCTCAATTGCGTAATGAACACAGCCATCCATTGCTAATGAAACCCAATCACCAATAAAATCACGCTGTATTTTTTGACCTGATAGCGTCTTTAAAAAAGCATGAATACCGCCACAACGAGCATGCCCCAAAATTACAATATGCTCAACTTCCAAATCGCGAACAGCATACTCAATAGCCGCACGTGCACCATCATATTTACCCTCAATATCGTAACTTGGCACTAGATTAGCCACATTACGTAAAACAAACAAATCCCCAGGCTCGGCGTTTGTTAAAATGGCAGGATCTACCCGTGAATCACTACAAGCTATCAACAATACTTTAGGTTGCTGGCCATCTTCAACCAAGCCTTTCATATTTGCAAAATCTTGCTCATAGGCACGTTGCTGAAAATTCTTAATACCGTCAAATAACTTAATTAAAGTAGGATGGATAAATGCTTGCATAAAATTCTAATATCATTAAGGTTAAATTCAATAAAGCTAAGTAGTCAAAAATTTTGAATCACTATAATTAATCCAAATCCTAAATAAATTTAATAAATGAGAGTATAAAATTATTGAAAAAACATTACTAATTTCTTAGTTAATTTATCGCAAACTCATACCTAATGCTTATTTTACAGATGTTGCACCATTGTTCATTCTTTATTTTTAATAATTTTGATTAAACAATTAATCCAGTTCTATTTCAAGCACCCTTATGGCATGAGCCATAATTTCATCAGGATTAAAAGGTTTAGTCATGTAAAGATCAGCACCCACATCAAGACCTTTATCCTTATCATATTCTTGCCCTTTTGCCGTCAACATAATAATGTAGACATCGCTCATCTCCCAATCACGTTTGACTGTTTTACAAACATCGAAACCATTCATTTTCGGCATCATAACATCAAGCAAAACCAAACCCGGTTTTTCCTCCCGAATAATGTCCAATGCTATTTCTCCATTCTCCGCGAAAAAAAACTCCACATCATAGTCTTCGAGATCTTCAAGAGCCTGCTCCAGTAACAACCTGATATGAGGTTCATCATCAGTTATCAGAATTTTTTTACTCATGTTAATTTATACCTGTGATTTTAAGAAGTTAACTCATTTGATAAGCGCTTAGATATACCGTGCACGTAATATCTCTGCTGCACTTTCGTCTAATAACTCTCTTCTTCGAACATTTTCAAAACGTGAAAGCAAATCATCGACGCGCAATCGTTTCTTTTGAGCAGCCATGTAATCATGCAACACATTCCCTTTGTGCATCATTACAATGCGATCACCAAGATTTATAGCTTGTTGCATCGAATGGGTTACCATCAAAGTGGTAAGGCGTTCTCGAGCAATAATTTCGTCTGTTAAGGCAATCACTTGGTCGGCGCTTTTGGGATCAAGGGCGGCAGTATGTTCATCTAGCAATAACAGTCGCGGCTTAAGCCAAGTCGCCATTAATAAAGTGAGCGCTTGACGCTGGCCTCCGGAAAGAGAGCCAATAGCACAATCCAAGCGATCTTCGAGCCCCATTTTTAGCTCCCTTATCCTATCTCTCAATTCATCTTGTAAATGACGAGAATGTGCCCAACTTAAACCTCGAAATTTACCGCGTTTGGCAGCAAGAGAAAAATTATCAAGAATTGACATGGTTGGTGCTGTACCAGAAAACGGATTTTGAAAAACCCTGCCAATTAAAATAGCTCGACGATGCTCCGGCCATTTACTTACGTCATGGCCATCCAGTTCAATACGCCCAGAATCGATAGGAAAACTTCCCGCCATGGCATTCAATAAAGTTGATTTACCCGATCCATTTCCGCCAAGCACAACGACAAACGATCCCTCTTCAATATCAAGATTAATACCTCTCATCGGTCGTACTTCGTTAACTGTACCTGAGTGGAACGTTTTATAAACATTATCTAGCTTTACCAATGCCCTATTAACTGATAATTGCGACTCGAGTTCACTCATGCGCGCCCCTGAAATTTGCGTACAGAAAGCTTACTCATCATATTTGGTAAAATCAGCGCTGCAAAAACAAAAACAGCCGTAATCAACTTTAGGTCGTTAGGATTAAGACCAAATGACAAAGCGATTGCTACCAACTGCCTAAACAAAATAGAACCAATAATAGTCCCGATAATCGCAATACCTACACCCGATGCGCCTGTAAGCGCTTCGCCTATAATAACACTGGCCAAACCCCAAACAACCATACCAATACCCATCTGCACATCAGCAAAGTTCTGATACTGAGCCCATAACGCGCCAGCCAAACCAACCAGACCATTAGATACTGCAAGCCCAAAAACACGATAATTTTCTACATTCCCACCCAAGGCTTTAACCATTTGCGGATTATCACCCGAAGCACGCATCGCTGTCCCAATATCGGTACGTAAAAAACCCCACAATAACAACGCAATGAAGCACACCAACGCGAACATAAACAACAACATAGTTAAATCTGCACTGGAAACTGTCCATCCCCATAAATTAGTTTCTGGCCCAGCGAATAAGTCACTACCCAGTTGTTCACAATAAGTCGATAAGGTCGCTGCACCCAAAAAAGGAATATTGCTACGCCCCATAACGTGTAAGTTGACCGAATACAGCGCAGTCATAACCAAAATACCAGACAACAACGAATTAATATAAAAACGGGTTTGTAAAATACCACTCACAGTACCAGCCAAAGCCCCCGCCATAAATCCCGCAGTGGTTGCCCAAAGTGGGTTGACGCCATGCTTAACAAGCAAAACACTGGCCACAGCGGCTCCGAAAGTCAAGGAGCCATCAACAGTAATATCGGCAATATCAAATATCCGATAAGAAATATAAACACCCAGGGCTAATAACGACAAAATTATTCCCAAAGTCAACGCACCAATCAACAATGTCATTCGGGCTTTTCCTCTTTAAAGTTAACAGGCGCACACCATAAAGCACCTCTTCGCAAAAAACTTTCACCTGCGCCAATACCTTCACGATCATCATTTAGCAAATGTAAAATGCCACGTATAGTTTGAGTAGCCATTAATTTTTTCAAACTTTCTGATAAATCAATAAACCCTTTACGTACCGGACTGAAGGGAACCACGCTGGCATGAGCATGGATAAACAAGTCACTGCCATTAGCCATGGGTCTCAATTGAGCTGCCAGAGGACGTTGCGGATTACGCGCAATTAAACCAACTATTAAACAAGTATCGTCTGCATAAGCCGGCTCAGCCGTAAATAACAAATGATCGCGAATAGCTGGAAAATCAAAGAACTCTTTAGAATAAGTTTTCTGTGACACCTGAGCTGCAGCACCAATAAGGTGAGCCGTTTCTGCTAGAATTACAAAAGAAACAATATCACTAACACATAGCTCCATCGCTGCTTTAATTAAATCACTTAAACGTATCGGTGCGGTTTCAGGTATCTCACCAAAGCGCATCAGATATCGAAACTTCCCTACCCCTTTCAGTCCATGTAAAAGAGAAACTTCAGGAACCCATTCTGCTTCTTGTTGCATCCAATCGGGATGAGCTGGATCATTACCGGGTAAAGTAATAGCCAAGCCCGATACTGCAAGTAATTCACCAAAGCTCGAAGCCGTATAATTTGCAGCCCCCAAAACTCCCTGACCAATAACCCAAGTATCATTATTAACAGGCATGGCAGCAGCAGGTTTTAATTCAGCAGCCAACTTATTCTCTACATTACCAATGACCAAGCCTTGCTGAACTGAGTCGACGTTTAATGTATAGACTTCAAAATCATTTTCACCAATCTTTACCGATCGAGACTCACTGTTTTTATCATCTCTAAAAATCGGCTTTTGAATCACTACCGAAGCATTAAAGCTATCAAGCAATTGCTGAAAGCCAACCAATCTTAATACTTCGCTCACTGAAGAGGATGGATTAATAAGTCGAATAGAACCACCCACTGCTTTCAGATTTTTAGTTAGGATTACCAATACACGTATACCGGCAGAACTGAGATAACTTACTTGTGACAAATCCAAGGCAATACGATGAGACCCGCCATGAACAGTATCCTGCAGAGTCTTACTTACCGAATTGCTCCAAGCTGCATCTAACCTTCCTCGCAATTCAATGCGCATTTCATCACCGTCAAGCTCAGTAATAATTTCCATCTACGTCCTCCATTAGAATTAATGATGATTACTCAATCGCAAATCTGCTTTACCTATAAGCCCCACAGGTAATGTCATGTGCAAATTTTTTGCGTGTTCTTCACTGACAATCAGATTAATTTTTGAAGTACGTGAAAATGGAATATCTTTAGGTGATTTACCGTGCATCACTTCAACTGCTTTCAGAGCCGTATCAAAACCAGCCTGATAATAATCCGTTGAGTAAGCGACAGCTGCACCTTGCTCAACGCCTGATTTTGAAAAAGTAAACAATGGTTTTTTAGCGCGCGTTGCAGCTTGAGCAATTGCAACAAACCCAGAGACCATCTGATTGTCAACTATTTGCACCCAAGCATCAATAGGTTGACTGGCCATTGCTAAAGCAGCATTTGGCAATTCACTAGAAGAATTTACTGGCAATTTTAATACAGAAAGTCCATGTTGAATGGCAGTTTTCTCAAACAAATTCATATTGTATACAGAGTTATCTTCCCCGGGTGTAAACAATGAGCCGACCCGATGTATCTCAGGAAAGTACTGTTTAATCATCACAACCATCTCTTCGATGGGTGCCGGTACAGAAACACCAGTGACATTGGGTAGATGATTATTCTCATCGGTTCCTGCACCCGCGATTACTGCATTAGAAACCAAGGAAAATAAAACAGGTATTTTTTTGACTTTGTGCATGATGGTTTGTAATGTAGGAGTAGATAATGTCATGACTAACTCAGTCCCATCGCTACCAACTGCATCAGCAAGACTGGACAATACCGTCATATCACCTTGCGCCGAAACATCACTTAACTCAAAGTCACGCCCAACTTGCATGCCGGCGGCTTTAAAACCATCATCAATACCCTGCTGGTTATCTTCGGCTGGCGAAGACTCCACATAAGATATACGCTTGATTTTCCATTTATGATCTAAGGGTTGCGATGCTTGTTTTGCATAAGTAGCAATAGAAGGTGCCGTTGCCAACGCTCGAACCTCATCACTAAATACGACATTCAGACGTTTCGCACTGCCCTCATTAAGTAAAATCGACTTTTTACTGACATTACGAAAAGGCATGGTTACGGGGTTTTTCCCTGTTAACACTTGAACCAATGGTTCAGCAGCAGCTCGACCACTTTCCTTATAATCAACACCTACTACCATTAAAGCATCATGAGAGATAAACTCCGGCTGATCTAAAATAAGTGGAATTCCTGCTTTTAACGCAATACTGGCAACAGCATCCAGGGCCTGATACATGGTATTATCGCCAACCGAGACAATTGCATTCACATTACGAGCAACCAATGCCTGTGCAGCTTGCACCACATCAGCAGTCGTATTAATAGGAACTTCTTCCAGAATAAGACCTGCTTTACGACACAAGTCACGAAGCACCCCGACAACTTTTACTGAATTAACTTCACTTGGATTATAAAGCGTACCCAGCGAATGTATTCCAGGCAAAACTTTACGAGTCATGGCGAGCATATCCTCAACGGGTGGAAATGAACCAATACCTGTCAAGTTAGTCAAGTGCTCAGCAAAGCTTTTCCCAGCGCCTGCAGCAAGAGGATCGCTAACATAAGTAAACACCACAGGCTTATGTTTTGCCATCATACCAACACCCTGCAAGACTGGAGTCGTTAATGTCAAAATAGCATCAACATCACTGCTATCTAATACTTGTCCAATAGTGGGTATCTGAGCAATCTCTCCTTGGGCATGTATATTTTGGAAAGATAAATTACGCCCTTCCTCTAAGCCTAATACGTTTAAACCTTCACGCAATCCAGCCATAACAGAGTCTATACCTGGCTCAGGTGCAAAATAAGCGACACCAACCTTATAATTTTTACCTGCTTGAATCGTTATAGGAGATGGTAGAATATTCGTTACGGCATGATCAATAGCCTTTACTTCTAGCCCATTTTCTCCAATAACACTAGCCGCTTGAGCGTACATCTCCTTAGAAAATAGCCAAGGCGTTAGCAGTGCTTTTCGAGTTTTTTCATTCAACAATATGCGCTTAGGCATATAATTTTTGACCGGAATAGCAGCAGGATTGGCTCCACTTAAAATATCAGCAACCAGTTGCCCTACTTGCTCACCGACTTCGTGATAATCTGCTCCAAGATCGAATAAACCACCTTTTCTAACATGTCCAGAAATATTAGAAAAAACAGGAATATGGGCCGTGCTAGCGACTTCAATTAAACTATCCACCGCCGAATTGACAGTGGCATCGCCCCCTGTCCAAATAGCCTCTGCACCGCGAGCCACTAAAGATTGAGCCGCTTCACGTATATCTTTGGCTTGCTCTACCGGTGCTTCAAGCAAAACTAAACCAAGCTCTGCTGATACAGCCCGCGCTTGCTTAGTACAAAATTCAGAATTAACTTCTGCAGGATTCCACACAACACCTACTGTTTTCAGCGCTGGATTGACTTGCTTAGCCATTCGAAAAATTTCTGCCACAGGCTGTGGTGTACCGAGACCCGTTAGGTGAGCTGGTTTATCAAGACTATCCAGCGCCTTAATACCAACCCCTGAGGCGACCGGAACAGTAACCGCACCAAAGACATGTGTGACACGCCCGGTTCGATTAGCATTAGCCAAGGCCTGCAACATAACCGTAGAAATAGAAATTGCCAGGCGATAATCACCGCTAATTATCTTTTGTGCCATCAGATTAGCAGTGGGCAAATCACCTTCAGGATTATAAGTAGTAATCGCCAAATTTTGACCATCTTTATAACCTCTGGCATTTAACGCATCTAAAACGCCAGAACGAACATCATCCATAAGTGGATTTGAGCTATGCTGCAAAATAGCCAAAGGGATAACAGTAGTTACTGATGTTTTAATATTGTTTTGTGCATGACGATTATGGCGATCAGACCATAACAAAATTGCTGACGCCATAACTATTAATAACAGAGAAAAAGCTATGCGTTTATTGGCTTCAGTCATAGCAATTTATTATCCTAATTCAAAACTGGTAATTCCAAAGACCTTATGCAAAGGTACATTTGGAATTTCTTTTGAATACATACGTGCGGTTTCAAATACTTTTTGCATATTGAATTGTTCTGCAATTTTTAAAGACTCCAAATTAGGCTCAGGAATATCCAAATAATAGACTTCACCCGGAATATTTGAGAGGAGCGCCTCTAATATTTCAACAGCAATGGCTTCATTATCTGCGAACAAAGGGCCGATTTTATAGCCTGTTACACATTTCCTAAGAATTCCATAGCCTACAAGATGAGTTTCGTTTTCTGAATAATATCCAACGGAGTCGACTTGAGCAATCCAACGTCGAAGAAACTCCGTACGTGGAACCAAGAAAATTTCACGATCATATTCGAGTAATTTATTAAAATCCACATCAGCAATTGGCAAAGATGTTGGTGGTTTTTTGCTTTTAGCTTTACCTTCGAATCGAATATTTTTGTAAGCATAATTAAAACCAAAATAATTTTGATAAGCGATCTGCTTTTCTAAAACACCATCCAGACCAACATTACGCTCACCTAAATATTCTAAAACGACTTTTCCCAACTGAATACCATGCCATTGACCACGATACTCGGGGTCTATAATAAAAAGACCTATAAAGCCATAGTCATCATTATAAGCAACTCCAGAGATACTCCCTATTAACTTACCAGCAACTTCAGCAATAAAAAACCCATTGGGATCAGCATGATAGAAGGCATCTGCATCATAAAGACCCGGATTCCACCCTTCCAATCTGGCAGCATTAATTGCAAAAGGCATTTCTTGAAATAACATTTGCCTAATGTTTAATATTGCAGTCATTCTTGGAATCCGCTTTCAAACTGATCGCCTCGCTCCAAGCGAAAGCTAACAGTTAGTACGGGTCGAGTTTCACAGCTATCCTGAGACAAGCAACAACTCACGCTGCCACCTTCTCTGGTTGATATATAGCTCCACTCACGGCT